>JAFYJW010000013.1 GCA_017537925.1 Synergistes sp. | reverse complement strand
AGGCTACGCTGCTCACTCCGGGAGTAGGGATAACGCCGAGATCCGCCGAAGAACCGCCTGCTGAGGCTATTCCTGCCATAAGCGCCGACTGGAGCATCTCTCCCGAGCGTCTTGTATCGCGCCCTACAGCTATTTTAGGGGCGGATATTCCGTTTTTTTTCAGAAAGGCCGTATAGGCGGCTCCGAGCCTCATAGCCTGTTCGGGACGCATCATTCCGTTGTTTGCCACGTCGCGTACGCCGTCAGTGCCGAAGAATCGTCTTTTTCTGTCCTGCATTTTGCGTTGCCCCTTCCGATATGTGAAAAGATCAATCGAATACTATTTGCCGTCAGCGATGGTGACGCGCACCTGTTCCGGCTCTGTCTGAACGACCTGGAAATCGCGCTTCATATTCCTTACCAGCACGGGAAGATCCGCCTGCTGTGATACGATATTCGAAACGTCTACGTAAAGCTCGCACGGAACGTTGCCTGTAAGAGAATCGATAGCCATCTGGGTCCCCTCTACCGTCACGCTGACTGAGGGAGGCGAGATCTCCCAGTCTTTGCCGTTTTCCGCCCCTTCGATCATCAGAGGCACGTTCGTGAATGTCTTGACGCCCATTTTTTTCGAAAGGCGTATCTCTACCCTGGCACGGTCCGGACCAGATATCTCTATATTTTCATCAAGATCCTTCGGACTCAGCGGTATCATGAGCTGGATATTCTGATCGAGCCCCGTAATATCGACCGGCGGGAGGACAAGCGCGCGCATTTTCTTTACCGCTTCGCTTTTTCCGCGAATCGCTACGCTGTCAGGTATTACTTTTATCGACTCTATCTGCAGGTCTTCCTGTGGAACGCCTACTACCGAGACTTTTACGGGAATCCTTTCTCCGACTATCTCATTTTCGAATTTGACCGAAGCGATCGTCTCCCCGGGAGTTATCGCGAGTCTCACCTCGTGCGGCGCTGCGGACGTCTTTGCTCCGGACTGTTTCGGCGTGATGCTGACCCTCGCTTTGCCCTTCTCGTCAAGCTTTCCGAGCGGCACGACCGCCTCGAGGCCCTGAACGGCAAGGACTTCGCTTTCCGGCCCGCTTATCACGGCGGTCGCAGGCTCCAGCGCAACAGAAGAGAGGATCATTCCCTCCGGCGGGGAGCCTTCCGTCTTTGCCGTTATATCCAGCGTGCGCTCGACATAGCGGTATATCTCGACTTCAGCCACAGCCGGCTTCATGCTTGTCATGCGCGCAAACGAAGGAACATCGATATTTACAGGAAGCGAATATTTCCCGGCCTGAAGGCCGGTAAGATCCACTTCGGCAGTAAGATCAGAGGCTTTGACTCCGGAGAGGATATTGATCTTACCGGCTACCTTGATCTCGACTTTCTTGGTCGGAGCGTAGACGGAGAAGCCCGATGGAAGGTTTATGTAATCTATATCCACGTTCATCGTGCGCGCCGCTTCGGAATCGCTGTCAAGCGCCACGAAGAACCAAAGCGCTACCGAGATAAACAGTGAAACGCATACGAAAAACGGCTTTGACTGCAGTATCAGCTCGCCTTTATAGTTCAGCCTTTGACTTAAAGAGGCAAGCTTCTTATCGATCGATCTCAATTTGCGCATCAGGAAATATTCGAAGCCGTTTCTTTTACTGGGCATCTTTTTCGCCTCCGGGCCATTCCTGCTGTATCTCTTCCCTCAGGCGCTCCATAAAGCTTATCTCTCTGCTCTCCAGACTGAAATAGTGATTGCATATCCTGCTCAGCTGTTCTTCGTCAAGAGGCTTTGAAAAATGCCCGCCTATCGCTGCCGTTATTTCTCCGCGCTCTTCCGATACGGTAAGAGCTATCGAGTCCGACATTTCGGTTACTCCGAGCGCCGCGCGGTGGCGCGTGCCGTACCATCTCGATATGTCGGTCTTTTCGGTAAGGGGGAGATAGCAGCCCGCCGCGACTATGCTGCTGCGGTCAAGCACGACCGCGCCGTCGTGCAGCGGCGTGCCGGGCCAGAATATCGAGATCAGGAGCTCTTCGGTTATATCCGCTTTGAGCATTACAGCAGTACGCCAGACTTCCTTAAGGCTGCTTTCGCGCTCAAGCACGCAGAGCGCCCCGATGCGCTGCGAGCGGCAGTACATCAGAGCTTTTGTAAGCTGTTCGGCTCTTGCGTCTATGTCTTTTTCGTTTTTCACGACTTTCCAGAGATGCCCTTTGCCGAGCTCTTCAAGCATATGGCGCAGTTCCGGCTGGAACAGGACCGGAATGACGATGATGAACGCGCCGAGCATCTTCTCGATTATCCATGAGAGGCTGCGCAGTTCAAGTATATTGGCTACCGCGCCTATGAACGCGACAATAAGGACTCCCCTGATAAGCTGCATGGCCCGTGTGCCGACCAGCAGCATAAGCACACGGTAGATCAGGAAAGCTACTATCAGGATATCTATGAAGTCCTGCCAGCGCAAATTGAAAAAAGACAACGGAACGCACCCCTCATTACTGCTTTAAAAAATTATAACGCAAAAAGAAGCAAAGCTCTCCTCAAACTTTCACTGTCCCCTGACTTTGCGCAGAAATGCCAGATTGCCTTCGTCTCCGATACCGTCCTTGGGCGTTTCCAATATCGCGGGAACTCCGTCAAAACGCTCGTCGTTCATAAGCAGCGAAAACGCCTGATGACCGATCTGCCCTTCCCCCAAATGCGCATGCCTGTCAAGGCGCGAGCCTTTTATGCTCTTGCAGTCGTTGACATGCCAGCAGTATACGTTGTCTGTGCCTATATGTTTGTCTATCAGCGAAATAAAACGCTCATAGGATTCCGGCGACCGCATATCGTATCCTGCCGCAAATGCATGGCAGGTATCTATACAGAAAGCAAGGCGCCTGTTCCAGTGAAGCATATCCCCTATCACTGAAAAATGGGACAGGTCGCCGCCTAAAGCAGAGCCCTGACCGGCCATGGTCTCAAGCAGGATACGCACTTTACAGCCCGGTGTTTCCTCAAACAAAAGCTGCAGCGACTCTGAAACGGTCTTAAGCGCGTTTTCTGGGGCGCCGTCTTTTGCGAAGCCCGGATGCAGCACTATATCGTTTATCCCGAGCTGATAACAGCGCTCGGTCTCATCGCGAAGCGCCCTTCTGCTCTTTTCCAGCACCTCCGCATCTGACGAAGCAATATTTATCAGGTATGACGCATGAGAAACGACGCATTTTATGCCTGACTTCTGCCATGCGTCGTAAAAGCCGCGCGCTTCCTCAAGCAGAACCGGACGGCTCTGCCACTGGAGCTGATTGCGCGTGAAGATCTGCATCGCTTCGCAGCCGAGCGCATCCGCGCGCGAAAACGCCCTGGCGACTCCGCCGGCTGCCGAGATATGCGTCCCGATAAGCAGCATCAGACGAGATTTATCCTTTCCATAAATGTGCCGTGCAAAAGTGTTTCCGGGTTTACCCCGTCTGCGTTTTCTACGCTTTGCCGCTTTCTATCTCTCCGTGCGAAGTAAGCAGTTTCGCGTGCCCCCGCACCTTCATTGCGGATATATGTTCCGTAAACTGGGCAAGCCATATCTCGCCCTCCTCAAGCTTTTCAGTGTGGAGGAACCTGTTTTCCGCACCGCGCGTCACGCCTGTCACGGTGACGCCGTTCTCAAGCGCTTTGACCACGATATATTCTCCAGAAGCCGCGTTTCCGTCTGCCATTTTTATCCCCTTTTCATATTCTGATAATCAGACACAGCTTATATTGCCGTGAGAGTATTCTGAAAGTTCTTTTTTCAGGTCTTCGGTCGCCTCGGTTTTTATTCTTCTTACCAGCGAAACCACCTGGTCGTTTGTAAAGTCCCCCATTCTGTATTTGAGTATTATCTCGTGTTTCCCGCGGTGTTTTGCGATTATCCTGAACATGCCGTCGCAGAGATCCTCCGTCATCTCCGAGGCCACCGTGATTATTACCCGTTTTTCAAGTTTCTCCCTGTATTCTTCCTCAGTGAATATGTCGTCTGCCATTATGGATATTCCGCGATCCTCGCGCAGCCTTCCCTTTATGAAGTAAAGGCGTCCCGGCTGAAGTACCGGCTTGAACTGCGCCCAGCGGCTGCCGAATATCATCACGTCGAGCGTGCCCCTGTTGTCCTCGAAGACCGCGGTGCCGTACGGACTGCCCGAGGATTTGCTGTATTTTTCGGTAACGACCGAGAGCAGTCCAGCGGTGACGGCAGGAGATGCCGACTGCCAGCTGCCGAGACTTCCTATCGGGCAGGTGATATAGGGCAGAATCTCTTCCTCATACTGATCAAAGGGATGCCCTGATATATAAAGGCCCATAGTCTCCCTTTCCATCTCAAGCTTCTGGTGTTCGCTGAAATCGGGGACTTCTGCCATTTCTGGCATGACCGACACTTCGTCGTCGCCGAAAAGAGACGCCTGATTGGCATCCTGCTGTTTTCTCGCAGCCTGCTCCATAAACTGCGGCATCGCGGCAAGAAGCATCGCGCGGTTTGATTCAATGCTGTCAAAAGCTCCGGATTTTATAAGATTCTCGACAACGCCTTTATTCACCTGTCTTGTGTCTATCCTCGTGAGGAAATCCCAGAAGGATGCGTATCTCCCGCCTTTGTCGCGGCTTTCAATTATAGACGCGACTGCTGCGTCCCCGACCTTGGCGATAGCGGAAAGCCCAAGCCTTATAACTTCGCCTACAACGGTAAATTCCTCTCGGGATTCGTTTATGTCCGGAGGAAGGACCTTAAAGCCTTCGTCGCGGACGCTGCGGATATACTGTCCGAGCGTCTCCATCTTTGAACCGACAAGGCTTGAAAGGTATGAAGCGAAAAATTCGGCGCCGTAGTTAGCCTTGAGCCATGCCGTCCAATACGCTATAAGACCGTAGGCCGCGCTGTGCGACTTGTTGAAGCCGTAGCCGGCGAATTTTTCTATGATGTCGAATATATCGCCCGCCCGGGCCGCGTCGACTCCGTTCTTCTGCGCGCCCTCTATGAACTTGACGCGCTCCTTCGCCATAACGTCCTTTTTCTTTTTGCCCATCGCGCGGCGCAGAAGGTCTGCCTCGCCGAGCGTATAGCCGGCCAGGGCCTGCGCGCTCTGCATTACCTGCTCCTGATAAAGAATGACGCCGTAGGTATCCTTCATGTATGGCTCCAGCCTGGGATGCAGATAGTGCACCTTTTCCTCTCCGTGTTTGCATCTGACATATGTATCGGCCATACCGCTGTCGAGCGGACCGGGACGGTAAAGAGCGACAAGCGCTATTATATCGTCGATGCAGTCCGGCTTAAGGCGGCGCACAAGCGCTGTGATGCCCTGGGATTCAAGCTGGAATACACCGAGCGTGCTGCCCTTCTGAAGCATCTCATAGGTCTTTTTATCATCCACCGGGATCTCATTCAGGTCTATCCTGCCCTTGCCGTTTGCTTCGATGTTTTTGAGAGCCCCTTCAAGAACGGAAAGAGTGCGCAGCCCGAGAAAATCCATCTTTACCAGTCCCAGCTTTTCGCAGGGTTCCATCGAATACTGCGTCGCTACCTGTCCCTCGCCGAACTTTCTGACAGGCACCATATCGCTCGTGGGCTTAGGCGTTATGACTATGCCCGCGGCGTGCTGCGAGCAGTGCCTGGCAAGTCCTTCTATATGCATCGCCATGTCCAGCAGTTTTTTGACCTCGGGCTTCCCCTCGTACATCTCTTTTAGTTCCGGCACTTCAGCAAGAGCGTCAGAAATATGCTTGTGCGAGAGCGCGTATGAGGTCGGAATCAGCTTGCTGATCGAGTTGACCTCCGGTATCGGTATATTCATCGCGCGTCCTACATCCTTTATAGCGCCGCGTCCCAGCATCCGTCCGAAGGTCACTATCTGGGAGACGTGGTCTATGCCGTACTTTTCGACTATGTAGGCTATCAGCTCGTCGCGCCCCTTGTCGGAAACGTCGGTATCAATATCGGGCATGCTTATGCGTTCGGGGTTCAGGAAGCGCTCGAAGAGCAGGTCGTACTTTATCGGGTCAAGGTCGGTTATCCCGAGCGAGTAGGCGACAAGGGAACCGGCGGCGGAACCGCGTCCCGGGCCTATCGGGATATTTCTTTTCTTCGCGGCCATTATTATGTCGGAAACTATGCAGAAGTAGCCCGGGAAATCCATTTCTTCGATCACTCCGAGCTCATATTCGAGGCGTTTTGTGTATTCCTCCGGCGGGTCATCTGTTTTAAGCCTGCTTTTGAGCCCCTGATGCGCTATCTTGCGCAGGTGCGTCGAAAGAGTCTCTCCTTCGGGCAGCGGAAATTCCGGCAGATAGTAATGTCCCGTCTGAAGCTTTACATTGCACCGGTCCGCTATCATCTGAGTGTTGGTAAGCGACTCCGGCAGTTCGCCGCCGAAGATCGCCCACATCTCTTCGGGCGAACGGAAATAGTAGTCGTCCCCGGTAAAGCGGTAGCGTTTTTCGTCCGTAACGATGCTTCCGGTCTGTACGCAGAGCAGCACGTCGTGCCATCCGGCGTCTTCGCGCTTCAGGTAATGTGAGTCGTTAGTCGCGATGAGCGGGATGCCGAGCTCTTTCGACAGCCCGACAAGCGCCTTGTTGACTATCGCCTGTTCCGGAACGCTGTTTGACTGCACCTCAAGGAAGTAGTTGCCATCTCCCATGATGTCGCGGTAAAGTTCCGCGCATCTTCTGGCCCCGTCCAAATCACCGCGTATTATGAACTGCGGCACCTCGCCGCCGAGGCAGGCAGAGGAGCATATCAGGCCTTTGCTGTAGCGCGCAAGCAGTTCATGGTCTATGCGCGGCCTGTAATAAAAGCCGTCGGTGTTCGCTATGGAAACCAACTTTGTCAGGTTATGGTACCCTTCGTCGTTTTCTGCAAGCAGGATAAGGTGGTTCTGCCCCTTCCCTTCGCGGCACGTATAGCCGCTGGGATCCACATATACCTCGCACCCCAAAATGGGCTTCACCCCGGCCTCGTTGCATTTGGTATAGAATTCGTAGCAGCCGAACATAACGCCGTGGTCGGTTATAGCCACGGAGTCCATTCCCATTTCTTTTGTCGTCTTTGCCAGATCGGCGCATCTGTTTGCGCCGTCAAGCAGGCTGTATTCGGTATGTACATGAAGATGTACGAAGGGCTTAGCTGACTGGCTCATTGCGTACGCTCCATTCTCCGGCTCCGGACGGAGCCTTTTCTTTTCCTTCAATATCCGGTATGTCACACGTTGTTTTCATAGCTTTTCTGCTTTTCGTTAATAATCTTCCGGTGCGTTTTCCGGTTCTTCGCCGCTGCCTTTTTCTATATACAGGACTTCGGCTCCGGCCCTGCGCAGAGCGCGCAGATTGCCGTATGCAGCGGACTGGGCGCTTTCACGCCCGCCGCCTTCTGCGTTCCGTGACGGCTGCGCAGCAGCCGCGGCAGGCGTTCCTTCCGCATTAGGGACGTTTTCCGCCGTGGAGACCTCTTTTTCCGTAACGCTTTTAGATTCCGCAGCTTCAGGGGCCCCAGCGCCCCACGTCCTTGCTGCGGCTTCCTCTATGCTCTTTCTGTTTCGGTCTATCGATACAAAGCTCTGCGCCGCACAGGGGCGGTCAAAGCATATTTCTATCCTGCCGCCAGCATCGTATATCTCCGCACCGATAAGAGCGGAAGCTATCTGGAGCCTGTCGGCCGGAAGATTGTTCACTAACCGTGAAAAATCGTTGTTCCCGAACGACAGCGCTTCAGAAGGCGAATCCGCTCCGGCAGAGACCGGGACAGTTCCTCCTGCGGACGAGTGAGGCTGCCGTGCCGCGCCGCCCGCGGCAGCAGACACGGCGGCGGCAGACATGCGTTCCGCTGTTCTTTTTTCCCGAACGTCCTTTACCTGCGGGACAGGCTCGTACGTGCGGCCGGACACAGGCGCGACAGGAGCTTTTGCGCCGTTTATCACAGAACTTATCTCCATTAAGACAAGACCGCTGAACACGTCCCCCTTCATGCCGTAGCGCGCTTTGGGCATAAGGCGCGAAAGAATCGCGCAGACGGACCTGAGCCTGTCGCTTTGCCACTGCGCGGACTCAGACTCCAGGAATTTGCCTTCCGCCGATGATACTTCAAGCGCCTCCATGGCCTTGTCACCCCAAAGCGAATAAAGCCACATATCGCGGAAGATCACAAAAAGGGCTTCGCAGAGCCTCTCGGGAGATACTCCCCGGGCCATTACCGAATGGAGCATAACGGATGCTTTGCGGGGATCCGTACGCAGCGCGCTGACCCACGTCTCAAGCTCGGAACGGCTGCTGCCGCCGGTCAGTTCGCGCACCGCTTCGAGCGAAAGCCGCCCCCTGCCGAGAGCAACTGCCTGTTCGGTCAGAGAGAGCGCGTCGCGAAGAGCTCCGTCCGCCTGCCTTGCTATCTCCCAGACAGCTTCGTCTTCAGTTTCTATATTCTCTTTGCCGCATACGTATCTGAGGCGGGCTGCGGTGTCGGCCGCAGTTATCCTGTGAAAGGGTATATGCTGGCATCTTGACCGTATGGTCACAGGGACTTTATGCGGCTCCGTGGTCGCAAGAAGAAAGACAACGTTCGCCGGAGGCTCCTCCAGAGTCTTTAGAAGAGCGTTGAAGGCGGGGTCGGTAAGCATATGAACTTCGTCGATTATATAAACTTTATATGAGGCAGAGAGCGGCTTCAGGCTCACATGGCTTTTAAGATCCCTTATCTCGTTTATGCCCCTGTTCGAAGCTCCGTCGATCTCTATAACGTCAAGGTGTTCCCCGGCCGCTATGGAACGGCAGTTCACACATTCGCCGCATGGCTCGCAGCCCTCTTTTCTGTTCAGGCAGTCAAGCGACTTCGCCACAAGGCGCGCGGCAGACGTTTTCCCGCAGCCGCGCGGCCCGGAAAACAGGTACGCGTGTCCGAGGGAACCGTCGCGCAGGGACGCCATCAGGACTCCGACCGCCGCGCTCTGTCCCACCATATCCGAAAACGTCTGGGGTCTGTATCTGCGGTATAGAGAAATATACATATTGCCCCTCCTAAATCAGTTCATGCCTGCTGTGAAAACCGCAGCGCGGCTTACTGGTAGTAGTCTGTTATCATATTGCCGCGTCTTGCCTTGTTCAGAGATGCGATTATACGGTCGCGCAGATCCTGCAGTGAAGGCATACCCGGCAGAAGCTCCGCTTCGGACAACAATTTTTCCCGCCTTATCATCAGCACGTTTTCGCCGCCCGTTTCGACCGTTTTGACGTCATATGGCGCCAGTTCAAGCTCAAGAGTTCCGTCAAGACGCTCCGAGAGTTCGCTGAAAAGACGTTCGGATGCTTCATTATCCTGCGCGGAAACGAAGACGTCTCCGTCGATCATAAGCCTTATCTCGCCGATCTCTCTGTCAATGGCGACCTTCAGCGACTGCACCACATCCCTGCGCTCTATCGCGATTCCGTTGCTGCGCAGATATTTTAACGCGGCTTCTACGCGTTCTTCGTCATCGGGATGCGTCTGATAGATGCCGAGCTGATACTGCGCGCGCTTCATCTTCTCAAGCTTCATGCGCTCCATCATCGTAAGCATCGCGGAGGGGTTGTAGCCGGCTCTGCGCAAAACGTCTATCCCCATCGCATCCGCCTCTTTTTCAAGATCTATACTGTAGCTGTTCATGAGAGCGGTCTGAAGGCCGCCTGCCATCGCCGCTATCCCCGCTGATGCATTGCCTCCGGTCTGAGACGCGGCTATCAGCCCGGCGATAGTAAGAAGGCTCAGCACGTTGTTGCGCCTGGCCTGGACTATTCCGTGAGCTCTGTCTGCATGTATGAATTCATGGCACATGACCGCCGCTATCTCATCCTCGCTTTTAAGAAAATCAAGCATGCCGGTAGTAAAATAGGTCATGCCGCCTGGCAGCGAGAAGGCGTTTGGTTCTTTCATATCCAGTATGCGGACGCTGTATTCCAGATCGCGCTGAAGATACGGCGTGAGTTTCGACGCGATCATCGCAAGCTTTGCTTCCGCAGAGGGGTCAAGAACGCGCGGTATCTGAGCTTCTATCTCCTGCGCGCCGCGCCGCCCGATCTTTATCTCGCGTTTTATCGTTTTGTCCGACGGCTCGGGAGAAGCCGCGGCAAAGGCAGATGAAGCAGACAAAAAGAGAGCTGCAAAAACAGCTAAAACTCTCAAAGATCTTTTTGCCATACGCGCGTCTCCTTTCCGGACAATAATTAAAGAAAGACACCCTGCTGTTTATATATTATAACCAATTTATGATGAAAATATGCCACATGCAGCAGCTGTGCGGCAGAGCGTGACGCGCTGCGGGAAACGGCGGGCGGTTCCGGCAGACAGCAAAAAGGGAGGGAACATCCCCTCCCCGCGAATACAGACGGCACTGTATTTTTATCAGCCGATAAATTTCTTTATGTCTTCAATGCTCCCGGGCGAAGCAGACCTCGTTATCACGCCTTTTTTGATCTCAACTATCGCAGGAAGCGCGGTTATTCCAAGTTTTTCAGCAGCTCTGCCGTTTTTGTAGGCGTCTACGAAAGTTATCTTTCTGCCGCTTTCGGCCATGAACTTCTCGGCCTGCACCTGCAGGGCTATCTGCGCCCGGTCTATGCTCGAGGTAAAGAGAGCTGTCACCTCTTCCGGCCCGAAAAGGACCGAACGCAGATACAGCTGGCCGGAAATGTATGCGTATGCGGCCATTGCCGCCACCGCGCCGTCTCCGGCCGCGGTAACCACCTGGCGCAGATATTTATCGCGTATGTCTCCTGCCGCAAAAATTCCCTCGGCGCTCGTTTCCATCCTGTCGTTCGTGATTATCCAGCCGCCCTTTGCCTGCTTTACGATCCGGTTTTCCTCACCGAGGTAAGAAACATTCGGCTCGGTCCCTACAAATATGAAGCATCCGGCCACCGGCAGTTCGGAAAGCGCTCCCGTCTTCACATTTTTCAGGACAAGCTTCTCTACGACGCCGTCACCTTCGATGGCTTCCACTACGGAATCCCAGACCGGGACTATCTTCGGGTTGGCCAAAGCCTGCTCGATTGCGGAACGGTCGGCCCTCCACTCGCTGCGGCGGTGCACGATGTAGACCTTCTCAGCGAATTTGGTAAGATAACCCGCTTCTTCGACCGCAACATTGCCTCCTCCGACGACGGCTATCGTCTCGCCCTCGAAAAACGCGGCGTCGCATACGGCGCAGTAACTGACTCCGGCTCCGGTGAATTCCGCTTCGCCCGGGCAGCCTAACTTTCTGAATCTGGCGCCGGTAGCAAGGATCACAGCTTCCGCTTCTATCTCTCCCTTATCGGTCAGTACTATCTTGTTCCCGTCTTTCAGACTGATGCCTGTAACGGTGCAGGAACGGAACTCGGCCTTGAAATGTTCGGCATGCCTGCGGAACGCCTCTCCCAACTCCATGCCTGAGGCGTGGATGGTACCGGGCCAGTTTTCGACCTCGTCAGTTATATTGATCTGCCCGCCCGGCAGTCCGTTTTCAAGTATAAGAGTATCAAGCCCTGCGCGGCGTCCGTAAACAGCGGCGGCAAGCCCGGCGGGGCCCGCTCCGATTATCACAAGTTCTCTTTTTTCCATTACAAGCATCCTTTCTCAATATGTTGCAATCTATATATGAATCGATTATAAGAGAATAAATATCGAATTTCAACGCCTGCGCCATGCCATATGACGCAGCACCCCGTTGTAGTCGGTGATTCTGCCCACAAGGTCAAAGCTCTCCTTACCCATTTCCGACAGCGCTTCGGCCTGGGAGCCGCCGGCGCATTCAAAAAACATCATGCCGTCTTTTTTGAGGAAACGCGGGAAAGCCCTGAAAAATTTCCTGTACAGAAACAGCCCGTCGCAGCCGCCGTCAAGCGCGTCATGAGGTTCATAGTCGCGCACTTCGCTCATCAGGCCGCTTATTTCCGCAGCCGGTATATAGGGAGGGTTTGCCGTGATAAAGTCAAGGCTCCCCTCTTCGACAGGAGCGCAGCAGGGCTCGTCGTTCCTGATAAGCTCAAGACGTCCGGCAAGATTCAGCCGCCTTGCGTTTATTCCGGCCCAGCACAGCGCGTGGCGGCTTTTGTCCACCGCAACGGCCGACAGCGACGGATTTTCCATAAGAAGCGCCGCTGCTATACAGCCGCTTCCGGTACACCAGTCCGCAAAACGTGCGGCACGCCCCGCCGGAAAGTACTTCAGTACCTCCTCCACAAGAAGCTCAGTCTCGGGTCTGGGTATAAGGACGCCGCGCCCTACTTTAAAGGCATAGCCGTAAAACTCCGCTTCATGCAGCACGTAAGAAAGGGGGACTCCCTTCGCGCGCTTTGCTGCCGCAGAAAAAATCCCGCGGCAGAGCGCCGCGGGAATGTCGTCGTTATTATAGATAAGCTCCGCGCGGCTTATGCCGGTGCGGCGCGATATTATCAGATCGGCCGCATAGGCGGGTCTTGCGCTTTCCGCGCCGCTCAGAAGATCGCAGACCCCGCGCCGCAATGCCTGGACTCTCACAGCTACACCGACAGGTATTTCAGTTTTTCCGCCTGGTCTGCCTCGGACAGCATGCTTATCAGTTCGTATATGTCACCGTCAAGTATCTGATCGAGCTTGTAAAGCGTCAGGTTTATGCGGTGATCGGAAACGCGGTTCTGCGGATAGTTATATGTGCGTATGCGTTCCGCGCGGTCGCCTGTTCCGATCTGTCCCTTGCGCTCGGCCGCCATCTCCGCGTTCTGGCGCTGCAGTTCGGCATCATAGAGCTTTGTGCGCAAAAACTGCATTGCCTTCGCGCGGTTCTTGATCTGAGAGCGCTCATCCTGGCATGTGACAACGATTCCTGTAGGAATGTGTGTTATGCGCACGGCCGAATCCGTCATGTTGACATGCTGGCCGCCGGCGCCGCTTGAGCGGTACGTGTCTATCTTAAGATCTTCGCTTCTTATTTCGACGTCCACGTCGGCAGCCTCGGGCAGAACTGCCACTGTGGCCGTGGAAGTATGTATGCGGCCGCTGGCTTCAGTCTCCGGCACGCGCTGGACGCGGTGTACGCCGCTCTCATATTTGAGCATGCTGAACGCGCCTACGCCGTCGACACGGAAGACGATCTCCTTATAGCCGCCGATTCCGGTCTCGCTTCCGGAAATGATCTCGGTCTTCCAGCGCTGACGTTCGGCAAAGCGCGTGTACATACGGAAAAGGTCGGCCGAGAAGAGCGCTGCTTCCTCGCCCCCGGCGCCGCCGCGGATCTCGATTATAACGCTCTTGTCGTCATTTATATCCTTGGGCAGCAGCAGCACGCGTATCTCATGCTCCAGCCCCGGTATGCCTTCCTCAAGCCTTGTAAGCTCCTCCTGAGCCAGCTCCTTCATCTCTTCGTCGTCGCCGGCAAGTATCTCTTTTGCTTCTTCTATGCCGCGGAGCGAGGCTTCGTAGCGCGAGAACGCGTCCACGATAGGCGCAAGCTCAACATGTTTTTTGCCCAGCTGCAGCATTTCCTGCGGATCGTTCGCCACGGCGGGATCGGCCATTTTTTCTTCAAGCTCACGGTAGCTGGCCTCTATCTCCTTAAGTTTATCTATCAGTTCCATCTTCAGCACCACCTGTCGCAATATGATTCTTTTCAGCCGGGGCAAGGGCTTCGGCAAGCGCGGCGACCGCCACCTCCAGCTGGTCGGGCGACGGCTCGCGCGTCGTTATATACTGGAGCAGCAGCGCCGGCTTTATAAGATACCTGCCCCAGGTCTCGGATTCTGAAGCTGCGCGGATAAACTCATAAGAAAGTCCTATGACGAGCGGCAGGAGCACGATGCGGCTTCCGATGCGCCACAGGATGCCGCCTTTTCCTATGACGGAGAACACGAGGATGCTGACCGCTATCACTATTATCAGGAACGACGTGCCGCATCTGCGGTGTATCCTCGAATAGCGCGAAATAAGCTCGGGGGTCAGCTCGCTGCCCTGTTCGTATGCGTTTATCGTCTTATGCTCAGCGCCATGATATTCAAAGACGCGGGCTATATCCTTCCAAAGTGAGATCGCCGCCACATATGCGATAAAAACGACGGCGCGCACCGCGCCTTCGATAATGTTCTCCGCAAATTTCGAAAGCGCAAAATGCGAGGCGGCAAATTCAGAAACGAACATCGGCAGAGCAATGAAAAGCAGCACGACTCCAAGCACGGCCGCAGCTATCGACAGCACGGTCTCCAGAGTGGATATATTTTCTTCTTCACCAAGGCTTATCTCGGCGGAAAGAGAAAGGGCCCTCATGCCGATACGCATCATTTCCACCATAGAAGCAAAGCCCCGTATCACCGGATATTTCCACGGTGCTTTTTTCACCCATTCCGACGCCGCCCACGAACTCAGGGTAATCTTTCCTTCGGGGTCGCGCACGGCAAGCCCCCATTTGTCCTGCCCTTTCATGAGCACGCCTTCAATAACGGCCTGTCCGCCTATCGGCAGCTTTTTACGGGAGCCGGGGGTGGCGCTTATAATCATGTTTATAAGAGCGACGGCTCTAATCACAGGAAAGCAGTTCCTCCATGCCGCTGTACGGCTTACCGCAGGGACGCGCCTCGCCGCATGCCCCCATGACGCATGAAGGGCCGGCAGTGCCGAAGATCACGGGAGCCGCGCAGCGTACTTCACGCAGCATGGCCCTTGCGATCTCCCGTATCTCCCACTGAGCCCTGCGGCAGAGGCGGAGAGTAAAGAAGTGATGCAGCTCGCGTGCGTTCATTGTGACTACTATTCTGGTCTCGCCGCCGTGCGGCAGTATGAAGCGCGCGTCTTCCTTCGGGATGCCCATTGAGAGCAGCTTTTCATAAGCGGCGGCAGCAGCTTCGGCCTGAGCGTTAAAGACCGCGGCGGCTGCCGCGTCTGCAGCAACTGATGGAGGAACGACGCAGCCGTTTCCGCTCATCGCCACATAACGCTGGCTCTGCTGAGAGTAGCTCGCCACCCTGTGACGGACCAGCTGATGAGTAGCCACACGGCTTATCCCTTCCATGGCGAATGTAAAAGAAGCGTGTTCGAACGGAGACAGGTGCCCCGATTCACGCAGTTTTGACAGAAAAGATACTATCTTCGCCGAATCAAGCCCGTCAAAGATCTCGGCGGCGCCTGAAGCGCTGTAGCATAATTTTGCCGCAGCCGCGACGACTTTGTCGGCATCAGGCGTAGATGCGATAAGTTTTACAGATATGCCCATAGCGCTGCCCCCTTACGACTGCAAAATTTTCCCGGACATTTTACAAGAGAAAAAAAAGGAGGGCGCTTTCCGCGTCCTCCCGTAAAATGACAGCTATTCGGCGGTTTCTTTCGCGGCCTTCTGTCCGTAGTTGACGCCGGCATATTTCTGGCGGAATTTCTCCAGACGTCCGGCCTCTATCACCCTGCCCTTTTTCCCGGTGTAGAAGGGATGGCACTCGCTGCATACGGAAACTCTCATGTCGCCTACCGTCGATTTGGTCTCAAATGTATTGCCGCAGGCGCATGTAACCTTGCAGGGCCCGTACTTCGGGTGGATATCTTTTTTCATCTATAACACCTCCAAAAACTCATATACTTCCAACATACAGCAAAGTATTATATTCCACTTTGCGCCGGTACGCAAGCTCTGGTTTGCAAAGATGCATAAACAGGCATAAATACCGGTTTTAAGGCATTAAGTTCTATTTTTCCCTTTTACAGAGAAAAACTTTCATAACGCCTTTGTTCAGGCCGTCCGGCTTGATGCCCGGTCTGTTTCGCTCCTGCTGCCGGAATGCCGGCGTTTCGGTAACGACAGGGAATGTTCAGCGCAGTTCCGACTCAACCTTCAGAGCGTTATTGAACAGATTATTTGCGATCATCATCACGGCAAACGTCGTGATCTCAACAAGCTGTTTCTCGCTGAATCTTTCCTGGAGTTTATCCAGAAGCTCGGATGAAACGCCGTTCCCCTTCGTCTTTACGATCTGCCTTCCGTAGGACATCAGAAGCTCTTCGGTCTCGCTGAACTTAAAATTATTGATGTCTATCTTATTCTGTTCCAGGAGATCATGGAAATACAGCGAGCATACGATGCAGTCGTCTTCGGTCGAGATGGCATAGGCAAAAAACATGATCGCCCTTGGATCCAGAAACTCCGCCAACCTCTCCTGCATATTATAAAACCCGTCTTCCAGCGACTGAAAGGAAAGAACAGAATGAAGCAGCGTCCTTTTCATATTTGTTATGCGGTACCCTTTTGCCTCATGCCCATCCATGACAGCCCTCACATCAGCGCCTGCGTTTTCATACGAAATCAATGATATTCTGGCCATAATACCAATTCCTTTCTTCTTTTTTATTTATCTGGATCAGAAATACCTGTGCGGTATTTCCAAAAACCGGCTGCGTCAGATCCCCTTAAGCGAAACGCTTCTTTTAGGCTCCGCCTTGATAGGAACATCAAGGACGTTTACTGATTCCATCGTATCAAGAAGCAGCTTTTCCACTTCGTCCGCGTCTTCCCTGCGGCATTCGCATACTATCGAATCATGCACCTGCAGCACAACGGACGCCGAAGGGAAGCTCTTTTCGAGGGCCGCGTCGAATTTTAAGAGCGCTATCTTGGCTATATCGGACGCCGTGCTCTGTATCGGAGAATTAACAGCCACCCTGTCAAGCGGATTGTTCCCGCGCCCCTCCACGGTAGCCACTTCCGCAAGCGGCCGTATGCGCCCGAAGAGCGATACCGTATGCCCCTTTGCTTTGGCCTCCGCAATGCTCCCGCTTATATATTCCTTAACTTTCGGCAGTACGGCAAAGTACCTGTCTACCATATTCGCCGCGGCAGGACGCGATATCCCCAGCCGCTGCGCAAGGCCGAACGCGCTCATACCGTATATCAGCCCGAAGTTCACGGTCTTTGCAAAGCGTCTCTGTTCCGGAGATATATCCTCCGCCGGCAAACCGAAGACCCATGATGCCGTTTCGGAATGTATATCCCGTCCTTCACGGAAGGATTCGATAAGCTTCTTCTCCCCCGAGAAATGGGCAAGCACACGCAGCTCGATCTGCGAGTAATCCGCGGCCACAAAGACATGATCGGCGCTTCTCGGGGTGAAGCATGCGCGGAAGCGATCCGCCCACTCTCCGAAGACCGGCATGTTCTGCACGTTAGGGTCCCTGCTTGCAAGACGCCCTGTGCCCGTAGCCAGATGATCGAAGGTCGAATGGATGAATCCTCTCCCTTCGCGGGCAAGATTTAGGAAGGGCTGGACGAAACCCGTTTGCAGCTTGGATTCCTCGCGGTAGTCCAGAATCTTGCGTGGCACATTGCAGAGCGGTTCGGGAAGCCTTGCTAACTCTTCGAGCACAGAAGAATCGGTCGAAAAACCGCTCTTGTTTTTCTTTATCGGAGGCAGCCTGAGAGTTTCAAAGAGAAGATGCGCCACCTGTTTCGGCGACGCGAGGTTTATCTTTTCCCCGACGTATTCTTCTATCTCAAGGCTTCTGTCGGCGATGTGGGAGGCAAGCTCCTTTTCGAGCACCGAGAGCATCTCCGCATCGGCGTGTATTCCTGTGCGGCCCATCTTCGCAAGAGTGAAGGAAAGGGGAATATCTATATCACGCATCACTCTTTCGAGGCCATTGGTTTTAGCCATTTCGCCTTCGAGGGCTTCGCAGAAACCGAACAGCCGGAGCGCGAGATCCCTTCCCTCAGGCAGAGGCATGTCCAAAGCGCGCGCTATTCCGGATCTTCCGCCCCTGTCCGGGTGCAGCAGATAATTTTCAGCTTCGAGGTCATGTATCCTCTCCGCCGGAGGCAGAGGGACAGAGGGAAACTTTGTAAGCAGTTCACGCAGCCCGTAAAGGTAAAGAGTTCCGCGTTCCGCCCAATCCCTGAAGAGTTCCTCATCTTCGGCTCGCGCAGGTCCGAAAGCGGCGCAGCAGCCGTTTCTGTCTGCAAGCACCATGCCGCTTTCCCCGCATGCCGCAGCAATATCTCCGCTTTTAAGCAGCGCTGCAAGGGGGACCACTTTCGCTTCTGCCGGCAAAGCTGCAGCGTGCGGCCCCTCCGAAGCGTGTTCCTCGGGCATTCTAAAGCGCTCGGCGATCTTCTTAAGTCCGAGCTTCGCGCAGATTGAAAGTACTTTTTCTACATCCGGCTCCCGGGCTTCGAGAGATTCTTCAGAGAAAGCGTCGGTAGGCTGGGGAATTATGAGCTCCCGGCACCTGAATGCAAGCTCCCTGTTTTCCTCTAATTTTGAACGCCGTGCCTTTGCCACCGCTTCGAGATTTTCGTAGATTTTTTCAAGGCTTCCGAAATTGCCTACAAGCTCTTTTGCTGTCTTCTCACCGATGCCCGGCACGCCGGGTATGTTGTCGACGGAGTCTCCTGTAAGCGCAAGGTAATCCGCCATAAGAGGCGGCTTGAAACCATATTTTTCTTCAAAGCTGTTTGCGTCATAGACGACAAAATCCGTCACTCCGCGCGAGGGGCGTATCACAGTTATATTTTCGTCTATAGTCTGGAAGAGATCTTTATCGGCCGAAAGTATTCTTACAAGCACGCCTTCGGAGGCACAGGCACGGGCTGTGGCCGCTATGCAGTCGTCCGCTTCCACGCCCTCGCGAGAAAATACCGGCAGCCCCATAGCCGTGCAAAGCTCCATTATCAGCGGCAGTTGGATCTTAAAAGCCTCGGGCGTCGGTTTTCTGCCGCCCTTATAATCTTCAAACATAAGATGGCGCGCGGTAGGCCCCTTGGCGTCAAAAAATATCGCGGCAGGCCCTCCCGGCCATTCATCCAGAGCCTTGAAGAGCATATTCATAAAGCCCAGTATCGCATTCGTGGGAGTACCGTCCGCGGCGCACAGATCTTCAGGCAGAGCGTAAAAACCGCGGAAAGCAAGTCCGTGTCCGTCTATCAAAAGTATTTCTTTTGGCACAGTACAACACCGCCGTCTTTAGGATATAATAACTATCTGCGGCAGCGAAAAAATACGCCGCCGCAGACGGCGCTTCTATGATACACGAAGGGCATTTCAGCGTAAATGCCGGATATGCCGCAGTTCTCGACAAATAATTATAGGGGGAAACATAGATGGCTGAAAAATATCGTGTGAGATTTGCTCCGAGCCCGACCGGCTCGCTCCATATAGGAGGAGCTCACACCGCGCTCTTCAACTGGCTCTTTGCGCGACGCACCGGGGGAACTTTCGTGCTGCGCATCGAAGATACGGACAGAGAGCGCTCAACCAAAGAATATGAACAGAGCATAATCGACGGTATGCGCTGGATGGGACTCGACTGGGACGAAGGCCCCGATAAGGGAGGCTCTTTCGGTCCTTACCGCCAGTCGGAACGCATGGATCTGTACAGAAAATACGCAGACCGGCTGCTCAGCGAGGGAAAAGCGTATGAAAAAGAAGGAGCCTTATTTTTCCGCATAGAGCCGGGCAAACATATACACTTCCATGACGAAGTCTACGGCGATATAGACGTGGAAAGCGAGAACGCTTCCGTAAATCAGGACGGCACGATAAAGGACATCGTAATAATGAAGCGCGACGGCATGCCGACCTACAATTATGCCGTGGTCATCGACGACTTCACGATGGGGATAAACATGGTGATACGCGGCGAAGACCACGTCATCAACACGCCGAAGCAGCTGCTCATCTACGACGCGCTCGGCTTTGAGCGCCCCGCTTTCGCGCACCTGCCGATGATACTCGGCAAAGACAAGAAAAAGCTGTCAAAACGGCAGGGAGCGACGAGCGTATTCGAATACAGCGACATGGGATACCTGCCTGACGGCGTATTCAATTTCCTCGCGCTGCTGGGCTGGTCTCCGCGCAGCGGCCAGGAGATATTCTCAAGAGAAGAGGCAGTTGAGCTCTTCGATATAAAAAACGTAACAAGAAAACCGGCTGTATTCGACATAGAGAAGCTCAACCACATAAATCAGGAGCAGATGAAGCGTATGGATCCGTATGTTCTGCTCGACGCGATACGCCCCTTCTGGAAGCAGATGGGACTGCCCGTTGAAAAGTTCTCCGACGAATATCTGGCCTCTTCGCTCAAAGTGCTCGGCGGACGCGGGCAGACAACGATACAGGCAGCCGAATACAGCGATTACTTCCTTGACTTCTCGAAAGTCACGGAGCGTTACGACGGCAAAGACATAAAAGACGAACTGCGGCCGAAACTGAAAAAGATATACGGGGAGCTGCTCAACGCATGGGGAGACGGCTCCTTTGAACACCTGCACAACGCGGCGCAGGAAATATTCACCGCAAACGAAAGCTCTATGAAAGAAGCGGCGACCCCGATGCGCTGGGCTCTTACCGGTCGGAAGGTAAGCCCGGGGGTCTTTGAAGTGGCAGGCCAGCTCGGCAGGGAAGAAACAAAGAAAAGGCTGGAATACTACGGTCTTGTCTGAATCCGCGCAGGACGGCAGGATACGGCGCTGTAAAAACAATATGCTGCAAGGGGGCGCGCTCTCAGGCGCGCCCCTTTTTAACAAACATAAATTTCTGAAATCTTCTGCGTTATCAGGCCCTTGCGTAACATATCGGTCCGCGTCCAGGGACTGTCTGTATTATATATTTCCCAGTCAGCTGCTGCTGAAGCGTTTTCGGCGGACGCTGTACGGCTATCGTCGCTTTTGCTACAATGACACAGGCGCTTTATTTACTGTGGTCTGGAACATGAGCGGATATGAAAGCCTGATATCGGCGCGTGCGGCGGCATTTTTTGTCGGTTTGACCGCTTCTGCGGTCGTTTCCGCCTGCACCAGGCCGGACAGGAAATGACGCTGGCGCCGGAAAGAATGAAATGCGGGAGGGCAAAGCATGGATAATCGATCTGATCTGCTTGACGAACAGCTTTTGAACGACGTGGGAAATATTGCCCGCGTAACAAGCACCGACGGCAAGGTAGCAAGCTACATCCCGGAACTCTCGCGGATGTCCGCCGAACTTTTTTCCCTCAGCTGCCAGCCTGTCGGCGCCAAAATGATAGAGATCGGGGACGTCGGACAGTTTTTCACTATGCAGTCGCTGTCAAAAATAATCTCTCTTGCGTTCGCCATCGAGAAGTTCGGCAGGGAAAACGTTTTCCGCCATGCCGGCATGGAAGCGAGCGCCGATTCGTTCAATTCGCTCATGCGCATCGAGATGACGTCCTCCAAACCGTCGAATCCCTTCATGAACGCCGGGGCTATAGCTGTCTGCTCGCTCATCTGCAAGGCCTACAAATCCGAAGCGCTGGACAGAGTTACGGATTTTCTAAGACTCCTCACGGGAGAGTATAACGGCTTCGACGAAAAGGTATTCCTGTCAGAGAAAAACAGCGCCGACAGGAACAGGGCCCTTGCCTATTTCATGAAGAGCATGGGGCTTCTGCACGGCGACGTCGAGGAGATATTAGACCTTTACTTCACGCTCTGCAGCCTGCGCTGCACGAGCGGGACTCTTGCAAGGACAGCCGCCGTCATTGCTTCCGGAGGAAGGTCCGCCGCATCTGGCGAGAAGGTGATCGAAAAAGAGACTGTATGCACACTGCTCGGGCTTATGAGCACCTGCGGGCTGTACAACGAATCCGGGGAGTTTGCGGTCCGAGTCGGACTGCCGGGAAAAAGCGGCGTTTCAGGCGGCATAATGGCCGTGGTTCCGGGCCGTATGGGGATAGGTGTGTTTTCGCCGGCGCTTGATGCAAAAGGAAATTCCGTAGCCGGCATCAGGGCTCTTGAGCTCCTGTCAGAAAAACTTGATCTGCGCGGCATAGGGATATAGAACGAAAGACCGCTTAGGACGAATAAAACAGCATCCCGACGAAAGCACTGTTCGGCGGGACGCTGTTTTTTATTGACACGGCCCCGTGCCGCAGGGCCTGCTGTAAATTCCGTTATATGACTACATCATCAAGAATACTCAGCTGATCGAACGCCACATTGCCGCCCGAGATCAGGAAGCAGACATTATCCTCCGGCTTAACTTTTATCAGCCCCTGAAGGACCGCTCCTATGCCTATGGCGGAAGAAGGTTCGCAGAGAACTTTTCCCTCCGCAAGAAGAAGCTTCATGCCTTTCAGGATAAATTCGTCGTCCACCGCGGCGATGCCGTCAGCGTTTGCGGCAACGCAGGGGAAGCATTTATCACCCGGTATCAGCGACACAAGCGCGTCTGCCACAGTTTTTTTAGATGGCACCGCGGTCGGGGTCCCTGCTTTGACGCTCACCGTATAGCGCGGCAGCGCGGACGGCTCCGCCGCGTATACTTTGACTTTTGGCGCAAGAGCTTTTACCGCCGTCGACACCCCGCTGAAGAGCCCGCCTCCGCTTATCGGTATTATCAGCCTGTCGAGCTCCGGACACTGCTCTGCGATCTCAAGCCCTGCCGTGCCCTGTCCGGCCATTATATCCTCGTCGTTGAAAGGATGCACCATCACGGCTCCTCTTTCAGCGCATATCCTCTCGGCGACCTTAAAACGCTCCTGATTCTCACACTGTATAACTTCGGCTCCCAGAGCTTTGGTGTTGCTGACCTTTATCGCCGTTGCGGTAAGCGGCATGACTACAGTCACCTTCGCTCCGAGCAGTTTTGCGGCGTATGATATGCCTCTTGCGTGGTTGCCCGACGATACCGCAACTATTCCGCGGCCGAGCTGCTCCGGCGTAAGAGAAAGCGCTTTGTTCACCGCGCCGCGGAACTTGAACGAACCTGTTACCTGCATGCATTCCGCCTTTACATAGACCCTGCAGCCGAGAAAAGAGTCCATGGCGCTGAGACGGAGCAGCGGGGTCTTCACCGCATATCCTGATATGCGTTCTCCGGCAGCGCGGATTTTTTCGAGCGTCAAAACCATAATATCGTCTCCTTAAAAAGCACTTTGATGCGGGGCGCCTGTTATGCTTCGTTCATATGAAAGGCTTCCGCGGCTTCCGCAAGATGTTCCCTGATTTTGATATGCTGCGGGCAGGCCTCCTCGCACGCTCCGCATTTCACGCACTCCGAAGCGCGCTTTTTGCCGTGAGCGTTCGTCTGCCATTTTTCCTGCCCGGCAGCGTATTCGTATCTGCCGTATATGTTAAGGATGTTCAGCGCGGCAAACGTATCGGGGATGCCGATATCAAGCGGGCAGACTTCGGCGCAGTAGTCGCACGACGTGCATGGAATCACAGGCAGCGAATCGAGTGCCTTTCTTGCTTCCTCTACCACCGAGAGTTCAGCCGCAGAAAGATGCCTGAACTCTCGCATATAGGAAATGTTGTCCGCCATCTGTTCTATATTGCTCATGCCTGAAAGCACCGATATCACTCCGTCAAGGCTTGCGGCAAAACGTATCGCCCAGGAGGCGCAGGATGCGTTTGGATCTGCGCGTCTGAGCACTTCCGCCACGGCTTCCGGAGGATCGGCAAGCGTGCCGCCCTTTACAGGCTCCATGACGACGATCGGTTTTCCGTATCTGCGCGCCATCTCATAGCAGGCTCTTGACTGTATGCGCGGGTTTTCCCAGTCTGCGTAGTTTATCTGCAGCTGCACGAACTCTGCCTCGGGATGAGCCTCCAGGATCGGTTCAAGCTCATCAGCCGTCGAGTGGAAGGAGAAACCGATATGTCTTATCTTGCCTTCGGCTTTCTTCTCCTTTACAAAATTCCACATATCGTAGTCGTCAAAGAAATGAGTGCGTCCTTCACCCAGGTTGTGCAGAAGATAATAATCGAAATAACCGGCGTTTGTCTGTTTCAAAGACGTCTCAAACTGGTTTATCGCATCTTCCCGTTTTTCGCACTTAAGCCAGGCGGCGTTCTTCGTCGCAAGCGTGAACTTATCGCGGGGGTAGCGCTCCACCAGTGCCTGCCGCACGGCATCCTCTGAACCGGGATACGCCCAGGCGGTGTCGAAATATGTGAACCCCGCCTCCATAAACATATCAGTCATTTTTTTGACCTGCTCTATGTCTATCTCTTCCCCGTTCTTAGGCAGGCGCATCAGCCCGAAGCCGAGTTTCTTGCTGTTTGCTTCTGTCATTTTTCTGCCACCTCGCAGTTTGCTGGTTTTTGTGCTGACACATATATTTGTCTTACGGTTTGTGCGGTCGGTATAAAGCAGTTCCTTAACAGAATTATACCAACTTTTCACAAAGATGGCGCGGCTGAAAAATAAGCCGCGCCACATCGTAATTCCCGGGTATCCCTTTTCTATTATTTCGTTTCTATTATTTTTTGTCAGAGCAGAAGCAGCCGCGGCTCACGCCGGTCAGTTCCATCCGCTTCTTTCGTTCCATTCCGGGTCGTATCTCTCTATCCATTCTTTTTCAGTTTTTCTGCATTCCTGCGGTGAATTCAGCACGAGCCATGAGACAGTGATCTCGTCTCTGTGTTCGTAGATTTTTATTGCGGAAGGATAGTGCGCCGTCGTGCCGTTGTAATACTGGACGAAACGTTTCCTTATGCCGTCTTCGGCTTTTCCGACGTACTTCAACCCGTGCCAGTAGATTTTGTAGCAGCCCATGCCGGAAGGGGCGGAGCGGGCTGCCTCCTTGAGCGGCACTGTGCCGCCGGCAGCTTTGCCTGCTGCTTTAATGATCTCTCCTATTGCGTCTAATAATCCCATCTGTCAGGCCTCCGTTTCATCCGAATGTCCGCCGTGTCTTTTGCAGATGTCCTCTCCCAGCGCAAGCATCCTTTCCCGCAGTTCTTTCGGCGCAAGCACCTCTATGTACGGAGCGCAGCTCATCGCCCAGCGGGCCACTTCCTCAAGATCGGGGACATTCGCACTGTATACTATGCTGCCGTCGGACTGTACTTCTATTTTCTGCGTCGGGTGCCATATCGTCTCGGCGACTATCGGGGCAAGCGGCCTGAAGATGCGCAGTCTTACGGCGTATTTGAGTTCGCCGGGGTGGGCAAACCACGCGGAACCGGCGTAGCTTTCGGCGCTCAGCCCTTCCGGCGCATCAAGCCACGCTGTGCATTCCGTTCTGATGTTTTTAATGCGCGAGATGCGCCATGTGGCGCCGTCTTTGTACTCAGGGCTGCCTGCCCAGAGGTACCATGCATGCGACTGAAAATAGACGCCCCATGGGAAGATGACTCGCTCTTTTTCTTTGTTTTCGCGGTACGGCGAGCTGTAGCTCACGCGCAGCGGCTCTTTTTTCCAGATCGCTTCGGTAAGCCTTCTGAAGACCGCATGGTCCATCTCCGAGACCGGCAGCGCCACGACTGTCTGACGGCCGAGCTCTTCGCCTCGCGCGAGCAACCCCTTCGGCAGGAACGCGCTTATTTTCAGCCAAAGCGCGTCTGCGGCGGGGGAGAGATGCGGCAGAAAGTGCCGCGCCATCTTCAGTCCCGAGGCAAGCGCCGTCACTTCGTCTTCAGGCAGGCTGAGGCGCAGCAGGAACTCTCCCGCGTTGGTACATTTGTACATGTTTTTATGCCGGTCGTAGATTATTTCGACTGCGAAGCGGTCGCGCAGCAGTTCAAGATCGCGTGAAAATGTCTTGTCGGAGTTGTATTCTAATTTTTCCATCAACTCTCTTTTGGAGTGTCCGCCGCCGCTCCTGAGTATATGTACGAGTTGATTTAAGCGTTCCATTCGCAGGTTGGAAGTATCCTTCGGCACGTTGTCCACCACTTTCGCACATTGCATCTGTTATTCGGTTCAGCGCTGCATGTCGTACTTAATTATATTATAAATAGAATAAGAACAACTACAGATTTTGCCGATAATTCATTTAATTCCGTTTATGCAATTGTACCATACCAGGAGCTTCATGCCCTGTTCGTTTCGTCCTCCGGGACAGCATCGAAGCGGCCCTCGCGGGTATCGTGATACCGAAACGCTATCCGCCGCGGAAGACTCCGCGGCGGAAGGATAGATTATCGTATCTTACTCCTGCTTGTCAACCTAAGAGTCAAGATCCTCATCGGCTTCGTGATCATTGGTTTCCTTCAGGATATCATCCACAAGCTTGTCGTCATACCTGTCCTTCAGGACCTTTTTCAGATACGCCTTTACATTATCCAAGGTCTCATCGGCCGGATCAGATTCGTCTTCATCTTCGTCGTCATCGTCGTCGCCGTCCGGCGAGTCAGACTCATCTTCAAGATCATACTCGTCTTTCAGGATCTTTCTCAGACACGCCTTTACATCCTCCAAGGTCTCATCGGCCGAATCAGATTTGTCTTCAGGTTCGTTTTTACCGTCGTCGTCCGGCGCGTCGGATTTATCTTCAAGATTGTCGTCCGACAAGTCAAAGTCATCGTCGTCATTGCTCTTGCCGGTCGTCGCTGGCAGTCTTTCGGTTTTTTCATCCGAAGCTGCGCATGCTGCGCCGATAATCATGATTCCAAGCGCTCCGGCGGCCGCCGCCAAAAGCAGTGATCCCCATCCGAACCCTTTATTGCCTTCCATAAAAATTACCTCCTCTGAATTCCATGTATTTGTATTTTCCTCCGGTCGCAGGCCTGTTCTGCATGGCGCCGCGCCCTGTGCCGCAGCGCTGTTCCGGCGGCATCATTCCGCACGGCTGGCTCCGCCGGAGAGCAGAGAAGCCGCTATCAGCACAGCTGTCAATATCGCCGCAGCGACGGCCGCTTTCCTGTATGCCTCGCTTTCGTCCCTGAACGGCGGGAACGGAGGGATCGGCGGATAACCCGGCATTATATTCGGCATCGTCATCGCCCCTTTCAGTAATTTCAGCCGGCTGCTTAATTTGTCGTCAAGTACCGCCTGCTTATCTTGTATCCCCATTCTATGGCAGGTATAAGACACTTTAAGGGGGGAGCTGCAAAAGAGTGAAATTTGCGCGTCAAACGAAGCAAAAGGCACGTATCATCCGCAAGTGCATGCATTTCCCGGACAAACAGAACGATATGGCGCGGCTGAAAAAAGCCGCGCCATATCGTAATTCCCGGGGATCCTTTTTCTTTCGTCCCTATTATTTCTTCTGCCCCTTCTCCCACGAATCCTTCAGAGAGACCGTCAGGTTGAAGACCGGTTTTTCCGGGGTCGAATATTTGTCCGCGCAGAAGTAGCCGTGGCGCAGGAACTGGAATTTATCAAGAGGAGCGGCTGCTGCCGCGGCCGGCTCGACAAGCGCGTCTTCAACGACGACGAGCGAATTCGGGTCAAGGTAGTCCTTATAGTCCTTGCCTTCTTCCATATCGTTCATGTTGCGCAGCGTGAAGAGATGCCCGTACAGGTTGACGCGGGCCCTTACCGCGTCTCCGCTCCATACCCAGTGCAGCGTGCCCTTTATCTTGCGGCCGTCAGGCGCGTCGCCGCCGCGGCTTGCCATATCGGCTGTGCAGCGAAGTTCAGTGACATTGCCGGACGCGTCTTTTACTACTTCGTCGCAGCGGATGATATAGGCGTGCTTCAGACGCACTTCCTTGCCCGGAGACATGCGGAAAAAGCCTTTGACCGGCTCTTCCATGAAATCGCCGCGCTCTATGTAGATCTCGCGCCCTATCTTCAGCATCCGGCTTCCGTCGTCGCTGTTTTCAGGGTTGTTCTCGGCCGGGAGCTCGTCCACGAAACCTTCCGGCCAGTTCGTTATCACGACCTTGAGAGGATGCAGGACAGCCATCGCGCGGCGCGCCGTTCTGTTCAGCTCTTCGCGCAGGCAGTACTGCAGCAGTTCTATCTCCACCATACTGTCGGTCTTTGCCACACCTATCTCACGGCAGAAACGGCGTATCGCAGACGCAGTGTAGCCGCGGCGGCGGAAACCGCAGATCGTAGGCATCCTCGGGTCGTCCCAGCCATCAACTATACCGAGCGTCACAAGTTCAAGAAGCTTCCGTTTGCTCATGACCGTATAGGTCAGGTTGAGGCGCGCGAATTCGTACTGATGCGGCACATGCGGTACGTCGGTGTTTGCTATGAACCAGTCGTAGAGCGGCCTGTGATCCTGGAATTCCAGCGTGCATATCGAATGCGTGACTCCCTCTATCGCATCTTCGTAGCCGTGCGCAAAATCATACATGGGATACACGCACCATTTTTCGCCTGTTCTGTGGTGAGCGCGTTTCAGTATCCTGTATATGACGGGATCGCGCATATTAAGGTTGCTGCTTCCCATGTCTATCTTTGCGCGAAGTACATGAGAACCCTCTTCAAACTCTCCGGCCGTCATCCTCGCGAAAAGATCCAGATTTTCTTCTACGCTGCGGTTTCTGTACGGAGAATCGACTCCGGGCTTTGTCAGCGTACCGCGGGTCGCGCGTATCTCTTCTGCGTTCTGGTCGTCTACGTAGGCCTTGCCTGCTTTTATCAGATCGACCGCCCATTCGTGGAACTGGCCGAAATAATCCGACGCGTAGCAAAGCTCGGCCCACTCAAAGCCGAGCCAGCGGACGTCAGCCTTGATTGCCTCGACATATTCCGTTTCTTCCTTGGCGGGGTTCGTATCGTCAAAGCGAAGATTGCACTTTCCGCCGAACTGCTTCGCCATACCGAAATTAAGGCAGATGGATTTTGCGTGCCCTATATGGAGATAGCCGTTCGGCTCCGGCGGGAACCTCGTTGTTATCTCTTTGACCCTGCCTTCTTCTATATCTTTTGTGATTATCTCTTCGATAAAGTTCTGGTTTTTATTTTCAGCCGCCATAACGCCGCCCCCGTATCAGTATTTTTGCAAATAAAGGCTTAATATATCCTCCGGCCTTTCGCCTTCGGCAGATAACGAAAGATATGATAATGCAATTAGGAACTCAAGTGAATAGTTTCCCTGATCAAAAACGTGAAAGTTTTTCTTTGCAAGCCCGGCTATGCCGACCCCGCCGTAAACAGAGGCCGATTTTTCCCCGAGAGCACAGGAGCTTGCAGCTATAATGACAGGCTTTTCCGCTTCCGCGCCGTATGCATCGCAAAGCATGGAATGGATGCGGCTCGGCATATTGCCGCTTCCGTAGCCTTCAAGGATCATTATGCGGCGCTGTGTAAAGTGCGGCAGAGCGGCGGGATGCAGATGTATAAGCCCAATCTGCTCCGCGACAGTCTGCCAGCTGCCCTTGTTCTTTATACCGCGCAGACAAAAGGGCTGCGGTCTTCCTTTTCCAGAGGATACGTAGGCTGCAAGACCGGACGCGTCTTCCTTGTGAACATAAGCCCCGTCGTAGTCTCTGCCGGCAAAATGAACGAACACGCCGCTTCTGCCGGAGAAGAGGCTGTCCACAGCGCCGCGCAGATTGTCAGCCCCGTCAAAATCGCAGGCTCCCTGCGTCCTCTGGCTCCCGGTAAGAACCACGGATACTCCGGCGGGAAGCGTCAGCGAAAGCCATGCCGCCGTATAGGCCATAGTGTCGGTGCCGTGTATGACAAGGAATTTTTTGACGCAGCGGTCGGCCGCTTCATATATCTTTTCCGTGATTAGCTCCCAGTTTTCCGGAGACATATCGGAGCTGTCGACGCCCGCGTCTCCGAATACGCTGCATATCCCGCCGCAGCGCCCCTTTTCATTTATGAGCTCCTCAGCAAGCGACAGCATGCCGCGGGCTGCGCCTTTGTCAGGAACGAACCCTTCGCCGGCATCAGAGGAAACGATCGTGCCTCCTGTGGAGATCAGCAGGACCTCATCCATCAGAACACAGCGGCCTCCTCTATCAGAAGCGCTTCCTCATACCACAGGAGAAGCATAGCCGCTGCGACCAAAAGGGGCATGACCGCAGCAGAAAGCTTCGCAGGCACTTTGCGTTCGATAAAAGCCATCGACAGCTGGCAGAAGGGAACGACGGCGATCCTGAAAAGCAGTACGGCCAGCCAGAATGCGGCGAAATTTATCGCCTGCCCGTACCATGCGAAGCCCGCGCCTTCGCCGATATTGTCGACAAGGTTGTACGGGAAGAAGACAAATACCACTACAGATATGATTATGAACGACCGGGCCGAGGACCACAGCAGGAGCAGCGCGCGCGGCGCGCCCCCGAAGTCAGGCAGGTCATCTTCCCCCAGCAGCGACTCGCTGAAAGCGGCCCCCTTGCCGGGAAGCTGGCTCAGTATCACAAACGCGAAAAGAAACGCCCCTGTTATCCCGTATAAAGACATCGTGGAAAAACGCCCTACCACGGAAAAAGAGCTTATGCTGAAAGGATCCCTGTCAGCACCGTTCTTCACAAAGAAAGAAGCAAGAGATGCAACGGCCGCAGTAAGCGCAAACAACAGCTTTATGACGTCCCTTGTTTCCGCGGCGGCATGATCTAAGCCGTCTTTCGTGCCGAGAGAGCAGAACGCCGCCACTGCAAAAGCCTCGGAAAGCAGAAAAAGCTGCGCCATTTGTATTATATCGGCGCCGCCGTCCGTTATCGGGACAAAGGTGCAGTACGGAAGCCCTGCGCATAAAGTCACGAGCGAAGCCACAGCAAGCGCCGGAGCACAAACGGCCATGCCTGTCAGAGCGCAGCCGGGAACTGACACCTGCGAACGAAACATTGTGCGAAATCCGGATCCCTGAGCGGCAGGAACCGGCATACCTCTTTTTTTCATAATGAACGCCGTCATCAGCATATACAGTCTGTCGCTCTTATGCGAGGCGGCAAAAACAAATATTATAAGCAGAGCGGCAACAAAAAAGTTGAACAGCGCCGGCAGGATATCGTTCACAGCCATCACCCCAGAAATATTGCCGTCACAAAAAACAAAAGCAGAGCCCCCATGCCGAACAGCGGGCACAGAGGGTGATCTGTCCACGGCTTTACGCAGACTTCAAGAAAACACCGCGCGGAATCGGATGAAAAAGCTCCGGCGGAATCATCCCCGATGGAATTGCGATTCTCCGGCCGCTTTATACCGCCGCGCCTGACGGCGTATCGTACGGCAGACAAAAAGATCGAGGAAGTGACGGCAAAAAGCAGCAGCCATTTCAATACGTCCCATACAAAAAAACCTGTAGTGATTTTAAAAAGCATTATTTTCCCTCCTCCGCCTGAGAAACAGGCAGCGGAACAGTTCTGTTTATCAGAGATTCCGCGGACGGCAAGACCGAATCTGAAAATATCATGCCGGGAGTCAGAGTCGCCGCGGTAAAAATAACAACAAGAACCGCAAGAGGCAGAATGGCCGCGCGGGTTCCCTCAAAGCTGGCTTTTCCTTCCGAGCCTCCCGCTGAAAGGACAAAGAGATAACGAAGCGCTGTAAAGAAGATCACCACGTTAAGGGAAAAGAGCGCCACTGTGAGAAACGGGCTGATAAAGTTGGCCGAACGAAGGAGCATCTGCTTGCCTTCGTAGCCCGCAAAAGGCGGAAGGCCGGCGGCTATCGCAAGGATAGCAAGAAGGAATAACGAGACAAACGGAAAACGTTTGAAAAGCAGACCGTACTGCCACAATTCAAAGCCATTCTCGCTGCGTTCCTTCAAAAATGAGGTTATCAGAATCAAAGCGGCCGAAAGAGGCAGAAATACGAGCCACAGCGATATCATAGCCTCCAGTGCCCCCACTCCGTAGACCGCGGCTCTTTCGGCGCCGAAACAGCCGCTCATAGCGACGCCGATAGAGACCGTTATCATCCCTTTCATGCAGCAGATCACCGAATCCATAAGATCGGCGGGTTCCGGCCCTTTCGACAGCTGCAGCAGCGAATAAACAAGCAGAGCGAGCCCTATCATCATAAAGACCGCAGGGACTTTTTGCAGCCCGCGCATCGGGCCGTAAAGAGAAAACACGACGCGGAAGACGATAAAGAGCGTAGCCTGGGTCCTGATCGCAAAGAAACAGTTTTTCGCGGCTCCGTCAATGAACGGAGACGGCTTTATAAAGATATAAAGCATAGGCACGACCAAAAGAACAAAAGCAGACAGAGATTCCGGGCCCGGCTCTATATTCTGTGCAAGCACGCTTATATTCGTGCTGCCGTATCTGTTTCCGAGGATAAGCGAACCGGCAAGGAACATTACAAGCAGCAGAAGGCGCGAAAGGTAATAGAAGAAATGCCGGCCGCGCGGGAGCAGCGCTTCCTTTGAGAAACCGCGGTAAAGCCCGGTTACCCCGATCTGGGTCATGATAAGGAAGAAAAAGAGGGCAAAGAGATTATTCAGCAGGAATATCCCCTGTATCCCGGCGCATACAAGCAGAAAGAACATTATAAGGCGCGGCGTTATAGGCTCCCTGCGTTCGGCAAGCGCCCTTATCCCGGCTGTGAGCAGCACGATGCTCATAAGCGCGGCAGAGGTCGCGCCGAAAGCATCTATGCGAAGCGCGGACTGAATATTCTTTCCGCTCTCCGGCGAAAGAACTCCGCTCCAGCCGCTGCCTGTCAGCGCATAAAACTGTCCTGCCGCGCCTCTTGCATATTTCCATATCGAAACGGATATGACCGCACCGACACAGAGAATCAGAAAAAAGGGCAGCTTGCACCAGAGCCTGGAAAGCTCAGCGGGCCTGCGGGTCCACCTGACAAAAAAGCTGTTGTATAAGAGCAAAAGGCCGTACGCCGCGGCGCCGGCAAGCGGAAGAGCAAGCGCAAGAACGGGCATCGGCATTGATTTAAAAATAAGGGAAAAATTCATAAACTCACCTTTCCTGCGGCTAAAGCCGGGCAGACAACTATACGCCGCCGGCAAAAAGACGTCCGACCGCTTATATATTATAGCAGAGAGGAAAAATTTATATCTGCATACGGGCAATACGGCAGTCCCGAACGCTTTTCGGCGCGGGTACAGACGCGTCCGTACGTTTTTTCGCAAAGCTGATTTTCCGGTAATCTCTCCGGCCGCAATGAAAAGCACGGGGGCAGGAGATGACCTTTTCGTGCACTGCAGTCTGCCAATGCTCTTCCGCCCCTGCTCGCGCAAGGTCAAACGCACTGCTCAGTGCCGGGAAACATCGATGTGCGTGCAGGCCTGAGTTGACAGGACAGATATTCGGCGCGATAATACAATAACTCCGGGGGAGCTTATATAAGCTGAGAGGAAGCCAGCGCTTCGACCCCAGACCTGATCCGGTCAATGCCGGCGTAGGGAGCGAGACAGAAAGAACTGATGCCCCGCTCTTTACCCGAGCGGGGCTTTTTATATGCGGTAATTTGCATCGGAGGCAATGCATCATGACGATACCTCTTATATACCAGATAACGAATATGGTCTCCGCGCAGCTTCAGGCGGACTGCACGGCTATTCTCGGCGGATCTTCGATAATGACTGACAACGTTGAAGAAGCAGCTAAAACGGCCGCGTCCTGCGACGCTCTTCTGATAAATACCGGAACGCCGCCCTGCAACGCATATGAGCTGTACAGCACGGCACTGCGCGCAGCGGCTGACAATACTGTGCCTGCAGTGCTTGACGCGGTTGGCTGCGGATTTTCAAAGTACCGCACGGATATCACCCGCGCGCTGCTTAAGGAATTTAATTTCTCCGTGATAAAGGGAAACGAAGCGGAGATAGGCGCGCTTGCCGGAGCCGGCACGGCGCCGCGCGGCGTCTCCTGCTCCGCGGACATCGGCAATGCCGCAGAACTTGCAGCTGCCTGCGCAAAAAGATACCGCTGCGCTGTCTACTGCACCGGCAGGTACGATCACCTGTCAGACGGCAAACGCCTGATAAGGATAGGCGGTGGGTCTTCGATGCTGCGCCGCACGAGCGGCATAGGCTGCGCACTCGGGAGCGCCACAGCGCTTTTCTGCGCTTCGATGCCGCCGCTTGACGCCTGCCGCAGAGCGCTCAAACTTTTCAGGCGCGCTGCGTCGGCAGCAGAGGGCACGCCGGGACCTTATTCCTTCCGGATAAGATTCCTTGATCTGCTTGCAAAATTCAATGAGAATGAAAGAAGCTTATAAAATGGTAAATAATTCCCAAAAACTTGCCTGCCGGCTGAGACTCTATCTTATATGCGGAGAAGGACTGACGCCGGAGGAGACGCTCAGAAAAGCAGCCCTTGCGCTTGACGGCGGTGTCACAGCCGTACAGCTGCGGGTAAAAAGCTGGACGGCGCGTGAATGCCTGCGCACGGCTGAAGCGCTCAGAAAAATATGTCATGCCCACGGGGCGCTGTTTTTCGTAAACGACAGGCTTGATATCGCGCTCGCCGCAAGAGCCGACGGGGTGCACCTGGGGCAGAGCGACCTGCCGCTTCCCGCTGCAAGAAGAATCGCAGGCGACAGCTTAATTATAGGCGCAAGCGCACGCACACGGGAACTGGCAGCGGAGGCGCAGAATTCCGGCGCTGACTACATAGGCTGCGGCGCAGCCTTCGGCACAGCGACAAAAAAGGATGCCTCCGTGATAGGACCCGAGGGCATAAAAAGAGCTCTCTCTTCCGCGCTGATACCGGCGGTCGCGATAGGAGGAATCAATGCCGGCAACATCGCTCTCCTTGAAGGATGCGGAGCATGCGGCGCGGCCGTATCAGCGGCGCTGCTGAATGCGGCCGATCCGGAAGCGGAAGCGCGGAAACTGATAAAAGAAGCAGACAGAATCTTCAGCAAAGCATTTATATAAAACGCAGATAACGGGAGGATAGCTATGCAAAACAACGATAAGAAAAAACTGCTCAAAAGGGCTGTTCTTGCAGGTATGTTTGCCGCTGCCGGCACAGTGCTCTCGGTCGTGTCTATACCCGTCGGCCCCGCCAGATGCTTTCCGTTCCAGCATACGATCAACGTGCTTGCCGGAATATTACTGGGACCGTGGTGGGCTGTAGGAGCCGCGTTCACCACCAGCGTCATCAGGAATATGCTGGGGACCGGAAGCCTCTTCGCATTCCCCGGGAGCATGTTCGGCGCGCTTTTTGTCGGGCTCGCTGCGCGGGCGCTGCCGGGAAAATACAAGTTCTGCGCGGCATGTGCCGAACCTGTTGGCACCGGCATAGTCGGCGCCTGGGTCGCGGCCAGGATCTTAGGTCCCGCCATCGGAAAAAGCGCCGGCTTCCTTTTTCTTTCGGGCTCTTTCCTTATGAGCTGCGTCCCGGGCGCTGCGATAGGCGCGGTACTCTTCTGCTGTCTGCAAAAGAGGCTGGAGATAACAAGGACCTTCGGCGCGCTCATTTAGCCGCTTTTTCAGACAAAAAGCACGGGCGCCGCAAAAACAGATGCGGCGCCCTTCATATTAAAGAGGCATTTACTGCCTGCACATATCAGCCCCGGCGCGGAAGGCGGCCTCACGCTCTTTAGGAAACACGGTTTCGCGGCGCTCTTTCTTCTTTTCCGGATCGAAGTATGTCCAGTCGTATTTTCCGTAGTCGTTCACCTGAAGCGTATCGGCCGATACGATGACGTTCACGGGTCCGATTATGCACTCGAAATTTCCCTTATAGTCGTCGATCATTTTATCGTAGCCGACCTTCGGATATAATTCTTTCGGCGCGTTGCTGGTGAATATCAGAAGCACAGGTATCCTGCGTTCGCTGCAGCTGATCGCATCTTTCCTGTAAGTTATATACTGAAATATAAGGCGCTCGTAAAGCGCGCGGAACGCAGCCGTCGCCTGTCCAAGATAGTTGGGCGTCCCGATTATCAGACCGTCTGCTTTTCTGATCTTTTCAAGCACCGGAGCAAGCCCGTCCTTATATACGCATACTCCTTTGTGTTCCGGCGTTTTGCAGGCAAAGCATGAAATACAGCCTGTAAATTTATCCAGCCTGTACAGGCTTATGACCTCAGCATGAGCTGCCGCAGACTGAGCGCCCGCGGCAGCCTCACGCACTAAAATATCGGTATTCCATCCCGATCTCGGGCTTGCGTTGATCGCGACTATATTTTTCACAGGAATCTCCCCCGAATCTTTTTTATACTTGCTTCGCCGGACAAAAGGCGCTGCTGTGTTTATACGCACGTATTGCGCCGCCCGACGCTATATATAATACAATACTTTCGCACCCGGCGCAGGCTTTGTGCCCTCAAAAACGCCGCGAAACCGCAGCGCAATAAAAGTGACCGCTTATAACCGCAGAAAGAGAGCAAAACAGACAACGCCGCACCGAAAGTAAACTGCATTTTAATTTTTAATTTTTTTGCTATTGACAGAACACAGCAGATTGTTTAATGTTAATATAATTCTGTGACGCAGGATAGGGGGGACAGAAAGCATGAGCATAAAAATAAGAAAAGCCACATTATCAGACCTTGACAGGATAGCGGAGATCGAAAGCATCTGTTTTCCCGAGGCGGAGGCCGCAACGCGCAACAGCATCGAAAAGAGGATAAAAGCGTATAAAGAGACCTTTCTTGTAGCAGAAAAGGACGGCAGGATAATCGGATTCATCAACGGCTGCGTGACGAAACAGCGAAAAATAACAGACGACCTCTACTCGTCGACCGCGCTGCATGACGACAGTATGCCCTGTCAGATGGTCTTCGGCATCGACCTGATCCCCGAAGAGCAGCATAAGGGCTATGCGACGATGCTGATGAACGAATATATAAAACGTGCAAAGAAAAGCGGGAAAAAACTGATCACACTTAACTGCAAAGAGTATCTGATCGGTTTTTATCAGAAGTTCGGCTACAAATGCGAAGGAGTCTCGGCATCAGAACACGGGGGAACCCGCTGGTACGATATGACGCTTTACCTCGACGAGTCCGCAGAGAAGCGCGAAACAGCGGAAAAACAGAGCGATTGACAAATCATTTGATGCGTAATAGAATATCTGCTGTTGGTGAGGTGGCCGAGCTAGGCTGAAGGCGCTCGCCTGCTAAGCGGGTAGGGGGGCAAAAATCTCCCTCCAGGGTTCAAATCCCTGCCTCACCGCCATAAAAACCTAATATGCGCCGGTAGCTCAACTGGATAGAGCATCGGACTACGGATCCGAAGGTTACGAGTTCAAATCTTGTCCGGCGCGCCACTATAGCTAAGAAAACCGCCCCTCGAAAGAAGGGCGGTTTTTTACGTTACCCGAATGGAGCTTATAATTTTACGCGCCGTTAGCCGTAATCCATATTAAATTCAATGATTTGCCGCTTCGCGGCATGAATTAGCTGCGCCATGATTTTTCGCTGCGCTCCATGAATTGAATTGCTTTTCCATGCGCGTCAGCGCAATTCATGCGACGTAGTCGCAATTCATGACGCCTGCGTCAATTCACGCGCCGTCAGGCGCATTTCATGCCCGCAGGGCAATTCATGCGACGCAGTCGCAATTCATGATGCGAAGCATGAATTCACGCGCCGTAAGGCGCATTTTATGTCCTAAGAACCTGAACGACCATCCAAAAATAGTGCATTGTTCAACTCAAAAAGGACTCCGGGCGGGCTTTTTTTCTGTCGTTATTTTGCCGTCAGCCGCGCCGCGAGGCAAGATATGCCTCTGCGTCGGCAAGGCTTTTGAAGCCACGCTGTTTCAGGCTGTTTTCTATAACTTCTTCGGGGTAGCTCCTGCCGCTTTCCGCAAGCAGCTTCAGATGCCGCTCCATCAGCGACAGGGTCTTTATGGAATATGTCCACAGCTCGCCAAGCTGATATCTCTCGACCGACGTCACTCCGTCTTCACTTTCGTCCTCTTTGCGCAGCGGGCGCGCCCGCATCGCCGTAAGCGGATACTTTTGCGCAAAGGCGGCATTCTGATCCGAAAGAAGAGATACTATTCGGCCGGCCGCCGCTTTTTTCTCGTCCGTCACCTGCGGCAGCACATCGGCAAGTTTCCTGTTCTCTTCCGGCGCCGCTATGCACATCATGTACCCGTATTTTTCGGTAAGAGGGTTTCTTCCGGCGGCAAGCGCCTGCAGCAGGTCCTCCATGTAGCTTTCGAGCATTTCATCGTTCCATGCGAGGAACTGGCTGCTCCTCATTATGCGGAACGTGCGCCGGTCATCCTGACAGGGCGCGCGTCCTCCCTCATTCGGGACCTTGTCGAAAAACTTCCACTCAAGCTCCGTTATCTGATCGATAAGTTCTTTTTTTTCTTCTTCAGTCATCCGGTCATCACTCCGAACTTTTTCAGGTATGCGCTGTTTATCCGCAGCATTATCTCTTCCGCGTGACATGTCAGAAACGATTCATGCGAGCCGGACAAGCCGCTTCTTTGCAGTTCCGCGGCGGTCAGCTCACATATGTATTCAATTTTTTCTGTTTCTCCGCCGCGCTCCGAATACATACCGCCGACCGCGGAAACAGCTTCACGAAGCACTGGCAGCCTTTCTGCGCTCCTGAAAAGCCACTTGTAGTACGGGGCGTATCTTTCATTTATCAGATGAAAGGCTTCAAGGGCGGCCTCGGCGAATCTGCTCAATGCAAAAGCCGCTGCGGACATGTCGCCGCGCTTCACGCATCTCGGGTAATTGTACTGCCCGGCCTGCGCCATAACGAATACGCGCGCGGCAAGCTTTTTCAGCCTTACGTCGCGCGGATAGCAGGGCAGCAGCGCCTTTCGTATGCCGGAAAACTCGCCTAAATCATCCCTGAACACAGCGCCTGCAGTCGCCGCGGCAAGAAGATGCGAAGGGATGCGGAACCATGAGGCTTCGTCGGGGGGTACTGTGCTGCATCCTGTATAGCGCCTGTAAAAATCAGATATCCTGATAACGCCTGTTCTGTGAGAGGCCTGAGGCTGAGTATTGCGCGTTATGCACATGAACTCCTTAGGCAGGCTGTCGTAAAGCTTTTTCAGTTCGGCTCCGTACTTTTCGAAATCCTCATCCGTAAGCCACAGGCAGAAGCCGGGGCCGAAATCGTGGTCGCGCGAGATCTCGTCGTCAAAGCCGAGACATTCCGAGCCTTCTCCCGCAAGCCCCGCGGCAAAGCGGGACGCGCAGCCGCCGAACTTTTCCTCTATCAGCGGCGCTGCGATCTCTTCGTAATATCTGCGGCAGAGCTCAAGACCCTGCATTTTACTGTTCCTGGCTGACTGCGCCTTCCGAAAGCGAACGGCAGCGGGCCGCGTCTTCACCGCGCCCTGCGGCCTCAAAAGCCCTGGCGGCATTGCGCATCGCCATCGCATAATTACGATTGCGCCCGTAACGCTTTTCAATATTTGCGGCAAGTCTTTCGAATGCGTCTGCAGCAGCCGCGTTGTTTCCCTTAAGATATTCGAGCTGCCCGCGGCAGGAGAGCGCGACGTTGGCATGAGGGTCGTCAGAAGCGGTTTTAAAATACTTCTCGGATTCTGAAAGCAAAGCTTCCGCCGCGGCAAGGTCCCTGCGAGCCATCGCGCAGTAAGCCATATTCGCGCGGCATGTCGCAGTCTCGCTGTCTGCGTCTTCCATACATTCAAGCAGCTCAAGAGACTTTGTGAAGCACGCTTCAGCCTCGGCGGCGCGACCGCGTTTCATGAGAAGCTGCGCCTTGCTGTTATAGAGCGTAGCGCGCGAATATTCCGGGACGTCTTTGGTCTTTTGAAATATTTCTTCGATCTTTTCGTAAAGATCGAGCACTCCGTCGGTATCGCCGAATGCCGTCTTTGCCGTTGCGTAATTCAGCAGCGCAACTGCGTAGTGCTGCGTATCAGCCAGCCGCTTCGTGCCCAGTATCGCAAGGGCTCTTTCCGCCGCGGCATAGCTCTTTTGCCTGTCTCCGCACACACGCCAGTAGCCGGTAAGCTCGTTCCAGCAGGAGGCAGCCGTAAGCGGTTCGTCCTTCTCCGCCTCCCGCGCACGTCCCTCCAGGAAAACGCCCGCTTCCTTCACGCTGCCCCCGGAGAGCAGCTTTTCATATTCTTTTAATATATCTTCCGTCGTCATTCTCTGTCACCGGCCTTTCATTTAGGCAGAATCTCATCATCTCATTAACAAAAGAAGGAGCCCGAAGACTCCTTCACGAAAAAGCTTCTATTCGGTTTTTGCGTCGCCCGACGCCGGTTCTCCGGCGGGAGCAGGAATCTTTGGGAATATCGATTCATCAAGTATCTTGAGGTCCGCGCTCTTCAGCAGGTTGTCGAAAAGCACCTGCTGTTCCTGGCGCAGCTTCTGCGTGCGCAGCGCGGCGGCGGCATCGCCGCTTACCTCGCTGAACGGAAGCGTCCGTTCCTTTTCAACGCTGCGCTTTATAGCAATATAAGGATGGCTGGGGTCGCCCGCTTCTACCGGCGTAAGCTTGTTCAGAGGATAATCCTTGAGGACCTTGAGTTCTTTTTCCGCCGCCTGCTCGGGTATAAACACCGGGTTGTCGTAGGATGTAGCCATCTCAAGGGAGGCCCTATGCTTTTCTATGACGCTGTCCCATGAAGCTCCCTCGGAGAGCTCCTTATGCGCCTCATCCGCGGCCGACTTGTTGACAAACGCCGCCATGTTCACGGTAAAACCGGCAGGGCGCGTAAAGAGGAACAGCTTTGTCGTATCGTAGAAAGACTGCACCTCGTTATCGTCGATCTTTATGCCATCCTCGATCGATTTAAAGAACTTGCGCATCTGCAGCTGTTTTTTGATGCTTTCCTTTACCTGTGCTTCAGTGAGACCGGTGCGCTTCATATATTCGGCAAATTCCTCGCGCGTCGGGTAGCTGTCCATGACTTTTTTATATTCAGCGTCTATCTCATCTTTGGATGCGTCTATCTTCCTGTTTTCGATCTCCTTTTCAAGCTCCGCGCCCACGACTATGTCGTTAAGCGCAGCGCGCCTGATTATAGCGGCGTCCGCGGAGGTAATGTTGCCGCCGTACTGAGCGGCCATCTGCTGCGCCGCTCTTTCGAGCTCGGAGCGCATTATCTGCTTCCCCCCGACCTCTGCGACCGCATAATCGCGCATTCCGCCGCCTCCGCGGTTCCCGCGGGTATAAAGCCCGTAACCGGCAAAGCAGGAGAGCACAAAGAAAAGTATAACTATAGCCATTATTATGTTGGTGTGTTTGCGCATAAAGTTGAGCAAAGGGAATCTTCCTCCTCAAAAAAATAAAACATATAAACAGTTTGTAATGATACGACAGCAGGCCTGCGCTGTCAAAGAAGAACGGCAAATCCGTCCATGGCGCTTTTCCCGCGCGACATATATTCGCCGCAGACCTTAAGACAGCACGCCGTATCGCGCGATATCTGCGCCGTGAGCTCCTGGGCGCAGCCGAACTTTATTTCGCCGCGAATCTCGCCCGTTATAAAGAAGATAAGTTCTTTCCCGTAAAGATCGCCTTCGTATTCAAGGATATGGGCCTCGCAGCGCGCTTCGGCGCATCCGAACGTCGGGTTGTCGCCGATATTGAGCGCCGCGGCCCTCCATGCGCCGTCAATAAATACAAGAGCCGCGTACACTCCGTACGGTGGGTACACTTTGTCTTCGCGCATCATGATATTCGCCGTGCGAACGCCTATCCCCCTGCCTCTTTCATCTCCGTGGGACACCTCGCCGCTTATCATGAAGGGATGCCCCAGAAGATCCGCGGCATAGCGCATCTTTCCGTCCGAGACCGCTTTCCTCACCTCGGTGCTGCTTACGATGCGGCCGTTCAGCATGTATGACGGTATCACGTCCAAAGACCAGCCGCGGGCAGCGCATATCTTACCAAGCAGCTCCGGCGTGCCGGCCCTGTCTTTTGCGAAGCGGAAATTTTCGCCGATAACAAGTCCGCTGACGTCGTATCTTTCCGCGATATAATCGGCAAAACCTTCAGGGGAGAGATCTGCGAATTCACGCGTGAAGCGTATCTTTTTCATATCATGTACCCCGGCGCGGCGCGCGGTGATATCGCGCTCCTCCGGTGAAAAAAGCATCCTGAAATGCCCGCCGTTCAAAAACGCCCTGGGGTGGCCGTCGAAAGTTATAACGCCCCAGTCGCCGTCGTTTTCAGCTGCGCGCTCAGAAGCTCTCGCAAGAAGGCGCATGTGCCCGATATGAAAGCCGTCAAAGGCTCCGAGAGCGTATATCATTGCTCTGTTTCCCCTTCCGCCAGTATGTTTACTTCGGGAGCAAGCTCCCAGCTCCCGCCCTTTCGGTGCGCGGAGCAGATCGAAAAGATCTTGTCTGAGGCAACTATGACCCTGCCGCGCAGCGGATGCGGCAAGAGCGGAAGCCGCCGCTTCAGCCCCTCAAGACTTATCCTTTGCCCGTGAGAGAGGCTTTCGAAGGATCTGCCGTCAGCTTCGTAGCACGGGAAAATGTCACAAAGCGACGCCACCGGAATCAAGGCGGCAGAGAGTTCCTCCCTGCTCATCGAAAACACCTCTTCCGCGCGGGGCGCGCGGTCTATGCCGAAAGGGCCGCTCGATACGCGCGTCAGCCTGCTGATATGCGCCGCCGTGCCAAGACGTCTGCCGAGGTCTCTCGCAAAGCTCCTGATATACGTGCCTTTGCGGCAGGCTACGCGCAAATTGACCTTCCCATTTTCGTCTATGCGGGACACGCGGGCAATATCAAGAAAACAGACCGGCTTTGCATCCGGAAGCGCCGCCTGCCCGCTTCTTGCCAGCATATGCGCGCGCGTCCCTTCTATATGCACCGCAGAAACCGCTGGCGGGCGCTGCATGCGCCATCCGAAGAAGGCGCAGAGCGCGGAATCAAGCGCCGCGTCCGTCACATGCTCCCACGGCAGGCGTTCGATGATATCTCCGCTTGCGTCGTCGGTCGACGTGGCGCTGCCGAAAGCTACTTCGGCCTCATAGACCTTCGGAAGTTCCATTACAAAATTCGAAAGCCTCGTAGCCTGTCCCGCAAGTATCACAAGAACGCCGGATGCGGTCGAATCAAGGGTCCCGCCGTGTCCGGTCTTAATTTTTCTGCCGAGTATCCTGCGGATACTGCCTACACAGTCTGTGCTTCTTATCCCTTCGGGCTTATTTACCGGCAGAATCCCTGGAACGGGCATACTTTTCCGCCTCTTCCTTCACCCTTGCCGCGGCGCTGTTGAAATCGCCGCCGATTCTGGCGCCTGCCGCGCCGTCATGGCCTCCGCCGCCGAAAACGGCCGCAATCTCCCGCGCGCTGTAAGGAGCGCGGCTTCTGACGCTGAGCTTGTTGCGTCCGTCTATCTCCGCAAGAAAAAGCGCAGCCTTAACGCCTCTTATGCGAAGCAGCATGTTGACAAGGCCGTCAAGCGAGTTCGGAACAGCGCCCGCGTCCGATATCTCCTTTTCGCGAAGGCAGAAAAACGCGCATCTGCCGTCGGCAAAGACTTCAGTGCGCGACAGCGCTTTTCCCCACAGGCGAAGTATACCGCAGGTCATGTTTTCGTTTATGCGGTCGTCTATCGCGGCGGGGTCAGCTCCTGCGGCAAGCAGGACCTGTGCGCAGCGGTGGCTCTCGACAGACGTCGAATTGAAACGGAAGCTGCCGTTGTCGGTGGTAAGCGCGGTATAAAGAGCCGAAGCCTCTTCTTTGGTAATGCCCGAGCCGTAGGCCTCCATAAGCCGCGTCACTATCTCGGCCGCAGCGGAAGCGCCGGGCACTACAAGATTCGACGCAGCAAACATTGTATTATCCTTGTGATGGTCGATGTTGACGCTGTCGGCGCACGATGAGAGCAGCTCTTTGAGATTTGTCAGAGCCCTGCCCTCCGTACTTGTATCCACAACGATCAGGAGCGAACCCGCTGCCTTTTGCGGATCGGCGCATTCCCCAACGACGGCCTCTCCGTAATGAGGGAAAAACGAAAACACATCAGGGAGCATGCTTTTGGACAACACGCTGACTTTTTTGCCTTCGCGCAGCCCGAGGGAACAAAGCGCGAAGGAAGATCCGAGCGTGTCCCCATCAGGGTTTTCGTGGCATATTATCGACCACGAAGCATATTTTTTCATTTTGCTCAATACCTCTTCAAATACAGCTTCCACGGGTCTCAACGCCCTGCCTCCTTTTCGGCCGCTCTCTGCGACTCAAGAGCCGCTACCCTGTCCAGAAGATCGTCCATCTCGCGCGCTTTATCCTCGGAATCGTCGTAGATAAAATGCAGCTCCGGTATCGTGCGAAGCTTGAGTTCTTTGCCAAGCATCGCTCTCAGCGGCACGGCCGCTGCTTCGAGCGCGGTCTGCACCGCGGCGCGTTCTTCTTCTTTTATGACGGTGTAATAGACCCGCGCAAAGCTCAGATCGCGCGATACAAACGCCTTTGTCAGTACAGCCTTAGCCGCGTCGTCATTTTTTATTCTCGTCATCAGCATTTCGGAGATCAGACGCAGCAGTTCCTTATTTATCCTGTCTATCCGATATGTCGCCATAGTTGAATACCTCCGGGGAAAATCTCACTATCTCGAATTCTCCCTCTTCCTCCCTGAAAAAGAGATATTTCTCAAGGTTAGCCATCCTCTCGCGCAGCTCAGACTGCGACGAACCGCAGAAAGCAAAACCGATCACGGCCTTTTTATGCGCATCGGCAGGGCCCAGGTCGGCGGCGGAGATCGCAAACCTGCTGCGCGCCCCGTCCGTTACCGAGCGCACGATATGGCGTCTGTCCTTGAGACTCTCAGCATACGGAATCTCTATAAACAGACGCGCCGCCGCAAGCCACAGGCGGCTTTCGTCTTCCGCGTCCGCATACTTCAAGGCTTACTCCAATGTCTTCTTCTCTTTCAGTATCTCGAAGGCTTCGATAATATCGCCTATCTTAAAGTCCTGGAACTTCTCAAAGCTGAGCCCGCATTCATTGCCCGCTTTTATTTCCCTCGCGTCGTCCTTGAAATGTTTGAGGCTCGACAGCTCGCCGTTCCAGAAGACGACTCCGTCGCGTATCAGACGCACCTTCGCGCTTCTGCGGATAAGTCCCTCCGTGACGCGGCAGCCTGCGATATTTCCGACCTTGGGCACACGGAAGATCTCGCGTATCTCAGCCAGGCCCAGAGTATGCTCGCGGAGTTCCGGTGCAAGCATGCCTTCCATAGCGGCCTTCACGTCGTCGAGCATATCGTATATGACCTGGTAAAGTCTTATCTGCACGCCTTCTGTCTCGGCGATCTTCCTCGCGTTTCCGTCCGGACGGACGTTAAAGCCGATTATGATCGCGTTTGACGCGGAAGCAAGCATGACGTCGGATTCAGATATGCGGCCGACGCCTTCGTGAACGATATTCACAGAAACCGCATTGGTGCTCATTTTCATAAGCGACGAATGGAAAGCCTCAAGCGAACCCTGCACGTCTGTCTTAAGGACGATGCGAAGCTGCGGGATCTCCTCAGTCTGCATCTTTTCGTAGAGTTCTTCGAGAGTCAGGCGCTTTGCCTTGCTCAGATCCGTCTCTCTGCGCTCGAATTCGCTCTGGGATATAAGGTCGCGGGCTTCACGCTCCGATGAGAGGGTCGTGAATTTTTCTCCGGGCTGCGGCACGCTTTCCAGTCCCAGTATCTCGACCGGCATCGACGGACCGGCTTCGTTCACCATCTTTCCCTTGTCGTCGATCATCGCGCGGATCTTGCCCCACGCTGAACCCGTATGAACGATATCGCCGCGGCGCAGAGTGCCCTGCTGCACTATTACCGTAGCAACCGGGCCTTTGCCTTTGTCGAGGTTTGCTTCTATAACGGTCCCTGACGGTGAAGCGGACGGGTCGGCCTTCAGTTCCTGCATCTCGGCGACGAGAAGCAGCATCTCAAGAAGTTCGTCGACGTTCGTGCCTTTTTTGGCCGCAACGTCGACCATTATCGTATCTCCGCCCCATTCCTCCGGCACGAGTCCGTAATCCGAGAGCTGCTGGCGTACGCGGTCAGGCTTTGCTTCAGGCTTGTCTATCTTGTTGACAGCGACAACGATCGGCACGCCTGCGGCCTTTGCGTGGTTGAGCGCCTCGATCGTCTGCGGCTTTATTCCGTCGTCCGCCGCCACCACAAGGATAGCGATGTCCGTGACGCTCGCGCCGCGCGCGCGCATCGCCGTAAACGCCTCATGTCCCGGCGTGTCAAGAAAAACTATCGTGTTTCCGTTGTATTCCACGCGGGAGGCGCCTATATGCTGGGTGATGCCTCCGGCCTCTTTTTCGGTCACATGCGTCTTGCGTATGTTGTCAAGCAGAGTCGTCTTTCCGTGGTCGACATGCCCCATAACGGTAACGATCGGGGGACGCAGCGTCTCGCCCTGGGTCTTCTGCTTCTGTTTTTTGTTTTTCTCCTTGGCTTTTTTGCCTTCGTGCGGACGCGGCGCGGGCTGTTCCTTTGCCGGCCTGCTCTCCGGCTCCGCCGGCCGTTCTGCGGCTTCTGCCTTTTTTTCTTCAGGCGTGCAGAATACAAAATTCTTTCCGAACGCTTTGCCCAGAATCTTAAGGGCCTTTTCGTCGGCAGCCGTGGAAGCAGGCATCATAAGCCCTTCAGCCATCAGTGCCTTCACCGCGCTTCCCGGTTTTTCCCCGACAAGCGCGGCCACTTCGGCCACAGAGGAGCGTTCCGGCACCTTCACAACAGGAAGGCCGGGCGCCTGCTCAGGCTCCGGGACAGGCGCCGCCGCAGGTACGGCTGAGGGCTTTTCCTTTCCTTTGAGGAAGTTCTCGACTTTCTTGACTACATCCTCTTCTATCGAACTCATATGAGACTTTATGTCAACATTCAGGTTTTTCAGTATCTCCATGACTTCGCCGCTGCTTTTTTCCAGCGTCTTCGCAAGGTCATATACTCTGATCTTACTCATCGGCATCACTCCTGTCTTCACTCAGTATAGATATTATCTTATCGGCAAAGCCGTTTCCGGCCGGGAGCGCCGCGGCCTGAGCCGATGACACGCCTATGCTTCCGCCCAAAAGCAGCCTGCCTGTATTTCCGAGTCTGTAAATTTTCGCCGCTCCCCGCTCCTCTGCGGCGATGAACCGGCGCATAGCCGAAGCGCCTGCGTCTTCCGTGACAAAGAGCACTAACTTCTTTCCGCGGCGCAGTTCCTCTCTGATACTATCCTGACCGATCGAGAGGACGCCAGCCGCCCGCGCGAGTCCCATCATGGCAAGTGCTTTTTTTACCGCATCCGACGGTTCATTCATCTGCGGCACACCTCTTGAGCAGCTCGTCAAAAAGCTCATCAGGCACTTCCCTGTTAAGAGCGCGCGCAAAGGATCTTCTCTTTTTTGCCGCTTCAATGCACTCGCGCCGCGCGCATACGTACGCGCCGCGGCCGTTGGCCTTACCGGTAGGGTCATAGCATACGATCCCTTCCGGCGTCCTGACGACACGGAGAAGTTCACGCTTCGGCGACTCCTCCCCGCAGCCGACGCAGGTGCGCGGGCGCCGTTTTTTGACTTTCTGCTCCGGAGCGTTCTTAGTCATGCGGTTTATTTCTTCCGATCCTTTTTGCGGGGCTTTTCGGCAGGAAGATCGTCAAAAAGGCTGCTTGCCGCGGAACCGTTCGCTTCAGGTTCCGAAATATCCATGAAGAGATCCTTCATCGTCGGCAGCTTCTCTTCCTCTTTGACCTTGATATCGATCTTCCAGCCGGTCAGACGCGCAGCAAGACGCACGTTCTGACCAGCCTTGCCTATCGCAAGCGAGAGCTGATCCGGACGCACATAGACCGTCACGGAGCGGTCCTGGTCAAGAAGCGGCTCTATGCGGACGATCTTCGCGGGAGAGAGCGCGTTTGTTATATATTTCAGAGGATCGCTGTTGTATACGATAATATCGATCCTCTCTCCTATAAGTTCGTCGCTTATCGCGCGTATGCGCTGCCCCTGCTTTCCGACGCAGGCTCCGAGCGGTTCTACGTTCACATCGAGCGTGGATACCGCTATCTTTGCTCTGGTGCCGGCTTCGCGGGCGATATTGCGGATCTCGACTATGCCGTCTTTTATCTCGGGCACCTGGACCTCCAGCAGTCTGCGCAGAAGCCCAGGATGCGTGCGCGAAACTATGATGCGCGGTCCGCGCGTGGTCTGGCGGACGTCCAGCAGATAGAACTTCTTAAGGCTTCCTGCGAGATATTTTTCGCCCAGTATCTTTTCCTCCTTGGGCATGATAGCCTCAGTCTTGTCGTTGAGACGGACGAGTATCTGATCTCCTTCGGCCTTGAAGACGGTCCCGGATATAACGTTGCCGATCTTGTCGGCAAACTGCTCGTAGACCACCTGACGCTCAGCATCCTTCAGCTTCTGGATGATAACCTGGCGGGCTGTCTGAGCAGCGATGCGGCCGAAATCTTCCGGGAAGACCTCAGTGCGTATGAAATCGCCGACCGCGACGTCGTTATAGCCGCGGGCCTTTGCTTCTTCAACCGTAAGCTCCGCGTCAGCGTTATTTACCTCTTCAACGATCTCATAGACCTCATAAAGAGAAAATTCGCCGCTTTCCACATCGATGTACACCTCGGTCTGATGGTTGCCGCCCTTGAATTTCTTGTATGCGGAGACCATCGCCGATTCCAGGCTTGAGACTATTATCTCCTCAGAGAGGCCCTTTTCCTCTTCGATCTGCTTAAGGACTTTTTTAAAATCTGTTCCAAGTTTCATTTTTTCCGTTTTTCCCCTTTCGTGAATCAGTTTTTTTATTTTTTCTTCTTCGGAGTCTTGCGGAAGGACTTCTTCTGTCCCTTCTGCGGCGCGCATACAAGGTGCGCACACTTTATTTCTCCGAAAGGAAATTTAAGTTCGCGTCCGTCTGAGGTTATCAGCACCTCATCGTCTTCGGTCACTCCGGCAATGACCCCCTCCAGCGTGCTTCCCCCGGACCTCAGGCGCATATTTACCGTATTTCCGGCAAAACGCCTGTAATCTTCCGGGCAAAAAAGCGGCCTTTCTGCGCCGGGTGAACTTACTTCCAGCATATAATGCTCCGGAAGCATATCTTCTATATCGTCAAGATAAGAGCTCAGACCGCGCGATACCGTCTCGCAGTCGCCCGTATCGACGCCGTCCGGCATTTCAAGAAAGACGCGCAGGACGTAAACGCCGGCCTCCGACACAAGCTCTATCCCTGCGCACTCATAACCCATCGCTTCAACACGTGAGCGCAGCTCTTTTTTCACCGCCCCATACTCTTCTTTTTCCAAGAAAACCGCCTCCGGTAACAAAAGAAGAGTGGGCGGACCCACTCTTCCAGAATGTTTTCTCTGAATTAGCATCTGCATTGTAACACAAAGCAAAAAAAATGCAAACCGCCTTGCCCGCATTACCGGCGCGATCGGTTTTGCGCTTCCTGGAACGCACGGCAGAGAGACGGCCGGGAACATATGCTATAATAAAGGTCGGCGTCTGTTTATTTTATATTTTTATATTTTTTCATATAACTAAGGAGGTATTATCGTGACGGAACAGAAAAAACTGTCTTTGATCGCAAAGATAGGGATAGGTTTCATAATAGGGCTGGTACTGGGGTTCATCCTCGGGCCGTTAGCGCCGAATTCGCCGTTCGTCGCCAAGGTGGTCCTGCCGGTGCTGCAGCTTATAGGAAATATCTTCCTGGCGCTGCTCAAGATGCTGATAGTCCCGCTCGTCTTCTCAAGCCTTGTGATGGGGGCTTCATCCATAGGAGATCCCAAGGTGCTCGGCCGTATCGGCGTAAAGACAGTTATCTTTTACCTCTGCACGACAGTAGTGGCGATCGCGATCGGCATGCTGCTCGGCAATGTAGTGCAGCCGGGCGTCGGGATGGCGATCGAAGGCGTCAAGGGTACAGCAAAAGAGTCTCAGACAGTATTCGAAGTCATTCTCAATATCTTCCCCGCAAATCCGCTTAAGGCTCTCGTAGACGGCATAATGCTCCAGGTCATCGTATTTGCGCTCTTCCTCGGCATCGCTGCGACGCTTATCGGTGAAAAGGGCAAAGCTTTCCTCGAATTCAACCGTTCGCTTGCTGAGGTCATGTTCAAGGTCACCGCAATCGTAATGAAGACCGCTCCGCTCGGTATATTCGCCCTGATAGCAGTTACCGCGGCAAAATACGGACCTGCGGTGCTCGCACCGTTCGCCAAGGTCATATTCGCCATCTATCTCGGCTGCATACTGCAGATGATAATCGTCTACTCCGGACTCATCGCCGGCATAGTGCATAAGAGCCCGTTATGGTTCTTCAGAGGCGTCCGTGAAGCGATGCTTGCTGCATTCGTCACCAGAACAAGCGCCGGTGTTCTGCCGATCTCGATGAACAACGTGCAGAACAATCTCGGAGTCAGCGAAAATGTTTCCTCCTTCGTGCTTCCGCTCGGCGCCACGATCAACATGGACGGTACCGCGATATATGAGGGCGTCTGCGCTCTCTTCATAGCGCAGGCTTTCGGGATAGATCTCAGCTTCGGAGCGCAGCTGGGCATCCTTATGACGGCCACGCTTGCTTCGATAGGCACGGCAGGAGTCCCCGGAGCAGGGCTCATCATGCTCTCGATGGTGCTGCTGTCGGCCGGTCTTCCGATCGAAGGCATGGCGCTCGTAGCCGGCATAGACGCGGTGCTTGATATGGCAAGGACCTGCGTCAACGTGACAGGGGACATGTGCGTTTCGACCGTCATAGCAAAAACAGAAGGCGAAAAGTTCTGAGAATTCCCGCGGAATGCGGCAAAGACAAATATTGCCTGAAAAGCTTGCATTCCGCATGACATCGTGGTAATATATCCGAGCTGATAATTCAGCGGTTATTAAGCAGAGGCCGCCCCTCTCGCCTGCCGGCGCTTTCAGTTGTCAGGCTGACCGAACGAAAGGATATTTCAAAGGTCCGGGCTCACTCTGTGCGTCCGGGCTTATTTTTTTAAGCAAAAACTTTAGGAGGTGTAATGCCATAGCAAACACAAGGGAAGACGAACCCCGCGTAAATTCTGAGATAACCACCCCGGAGATTCTCCTGATCGACGAGATGAACACGAAGCGCGGAGTGGTAAAGATCCAGGAAGCGCTCAGAATGGCGGAGGCAGCAGAGCTTGATTTAGTTGAGGTCGCACCGCAGGCGCAGCCGCCGGTCTGCCGCATAATGAACTACGGCAAGTACCGCTTCCAGCAGCAAAAGCGCGACAAGGAAGCTCATAAGAAGCAGAAGAATCAGGTCGTAAAAGAGATCAAGATGCGCCCAAAGATCGATCTGCACGACTATGACTTCAAGGTCAAAGCCATTCAGACGTTCCTGCAGGCCGGAAACCGCGTAAAGGTATCGGTATTCTTCAGGGGACGCGAGATGGCCTTCCTCGACAGAGGACGTGAAGTGCTGAGCAAGGTCTCCGCAGCAGTGGCCGAATTCGGCAAGGTAGAGACGGAGCCGCGCATGGAAGGCGCATATATGAGGATAATGATAGCTCCGAACTCGGACAGCCCTGTGAAAAAGCAGCAGCCGCGCCAGAAGAAGGAAGCGGAAGCGCAGCCGGAGCAGGAGCAGCCCAAGGCACAGCCACAGCAGCAGAAGACAAAGGCAAAGAAAAATTTTCTGCCCGACGCAGATCAGATATAAAAGCCCCGGTTTTTTCTCCGGGCATGAAATGTCAGTCATAGGAGGACAAATATATGCCTAAATTGAAATCACATTCCGCAACAAAGAAACGCTTCCATCTCACTGCCAGCGGCAAAGTATCTTTCAAAAAGAGCGGACGCGGACACCTTCTTTCTTCGAAGAACTCAAAGCGTCTCCGCACGCTGAGGAAAAAGGGTATCCTGCCGGCAGGCATAGAGCAGCATATAAAGAAGATGCTTCCCTACGCGTAGTGCGGGGAAAATCTCAAAGGAGTGAACTGTCATGAGAGTAAAAGGTTCAAGCGCCAGCCGCAGCAAGCAGAAAAAATTATATAAGATCACAAAGGGTTTCTGGGGACGCAAGAAGAACGTATACCGCCGCGCGCGCGAAGCATATCTGCACGCCCTTACCAGCGCGTTCGCCGGACGCAAAAACAAGAAACGCGATTTCCGCAAGCTCTGGATAGTCCGCATAAACGCAGCCGCACGCGCAAACGGCATAGCCTACAGCGCCCTTATCAACGGGCTCAAAAAAGCCGATATCGTCATCAACCGCAAAATGCTTGCGGATCTTGCCGTCAACGACGCGCCCGCATTTACGCAGCTTGTTGAGAAAGCCCGGGCAGCCCTGTAAAAACCGCAGCGCTGCATCAATACCCGAGTGTGAAGCGCTTTGCTCTTTCATACCTCGTATAAAGTAGAAAAAGTCATTCTGACGGGCTTCCTGCTTGTGATACTGGCAGGGGCCCTTCTGTTATGGGCTGTCAACAACTATATCTGCGGACTGCCGCTTTCGCCGCTGGACGCGCTTTTCATGGCGACTTCGGGAGTATGCGTGACAGGGCTGGGGACGGTGGATATATCCTCCGGCTTCGGCACGGAAGCGCAGCTTATCCTCCTTGCCCTGATACAGATCGGAGGGCTCGGCTTCATGACTGCGATGGTCATGCTGTCGGTGGCATTGAGAAAGCGCCTCGGATTAAGGGAGCAGATATTCTTTACAGGCGGTCTCGGAGTCGAAGGCCTTCATGGGGCGCTGTCGCTTTTCTTTACGGTCATATGCTTTACCGCGCTCTTTGAAGCGGTCGGAGCCGTCGCCCTTTTTATCTCTTTTGCCTCCTGCGGAGAGAGCCTGCCGGACTCCGCCTATCTTGCTTTTTTTCATTCGATAAGCGCATTCTGCAACGCGGGTTTTTCTCCATGTTCCGGGGGGCTCAGGAATTACGCTTCCGTTCCGTCCGTCACTGCAGTCATAATGCTGCTCATCACGATAGGAGGGATAGGCTTTCCGGTATGCTCGGAATGCATGGAACGCGTCACGAGCGGCCCCCCATACAAGCTCTCCGTCTATACGAAATTAGTGCTGATCATTTCCGGAGTGCTGGTGGCGGCAGGCACTGTGCTTTTCGCGCTTTCTGAGTGGAACGGCGCATTTGCGGAATTTTCCGCCCCGCTTAAGCTGTGGAACGCGCTCTTCGCATCCGTGACCGCACGCACAGCCGGCTTTGAGACAGTACCTTCCGGAAACCTGACGGAACTGGGAATGGCGATCATGATAATACTTATGACGATAGGGGCGTCGCCTTCCTCAACAGGCGGAGGCGCAAAGACCACAACATTCGGAGTGCTTGCCATATCAGTATGGAACGAGCTGCACGGAAGAGACGTGCCATCCTTCATGAAGCGAACGATACCGGAACGAACGGAACGCAGGGCGATATCGCTGCTTGCGATATACTTCTTCACTATCCTTATCGCTGTGCTGCTGCTCGGCGTCACAGAAAAAGGCTTCCCCTTCCGCGCCGTCATTTTTGAAGCGGCCTCGGCTCTGGGCACAGTGGGACTTACGGTAGGAATCACCGACAAGCTCTCTGTTTTCGGCAAGATGATCATAATCGTACTCATGTTCTGGGGCAGAGTAGGCATCTATTCCTTTGTCTCAACGCTGATAAGGGCTGATAATAACACGGGAGTGCGTTATCCCGAAACGCATATACCTATTGGATAGAGGTGTGAGCAATGATAAGCGGCACTAAGAAGAAAAGAAGCTATCTGGTCGTAGGGCTCGGGCGCTTCGGCTCCGCCCTCTGCGAAAAGCTTACCGAACTGGGGCAGTACGTCATAGGGGTCGATTCGATGCGGCAGCCGGTCAACGAGCTCGCCGACAAGATAGCGGTAGCGGCGCAGCTTGACGTTACCGATGAAAGCGCCCTGCGCAAGGCGGGCGCGGCGGACGCCGACACGGCGATAGTCACGATAGGCGAAGCGGTGGAAAAAAGCATCCTCTGCACATCCATACTCGTGGAGATGGGGATACCGTTCGTAATAGCGCGCGCAACGAACGCACTGCACGCGCGCGTGCTTGAACATGTCGGCGCCCACCGCGTGATATTTCCTGAGCGCGATATGGGCTTCAGCATGGGAGAAAAGCTGGTTTTCCCTTGGTATTCGGCATTCACGCATATAGACGGAGGCGACTTCCTGCTTGGCAGCATAAGCCCGATGCCGGAAATGATCGGCAGGAACCTCCTTGAGCTCAAATTTTCACAAAAATACAAAGTTATTGTTATACTTATGGAGTATGGCGGTGCGCAGCATACGCCCGATGTGTCGCGCCCGTTTGAAAAGGACGACAAAATATGGGTGCTGGGGCACACCGCGGACATAGGCCGCCTCGCCGCTGAAAGCGAAATAGACGGCGTCTGCGGCTCTGATCAGGAAAATTACCGGACGCTTTAGCGAGCGCCCGTGGGAGGCTGAATCAATGGACATCGAAGAAATGAGAAAGGCTGTCAAAGACAGCGACTTTCTCGAGCGCCTTGAAAAGATAAAAAAGTCAGGGCTTGAAAAGATAGCCGAAAGCTCTCTGCCCGAACATCTGCAGTTGGTGCGCGCAAATCTCCTCGGCAAAAAGGGAGAGCTTACGGAGATACTGAAAAACGTAGGCAGCGCGGCGCCCGAACTGCGCAAGACTCTCGGACAGGCTGCGAACGAAGTAAAACAGATACTCAGCGAAGCCGTGGAGAAACGCCATGAACAGCTGCTCGACACGGTATCCGCATTTTCGGGAGAAGCAGATATAACGGTTCCCGGCATCGAGCCTTTTACCGGCGGGCTGCATCCCGTGACACAGATGTGCTACGACCTTAACGACGCGTTTCTCTCACTTGGTTTTGAAGTATTTTCCGAAGACGAGATAACAAGCGAACAATACGCTTTCGACAACCTTAATTTCGCCCCCGAGCATCCCGCGCGCGAAAGTATGGACACATACTGGCTAAAAGGGCACGACGAAGGACGCGGGGCGGAACGTCTCTGCCTGCGGCCGCATCTTACCGGTGCTTCCGTCCGCTACCTCCGCGAGCACGGCGCGCCTGCCCGCTTCGTATACCCCGGACGCGTCTACCGCAACGAGACCACTGATGCGCGCCACGAAAGGGCATTCTTCCAGTATGAGGCGCTTATCGTCGACAAAGACTTCTCCTTCGCCTCCGGCATGGTGCTGATAAAAACTATTCTGGAAAGGGTCTTCGGGCGCGAGATCGACGTGCGCATGCGCGTGGGCTTCTTCCCGTTCGTGGAGCCCGGCTTTGAGATAGACATGAAATGCCAGGTCTGCGGCGGCAAAGGCTGCAAGGTCTGCAAGCATGTCGGATGGATAGAGGTAATGCCCGGCGGCACGCCCCACCCGAATGTCCTGAGAGCGGCAAACCTCGACCCCGCGGTCTGGTCCGGCTTCTACATCAACATCGGCCTTGACCGCCTTGTCATGATGCGCTACGGCGTAGACGACGTACGCCTTTTCCACAGCGCCGACCTTCGTTTCCTGAAGCAGTTCAAGTAGGGGGAAATATCATGAAGCTGTCATTGAACTGGATCAAAAAATACGTAGACCTGCCGGCAGACCTCACGATGGAGAAGCTGTCGTACGATCTTACGATGTCAACCGTAGAAGTAGAAGAGACGACTGACCTTGCGGAAAGCCTTTCAGGGCTTGTTGTCGGGCGCATACTGACGGTAGAGCAGCATCCTGACGCCGACAAGCTCCGCATATGCACGGTAGACACAGGCGACCCGGCGCCCTCTGTGATAGTATGCGGAGGCGTCAATCTCGCCCCGGCACAGCTGGTCGCAGTCGCCAAACCCGGCGCAATGGTCAGATGGCACGGCGAGGGCGAGCCTGTGGAGATAAGGCCGGCGAAGCTGCGCGGCGTCATGAGCTACGGCATGATCTGCGCGTCGAGCGAGATAGGCCTTTCGGATCTCTTCCCGGCTTCGCAGCACGCGGAGATAATGGATATAACGGCGCTGGACGCAAAGCCCGGTCAGCCGCTTGCCGAAGCGCTCGGCCTTGACGACGTGATACTTGAAATAGACAACAAGTCCATGACGAACAGGCCCGACCTCTGGGGGCACTACGGCATGGCGCGCGAGCTGGCCGCGATCTACGGCCTGGAGCTTAAGCCGATAGAAAAAATGCCGCTGCCTGAAGGCTGCGACGGGCTTGAGATAGAAATAGAAGCACCGGAACGCTGCCCGCGCTACTGCGCGCTGGTCATAAGGAACATCAAAAACATACCGTCGCCTTTCGGGCTTCAGAGCATGCTCTGGCGCGTAGGCTCCCGTCCTATCAACCTCCCCGTCGACATAACCAACTACCTTATGTTTGCGACAGGCGTGCCGACCCATGCGTTCGATCTGAACCACGTAGGCGGCAAGATACGCGTCCGCTGCGCGGCGCCGGGCGAAAAGCTTGAGCTGCTTGACGGCACCATGCTCGATCTTACCGAAGAAGACCTCGTGATAGCAAACGCCGAAAAGCCGATGGCGCTTGCCGGCATAATGGGAGGCAAACTTGACTCTATACTGCCTGAGACCACCGACGTGATACTCGAAGTGGCAAATTTCGAAGCGCTGGGCATAAGGAAAACATCACAGCGCCTCGAAGTCCGTACCGAAGGCTCCGCAAGGTGGGAAAAGGGCGTCGATCCGCAGCGCGCCGACGATACGATCGCAATGGCCGTCAGCATGATAAAGGAAGCCTTCCCGGATGCGCATATAACAGGCTATAAAGATGTTTATCCTCTTCCGCTCGAGCAGAAAAAGGTAAAGGTGAGCCTCGGCTTCCTGAGAAGACGCCTCGGAAAAGAGCTTTCCGCCGAAAGTGTCACCGCTATGCTGTCACGCCTCGGCTTCACGACGGAGGCCGAAGGAGACGAACTGACTGTGACAGCTCCTTCATGGCGTTCGACCGGAGATATATCGCTGCCCGACGACATACTTGAAGAAGTGGCAAGACTCATGGGCTATGAGAGCTTCGAGTTCACGCCGCCGCAGGTGATCCTCGACAAGCCGGTAAACCAGAAGGGCGTCCGCGCCGAGCGCGCGCTGCGCGAGTATCTCGCGTTCCGCTGCAACATGCAGGAGATATTCACCTATCCGTGGATAAAAGACGACTACATCAAAGCGGCAGGTGTCCCGGAGGAAGAAATGCTCGCGCTTTCCACTCCGCCTGCGCCGGATGAGGCGCATCTGCGCTCAAGCCTTGTTCCCGGAATAATGAAAGCTGTTTCCGACAACCTCCGCTTTGCCGCGGAATTCCGCATATTCGAACTTACGCAGGTATTCTTTGACAGGAATTTCAAAAGCGTAAGCAAAACGAGCAAAGACGAGGTACTGCCGGAAATGGCAAGACACCTGGCCGGAGCTTTCGTCGGGTCTGACGCAAGGGAGCTGTACCGCGCGGCAAAGGGCGTACTGGAATACATGCACCGCGCCGCGCAGATAGAACCGCTCTCATTCGCACAGCTCAAAAAACCCGCATGGGCCGATGATAATCTGTGGGTAAACGTGACGGACGCAAGCGGCGAAGTTACAGGAGACCTTGCGCTGGTATCGCAGAAAAGCGCAAAAGCCGCCGGCATCAAGCACAGCCTCGCGGTAATATTCGAGATAGACGTAGAGAAGCTTTCTGTGCTTCCGTCGCGTCAGAACGTATTCACCCACCTTCCCGAATATCCGCTCTCCTATTTCGATCTTTCGGTGATATTCAGCGACTCTGTGAAGTGGGCGGATATCGAAGCGATCGCCAGAAAGACCGAGCTCGTAACAGACGTCAGATTCATCGACGAATACCGCGGCAGACAGATAGGCGACGGCAAAAAGTCTGTCTCCTTCAGGGTATGGGTGGGCTCTGAGAAGGGAACCCTCACCTCGGAACAGATAGAGAATGTTTCGAAGCAGGTCGTGAAAAAGATAGGCAAAAAATTCGGAGGAGACGTGCGCGGGGCTTAACCGAAGATATCTGCCCGCTCAGCCGAAAACAGCAAACATATAATTTCTGGAGGTGCTCTGCAATGATCGAACAGTTTGAAAAAGTCAACGAAGCACTTGACCGCCTTGAAAAAATGCTTACCGAAACGAGAGCGGCCAAAGAGGCCCTTGAGAAAAAGGTCCTGGAGCTTAACGGAATAATAGAAGACAGGGATCTTGAGATCCTCCAGCTTCAGGAAGAGGCGGAAAAGTCGGCCGCTTCGACCAGGGCTGAAAAAGAAGATATAAACGGACGCCTTGAAGGGCTTCTCGGCCGTATGAACAGACTGGCGTCAGAAGAGCATCCGACAGGGCAGCAGGAACAATAACAGAAACCGCTTAAGGCAATGGACGATATACGCGAGATAAAGTCCCTCGGCGACGGCAGATACACATTCTGGATAGGGCGCGGGAAATATACCCTCTCTACTAAAATAGATTCCGCGCGCTTTCTGCGTATCGTGGAAACAGTCGGCGCCATCGCGGACGCTTTCCCGCAGAATCTGGGGCAGGACGAGCGGCTCGTACTCTCCCTGCTTACGCTTGGGAACAGAGTCGAAGAGCTGAACGAAAGAATTGCCGCTCTTAACGAAAAATTCGGCGGTACCGGGCAGTGACTCTGTTCGGCCTCGGTTTCCTGGACATATTCTTCATCGTTCTGGCGCTCTATTTTATTGTGCGCGGGATGTTCCGCGGTTTTCTCGGAGAGCTGATAACGCTGGCGGGCTTTGCCGCTTCCTTTTACCTTTCATTCCATTATTCCGGGGCTGTTGGGCACATATTCTCATCAGCCTCGGGAGCTAATGTATATATAGCGCAGGCGGTCGCTGCGGTGCTCATATGGATCGCCGTTACGATGGCCGCGGCCGTTCTGCGCATGATAGCAAAAAAGATCGTAGGTGCAGCCAGGCTCGGTGCTGTTGACAGGACGCTCGGTCTTTTTTCGGGCGTGATAAAGAGCGTCGTGATAGTCTATGTCGTTATAACCGCGGGCATTCTTCTTGCGCCTGTAGCAAACCCGACGTGGATGTCAAAAAGCGATATCCTGCGCTACGCAGGCAGATGCTGGCCGCAGTTCCGCGAGATGTTCATAGACCTGAACATCCTTCCCGAAGGCACGTCCCTGCCAGACGGCACGCTTGAGCAGATACTCCGTCCCTACCGTACAGGTTCCGAAGGGCCTGAAGGACTGTCGTCCCGGCAGTCAGAGATATAAATACAGCGTATATGTATATTGACCCCCCGGCATTCAAAAGCCTTGAAGTAACCAAAATAAAACAGATAATAGCAAGGCGCTGCCGAAGCAGGACCGGCGAAGCGGTCGTTGAGAATACGGCCCCTGCCGCGGACATTGGCGAGCTTAAGCGGCGTCAGACCCTTTTTGCCGAGATCGAAGACTACCGCGGGCGCAAAGGCGAACTGCCGTGGATGAACAGCCTCGCTCAGGTGACGCCGATGATCGAAGCCGCCGAAGAGACCGGCCTTCTTTCCGGCGAAGAGCTGGTAAAGATTCGTCTTCTGCTGACGCTTGCCGGCAGAATGAAGGAAGCGCTCTCCTCTGTCTGCGGAGAATATCAGAGCTTTTCTCTGCTGCTGCGCGGACTGCGGGACTTTTCGGCAGAATGCGAAATGCTGTCCGTGATAGACGACGAAGGGCATCTCTACGACTACGCATCGGAAAAGCTGGCAAAACTCAGGATACGCATGCGCGAGCTTAAAAACACGATACGCAGCCGGGCCCACGCCATACTGAACGATCCTCAGGTAACGCTGATGCTGCAGGAAAGAGTCCTCACTCTGCGCAACGGGCGCCACGCTTTCCTTGTGCGGCAGGATGCGCTTCCTCTCTTCCCTGGCGCCGTAGTCGACCGATCGGGTTCGGGAAACAGCGTCTATATGGAGCCGCGCCAACTGATGAATCTGAACGACGAATACAGCAGGCTCTACGGAGAAGAGCTTCTCGAGGAAACACGGATATACAGGGAATTCACCGCAAAACTCAAGGAACGCAAAAGGGGCATATTGGATGCAGAAAACGTCCTGGGCACGATAGACCTTTTATACGCGCTCTCGGAGACCGTGCGCATCGACAAATGGCGCCTGCCCCAGCTTGATTCCCGTACCGTTTTTTCCTTTGCAGGCGCGCGCCACCCTCTTTTAGGCAGCAGATCTGTCCCTATAGATATAAAATGCGGCGCCGATTTCCGCATTCTCGTAATAACGGGCCCCAACACCGGCGGCAAGACAGTCGCGCTGAAAACAGCAGGCGTCTGCGTTTATTTGGGCTGGCTCGGCTTTCCGATACCGGCCGGGGAAAACTCAGTGCTTGGCGATATCGGCGAGCTCTTCGCGGATATCGGCGACGAACAGAGCATAGAACAGAACCTTTCCACATTCAGCGCTCATATAACTCATATCACGCAGATACTGAATAAAGTCACTCCGCGTTCGCTCGTGCTTCTTGACGAACTGGGCGCCGGCACCGACCCGGAAGAAGGTGCGGCAATAGGCATTGCTCTGCTTGACTGGCTCAGGGAGCAGCGTTCTCTTGTCCTTGCGACCACGCACCACAACCCGATAAAGCGCTACGCTTTGGCGTCGGAAAAAGTTGAAACGGCAAGCGTGGAATTCGACAGCAAAACACTGTCGCCGACTTACAGGATACTGACCGGCATACCGGGGCGCAGCAACGCTCTGCTGATAGCCGAAAAGCTCGGGCTCAGACGTTCTGTGATTAACAGAGCGAAAAAAGCGATGAGCAACCGCGAAGTCTCCATGGAAGATCTGATCGGCGAGCTGCATGAAAAACGCGCCTCTCTCGAGCGTGAGACAACCGCGGTGGAAGCCTCGCGCAAAAAGCTTGAAAAGCTTGAAAAAGAATACGAGGAAAGGGTAAAAGCTATCGAGGAAAAGAAAGACGCGCTAATAGCAAGCGCCGACAAAAAAGCCCTTTCGATAGTGCGCAACGCGGAAGACTCGGCGCGCGCGCTGATAAAAAACATGACCGACGCAAAGGCCGAAGCCGACGCCCGGCGCGAACTTGAAAAAAAACGCAGCCACTTCCACAAAATTGAAAAGAGCGCGGCAAAGCGCGAAGAGAAAAAAGAGAAGGCTCAGTCCGTAGCCGCTGCAGATCACGAGCTTGCTGCAGGCGACACGGTACAGATAATAGGGACCAACAAGAGCGCGTCTGTCGTCGAGGTAAGGGGCAAAAAAGCGCTTATACAGGCGGGTGCCGCCCAGATAGAAGTGCCCCTGACAAAGCTTAAATTCTCTCAGCTGCCCGTACAAAGCGTGCAGCCGCAGCAGGTAAGGGTAAAAATATCGCGCCCCGCAGGCGTCCCTTCGTCGATAATGGTGCGCGGCATGACGATAGACGAGGCGATGCCTATCGTTGAACAGTACCTTGACCGCGCCTACTGCGCAGGCTATGACACGGTTACCGTCATACACGGCCGCGGGGAAGGCATACTGCGCCGCGAAGTGCAGGAGCTGTGCAAGCGTCTTCCCTATGTTGAGGAACATAACCTTGGCGGCCCGCATGAAGGCGGATACGGCGTCACCGTCGTAAAGTTCAAAAGATAACTGGCCGTTTTGCCTGTCAGTCCGCCGTGCCGGCAGCCGCGACCCTGCGGGAGATCTCCGCGGCGGCGGCCGCTTTTATAATGTCGCCCGGGGATGTAGTGAAAAAGCCGACAGAGAGGACCTTCATCAACGCAGCGCCGCCCCCCCATATGTTGAGCACAGCGTAAAGATAGGCGACGCCAACAGCATAAGTTGCCGCGACGCCGGTCATTGCGGCAGCAAAAAGCATCAGGCGCGTCGGCGCGCCGTACCTTGCCGCGAAAAAGTCTTTCAAAGCCCCGCTTATATAGGCGCAGAGCACAAAGCCTATGATATAGCCGAACGAAGGCGCAAAAAGCGCCGCAGGACCGCATACCGAAGTGAAGACAGGAATGCCGGCAAGCCCCATAAGCATATAAAGCAGCTGGGAAGCCGCGCCTTTTTTCTTTCCGAGCACAAGGCCTGCCAGCATCGCAAACATTGTCTGAAGCGTAAAAGGAAGGATAGGGACGGGAATCGTCAGCCTTGCGCCTATTGCCGTCATTACCGCGAATAATGAGATCTGAATCATCGTTTTTATCTTCATGGCGGCAATGATAACAGTATAAAGCGGTTATGTCAACCTGTATAATTATATAGGTTGACATAGCTGTGCAGGGCAAGTTTAAGTTCAGAACGACTACGGCAGCGGGCCGTCCCAGAATCTCGGGATGCCCAGCGTATAGCCTACAGTAAATCCGCCGTCGTTGTCATAGACGAAGACCAGTCTGCCGCGTATTCTGTTGGTCGGTATCGAAAGGGCTGCGCCTACTTCCCATCTGCTGTCAGATCTGCTCCAATTGCGCAGCGTCTGTCCGTAGTTGCCGAATATCTCAAGGTTCACGCCGCCCCACCATGAGCGCATGAACGCGCGTTCAAGCCCTAAATGCAGCCAGTATGCCTGGTCGCCCATAAGCGGGTGCTGGCCCAAGCTGTAAAGCTCCTCGCGCGTGCCGAGCATGGCGGCATATGCCAGCGAATCGGCGTCTCCGGTCTTTAACCCTCCGCCGAAGATCACCCTGGTGCCGCTGTCTTTAAATACAGGCAGATATGCACGGAACTTTGTGCTCGACACGAGAGTCTCGCCGGCAGGGTACCACATCTCGCTGATTACTGCGAGCCCCTTTGTCGGCAGTATCGGGTCGTCGAGAGTATCAAAAGTGAAAGAAAGATACGGGCCGTAGCCGTTTATCGGGCCGTCGGCGATAGAGGTGACGCGCTGGCCCGCGTAGCCTATCCCGAGGCGCGCTCGGTTCGAGAAGGTCTTGTACCACGCTATCTTTGCCGTGTAGCGTGAAAAGTCGGTATCGCCGTCATATTCGTACGGCACATATTTTTCGCGTCTGCCTGCAAGAGTAAGGCCCCACTGCGCGTCGCTCTCGTTGTTGACGGTAAAATAGCGCAGCATTGCGCCCCATGTCGTGCCCAGACGGAATTCAAGCGACGCGACGTCGCCCGGCATGAATGTGTCTCTGGCCGTCCCGGTCACGGAGAGCCATCTGTTCCAGTACATATTGCTTGCGTAGCCGTCTATCGAGAATTCATACTTGGCGGGTCTTTCTATATTGAATACGACAGCCACGCTGCCGCAGGCGATGATCTCTATGCGGTCGTCCACAGACTTTATATCGTCACGTGCCGAAAGATGCCTCACCGCTTCGGCCACTTTTTTCATGTCAAGGGGATTATCCACCCAGCTGCCGTACTTCTCGTGCAGTTCGGCCGCCACGCCTTCCGGCACTCCTTCGAAGCGCACCTGACCGACCGTCGGCGGAACGCGGCGCGGACGATCGCCTATGTCGTGATCCCAGACTCCGCATTTTTCATCGACGAGTTTTTTCAGTTCGTCTATCTTTTTTTCCGCGGCTTCTACTCCAAGATCCATGATCTTGTCATATCCGCCGCTCTCCAGCGTGCCCAGCCCCCTGACGTCCGGCTCTATCACAAGATCGGCGGCTTCGACGTTCTCAAGGACCGACCGATGCATCAGTATATCAAGAGTCTGCGCGGCCACATCGAACATCGACCTGAATTCTTCAGGTCTTTTGTCTATCTTCTCCGGAGAAAGATTAATGGCCACGACGGGATGCCCCGGGAATATTTTTTTGGCCTCGAGCACAGGCAGGTTCGCCTTAAGGCCGCCGTCTGCCATAAGCACGCCGTTCATTACCCATGGGTCGAATACGACGGGTATCGACATAGACGCGCGCAGCGCAGAAGCAAGGTTGCCGTTGCGCAGAATCACCGTGTCGCCGTTTTCCAGGTTAGTCGACACAGCCGCGAAGGGTATCGGAAGGTGATCGAAGTCCGTCACTGTCACACTGGAAGTCAGATCGCTCAGGAATGCGTACAGATCCTTCGCGTCGAGCATGCCAAGCCGTCCGCGCTCATTTTTATCCTTGTCTATCGTAAAAGACAGGAGGGCGTCCCCCTGCGTCGGAGGACTGTCGTACCCTTCGGAAAGTTCGGAGCGGGCGCGCCCGGATATGATCTCCATAAGGTCGGATTTGGCAAGGATCTCGCGCATCTCAGCGGTAGTAAGACCGGAAGCATACAGACCTCCCATTATTGCGCCCATGCTTGTGCCTATGATGGCAGCGACGGGTATGTTCTCGCGTTCCAGGACCTCAAATACGCCCAGATGAGCCAGCCCTTTTGTGCCTCCGCCGCAAAGAGCAAGCACTATGCCGTCACGGTGTCTGAAGCCCCACTCCCTCATATGTTCGCGCGTTTCTCCGCTGTCGGCGGCAAACTGCGCCGCTGCGCAGTTTACCGCTGTCGCTATTATCAGTGCGGCTGAGATCAGCAATTTATTCAAATATTTCATATAAGACCGACCTTTCCGTTGGCTGTCCGCCCGAACTTCAGCGCGGCGCAAAAGAATTCCGTTATCACATTTTGATACGGGCACCATGCAGTATATCATGCAGTATATAAAGTATTATATCAAGTTTCAGCGGTATGTCGGAGGAAAGTGCGGAAAGAAGAGACTCTCCCGCGCGTATCCGCGCTGCCGCCGGCGGCTGACGCGCTTATTTCCGGCGCAGCATTCCGATAATCTTTTCGGCGATCTTTTCGGACGCGCCTCTTTCCAGGCTGAGAGCCGAGTATCCTTTTACCGCGGCATCGCGTTTTTCCCCGTCTTCCATAAGCTCCGATATATAGCGGCACGCGCTTTCCGGGGTCATAAGCTCACGTCTTTCGGGAACAAGAGCGCTGCCGCTTATGCGATTGGGGAGCGATACAAACTTTTCTCTGTCGTTATAATGAAAAACAAGTCTTTTCTTCAGCGCGCGCGCAGGACCGTTTTCTGCCGGTATGACACCCGGGATGCCGTCAAGTGGAATCTCGGCGGCCCTGTTCAGCGGCGCTATCACAAGAAGCGGCACGCCTAAAGAAACGATCTGCAGGTTATTGGTCCCCGGAAGCGCCACAGCAAGGGAAGAGGCCGCTATCGCGTCAAACCTGCGTTCACGGATAATAGGAACACGCCCGTTTCCTGTTTTTATCTCTTCGGCAAAGCGCCCGCCGCTCCACTCAAATCCGGCGTTTTCAATGCCTTTGCGCAGCATATCCTCGTCCACGGTCGGAGCAAGAGGCATGACAGCCTGCCACGAGGTGTATTTTTCATACAGCATTCTTGCGCATTCGCTGAAAAATCCGGCCATATGGCAATATTCAAAAGGACGGCTGCCGGGCATGAAGCAGAGTATCCTGCTGTCCGCGACGCCCAGGCTTTCCGCCAAATCATCGGGACGGCATGCCGATAGCTCCGGCACGCTGTCCAGCATAAGGTTGCCCGTCAAAGTCAGCCGGGATTCGTCCACTCCGGCACTTTTAAAACGTTCGTGCGACGTTTCGTCAGGAATGAAATAGTGCGCCACGGAGCTTCTCCATCTGGGACGCGCCGTATATAAAGTCCACGGAGCCCCGTATCTGCGCGACAGCGCCCATCCGAACATAGGATCTCCGCCGAGCTGCAGTATCATGTTTCTTCCTTTCGGAGCTCCGTTCTTCATTGCGCCGGAGAATGTTTCCGCCCCGGATACCCCGTGCAGCCGCAATGCGCTTTCGCGCTCCATGCCGCTTGCGTACGGGCACGGGAGCGTGACGGCGTTTATCCGCACCTCCGGCGCTTTTGCAGCAATCGCTTTCGCGACCGGCGCCAGCCAGCCGGACAATTCGCCGGGAGAGTTTGTGAGAATAAATAATGTCTCCATCGATTCACTCCGTTTCAGGCGGCCTACATGGTATAATTATAAGCTGAACGGAGGATTCTACAAATGTTTATTCCTCTTGACGGCGAAAACATATTATGTCTCGCAAATGTTGTCGCGATATGCAAAAACGGCGGGAAGACAGAGATTCTGCGGCGAGGAGGGGCAAGGGAGCCCTCCGTGTTCACGCCTTCCACGCTTGCTAAAAGAAAAAAGGCTTTTATGAACAAAGCTCTCTACCGGCGGACGAATGACCGGTAATTACTGACGAAGGAGTTTTATTGCATGGCAGATACAGATATCCCGGCCGCTGCCGCACAGAAAGCTGACGAGTCGGCCTACACCGCTAAAGATATCCATGTGCTGGAGGGACTTGAAGCAGTAAGAAAGCGCCCCGGCATGTATATAGGCGATCAGGGACAGCGCGGGCTCCATCACCTCGTTTATGAGGTCGTGGACAACTCTATAGACGAATCGCTCGCAGGCTTCTGCGATACCATAGATGTGTCGGTCAACGCGGACGGAAGCGTCACTGTCGTCGACAACGGGCGCGGCATACCTACCGAAATGCACGAATCCGGCAAACCGGCGGCGGAAGTCGTGCTCACAGTCCTGCACGCCGGCGGTAAGTTCGACAAGAGCGCCTATCAGGTATCGGGAGGGCTGCACGGCGTCGGCGTTTCCGTAGTAAACGCGCTGTCGGAATGGCTCGAGCTCACGATTTGGCGCGGAGGCAAAGAATACCGTCAGCGCTACGAGCGCGGCATTCCCGTAACGCCCCTTACGCAGGCCGGGGATACGGCCCTTCGCGGCACGCGCGTCCAGTTTCTGCCGGACGGCGAGATATTCTCGACGACCGAATTCCAGGCTGATATATTAAAGCAGCGCCTTCGGGAACTTGCCTTTCTGAATTCACACGTCACGATAAACTACGAGGATATGCGCCCCGAAAAAGAAGAAAAGAAAAGCTACAATTACCCCGGAGGGATATCCTCGTTCGTCGAATACCTCAACAAGGGCAAGGAAGTCCTCTTCAAGGATCCGCTGATTATTTCGGGCGAAAAAGAAAAAACGCAGGTCGATGTTGCCATCCAGTACAACGACTCGTACCTTGAAAGGCTCTACGGCTTCGTAAACCTTATAAACACCGTCGAAGGCGGAACTCATGTCGCAGGCTTCCGCAGCGCGGTCACGCGCGCGATAAACGACGAGGCGCGCAAGCTCAAGATACTGAAGGACAAAGACACGAACCTCACCGGCGACGATCTCAAAGAGGGCCTTACCGCGGTCATATCCGTGAAGGTCATGGAGCCTCAGTTTGAGGGGCAGACAAAGACAAAGCTCGGCAACAGCGACGTAAAGGGCATAGTCGATTCGATAGTTTACGACGGCCTTAAAGAAGCTCTCGACGAACGCCCCGAGATACTTAAGCCGATAGTCGAAAGCGCTATACGCGCGCGCCAGGCGCGGGAAGCCGCGAAAAAGGCAAAGGAGCTGGTGCGCCGCAAATCGGCGATGAACGGGCTGACGCTGCCAGGCAAGCTCTCCGACTGTTCGAACAGAAATCCCGCCGACTGCGAGATATACATAGTCGAGGGAGACTCCGCCGGAGGCAGCGCCAAACAGGGGCGCAACCGTGAATTCCAGGCGATACTGCCGCTGCGCGGCAAGATCCTGAACGTGGAAAAGGCCCGCCTTGAAAAAATATTAAGCAGCGAAACGATACGCAATATCATACTGGCGCTCGGCTGCGGCGTCGGCGACGATTTCAACGAGGAAAAGCTGCGCTACCACAAGATATTCATAATGGCCGATGCCGACGTCGACGGAGCGCATATAAGAACGCTGCTGCTGACGCTCTTCTTCCGCTATATGCCGCAGATCATAGAAAAAGGCTACCTCTACGTCGCGCAGCCGCCTCTCTACCGCGTTCAGTGCGGCAAGGAAACGACATACTGCTTCTCCGAAAAAGAGATGAAGGAAGTGCAGAGCAGGGCTGAGGGAAGGAAGGTCGAGGTCCAGCGCTACAAAGGGCTCGGCGAGATGAACGCCGAGCAGCTCTGGGACACCACGATGAATCCCGAAAACCGCATCGTGAACCGCGTGGAGGTCCAGGACGCGGTAGAAGCCGACGAACTGTTCGGGATATTGATGGGGGACGTCGTCGAACCGCGCAGGAAATTCATAGAGCAGTTCGGAAAAGACGTGCAAAATCTGGATATATAAAGCGCTGCCCTGCGGGGCGGCGCTTTTTTAACGCTGCAGGAAAAGGATTCTCAAAATGTTTTTCCTCTACAAACTGATCGGTTCGCTTTCAGTGCCTCCGGGACTTTTTATACTGGCTATCGCAGCGGCATTCATCCTGAGGAAGAAGCTGCGCGTTTTTTCACGCCTGCTTATATTTTTTATACTGCTGCTTTTTTACATCATGAGTACGCCGGCAGGCGCGCTGCTTATAACAGGCCCGCTTGAAGCGCGCTGCGAAAATTCACTTCCGCCGGACAAAGCGGCGGCTGCTTTCCTTGTGCTTGCCGGAGGCTCCTCATATGACAGGGACGGCGCTCTGGCCGCTCCTTCACCGATCACGCTTGACCGCCTTTTCTGCGCCGTCAGGGCGGCATCGTCCCGTTCCGGGAAAAACATAATGATACTGTCGGGAGGCAATATATTCAGCGACGACTGCGGATCCGAAGCCCGGGCAATGGCTGCGGCGGCACGCGATATGGGCTGGAAGCAGGAGATTATCATCGAAGACGGCTCGCGCACCACGGCGGAAAACATAAATAACACGGCAAAAATGCTTGAAGAGCGCTCTGTGAAGGATATCGTCATCGTGACGAGCGCTTATCATATGCCGCGCGCTGCCATGATCGCAAGAGAACACCTGAGCGGGGCGCGGCTGCATACATACGCATCAGGGCGCATGGCCGACCCTGCTTTCAGGGGCTTATGGTCATTCCTGCCGGACGGAGGATGCTTTGCTGTAAGCTGCGCCGGGATACGGGAGTACACAGGCATCACGGCTTATAAAGCAGCCTCGCTGTTCAGGCGCGCATCAGGCCGCTCTTGACAACAGACTGAGCCTGTCTGAAAATGTAACTGCGGTTATTACAATATCTGTATATCTGGAGGCGCCAAATGTACAAAATAGTTCTGATAAGACACGGCGAAAGCACATGGAACAAAGAAAACCGCTTTACGGGATGGCAGGATGTTCCGCTCTCCGACAAGGGGCTTGCGGAGGCGCACGAGGCCGGCAAACTGCTGAAAAAAGAGGGGTATGTCTTCGACAAGGCTTACACTTCCGTACTCTGCCGCGCGATAAAGACCCTGTGGGCCGTTCTGGAGGAGACCGGTCTTATGTGGATCCCGGTGGAAAAGTCATGGCGTCTCAACGAACGTCATTACGGCGCGCTGCAGGGGCTGAACAAAGCCGACACCGCCGCGAAGTACGGGGACGCGCAGGTAAAGATATGGCGGCGCAGCTACGCCACACGCCCGCCGCAGCTTGAAAAGACCGACGAGCGCTGGCCCGGGCATGAGATGCGCTATACATCCTTATCCGAAGAAGAGCTCCCGCTCGGCGAATGCCTCGCCGATACCGTGGCGCGCGTGGTGCCGTACTGGGAAAATAGCATAGTTCCCGATATCAGGGCCGGGAAGCGCCTTATAGTCGCCGCTCACGGCAACAGCATACGCGCCCTTGTCAAATATCTCGACAACGTATCGGAAGAAGAGATACTTGAGATAAACATACCGACAGGCGTGCCGCTCGTATATGAGTTAGACGGCGATATGAAGCCGATAAAGCACTATTATCTGGGCGACGCTGAGGCTATAGCCAAAGCGCAGGCCGCAGTGGCAAAACAAGGAGCCGCGAAGAAATAGCGGCCGCGCAGCCTTCTGTAATATTCAGCACGGAATCGCGGCCCTGTATGAGCGGGGCCGCGTCTTTATTCCCGCACAGCTGACGCGCCGCTCGCGCGCTCTTTTTACAGGCCTGAAAGCCTGATAGTTTATAATGGTATCAATAGAAAAGACGTCCGGAATGTGCCGTTTGACCAGGGGGAAAGTTTCAATGAATTACGGTGATTTTTACAGAAGTTTCGAGCCTGAGCCATTTTACAGGGAACGCGGCTGATGCCTGGTATGGGCGACGCGGACATAATGCTGTAAGGCGGCTTTCGTTGACAGAACTCTTTTCATTCATCGCACACAGAATAGCAGCTCTTTCACATCCTCTTGCAGCAATAACCGGAGGCGGAGGCAAGACGACTCTGCTTTACGGACTCGGGCGTGAGCTTGCCAAAACGCGCCGCGTGCTGATCACGACGACGACGAAGATATTTTATCCGGCTGCAGATGAATGCAGCAGCGTTTTTGTCGGGGAGACAGCAGCCTGCCGGGCTTATCTTGCCGCGGCGCCGCGGCCTGCGCTGATCGCAGCCGGCTCTGTGAAAGACGAAAAAAACAAGCTTCACGGCTATCTTCCCGAAGAAGCGGACTATCTTTCGTCATGCGGAGCGGCGGATTATATGATAGCCGAGTGCGACGGCTCGCGCGGACGTTCTCTTAAATGCTACGGAAATCATGAGCCCCCCGTTCCCCAAAGCTGCGGCTGCGTCCTTGCCGTAGCGGGCGTAAATGCATTAGGCAAAAAAGCGGACGAGGAAAGCATATTCCGCTCAGAGGAATTTCGCGCCGTTTACGGGCTGAAAAACAACGCTCGGCTAAGCGAAAGCGAATATATGAAATACCTGTGCGCAGAAGACGGACCGCTGAAAAACGCGCCTGCTTCGGCAGATAAGATACTTATCTTAAATCAGTGGGAGCTGTTGCCCGGCGATGAAAGAACCCGCATGCGCGGGATATTCCCCGCGCTTACGGAACGCTATGACGCCGTCCTGTGCGCGTCGGAGCGGGAAAACATACTATACGAGGTAACAGGCAAATGGAAATTGAAGTAATACTTCTTGCGGCAGGGCTTTCAAAGCGCATGGGACGCCAGAAGCTGCTGCTGCCGTTCGGCGGCGCTACTGTAATAGAAACCGTAGTATCAAACCTGTGCGCAGCGGGCTTCAGAAAGATAAACGCGGTGCTTTCACGTGAAGTTGAAGCCGCCGTCAGACTGCCTGAAGGCGTTTTCGTGCGAATCAACGAGGCTCCGGAGCGCGGGCAGTCATCCTCGCTTGCCATTGGCCTTGATATGCTTGAAGAAGGCTCTGACTTTGCGATAATGCTGGGAGATCTTCCGCTTGTGCGCCCGGAGTACATTACGGCGCTTGCGAAGAGGTTTTCCGAGCTGTCCTGCGGCAAAACGGTGCTTGCTCCCTGCAGGGACGGCGTTTTCGGCCATCCGATGTTTTACAGGGCCGTATGGAAGAACAGATTTACGGAAGCGCAGGGAGATACCGGCGGGAAAACTGTCCTGATGGGCCGCGCAGACGAGATAGAGCGCATAGAAGCGTCTGCCGCCCACTTCAGGGATATGGACACACCGGATGAATACAAACGCCTGCTTGCGGAACGCTGAGCGAGAGCGGCAAAGCAGGCGCATAACTTAAGAATGATTTGCCGCAGCGGTTAACCGCAGCGGTTTTTTTCAAATCTCCACGAATCACGGCACATATCTTCTATCGTGCGGTGCGTCTTCCAGCCGAGTTCGCGCTCCGCTTTTCCGGCGTCTGCATAGCATACCGCTATGTCGCCCGGTCTGCGCGCAGCCATCCGCCGGGGCACTCTGACGCCCGTTGCGCGCTCGAACGCCGTTACGAGCTGGAGAACGGAAGTGCCTTTTCCCGTTCCGAGGTTATAGACGGACAGACCGCGCGGCGCGTTTTTTAGCGCGGCTATATGCCCTTCCGCCAGATCCATCACATGTATATAGTCGCGCACCCCTGTGCCGTCGGGAGTATCATAATCATCGCCGAATACGGAAAGCTCCTTAAGCTCGCCCTTTGCAACCCTTGTTATATAGGGCATCAGATTGTTCGGGATGCCGTTCGGCGCCTCGCCGAGAAGGCCGCTTTCATGAGCCCCCACCGGGTTGAAGTAGCGCAGCAGCGACGCCGAAAAAGCGCTGCAGGAACGCACGGTATCGGCCAGTATCTTCTCGCATACGGCCTTTGTCTCTCCGTATGGGTTTGCGGCAGGCAAAAGAGGCATGCTTTCGACAAAGGGCGGTCTGTTGTCTCCGTACACCGTTGCGGACGAAGAGAAGACAAAACGCGGCACTCCGTGCTCAACGCAGGCCTCAGCGAGCGTTATCGTGCTCATCAGGTTGTTGCGGTAGTAGGAAAGCGGTTTTTCTACCGATTCTCCCACCGCTTTGTATCCGGCAAAGTGGATAACGCCGTCAATGCGGTTTTCGCTGAAGATTCTTCGGACGGCGGACGCGTCAGTGACGTCGGCCTCGTAAAAAACAAAATCACGCCCCGTTATCCTGCGTATCGCATCGAGCGCATGTTTGCTGCTGTTGGAGAAATCGTCGGCGATAACGACCGAATAGCCGGCTTCCAAAAGCGCAACGCATGTATGGGAGCCGATGAAGCCGGCTCCCCCGGTGACAAGTATGTTTTCAGGACGAGCAGGCGCTTTGCCCGACGCGCATTTACAGGCTTCTGCCAAGCTCATAAGCCTCGGAAAGGAATTTTTCGCCCTTTTCGGCCATATCTGTCTTCGGATACATGCCGGGCGCGCATATCATGCCGGAGATCTTCCACTTGGCAAAGCCGCATGCGAGGCGGAAAGATTCCTTAAGTCCCGCGAAGGCCTCTTCCTCCGTGTCGCCTGCCGCTGCAAGCAGCACAGCCCTTTTGCCCGCGAACTTTACCTTCGCACTATCTCCGAAGAACGGTATCAGCCTGTCCCATACAGGCTTGATCTGAGCGGACCATGAATAGAAATAAAGAGGCGTGGCAAATACAAGCACATCGGCTTTTGCCATCTCTTCATGCACAGACGCCATATCGTCCCGCTGGATGCACGGGGTCCCTGTGCTCCAGCACTTGCGGCAGTCAAGACATCCGTTCAGTTTTTTGCCTGCGAGGACGACCCTGCGGACTTCATATCCTTTTTCCTCCGCCCCTTTGGCAAGGGCGTCGGCAAGATGATCACTGTTTCCTCCTCTGCGGGGACTTCCCAAAAGTACGGTGACGACCTTTTTTTCTTCCATTGCTTTTACCCTCCAGTCAGCGGATCATTTACCAAGCATTATAATATTTTCCTTAAAAACAGGCAATTTTCAGCGGTTGCGTGATACAATTTTCTATTATCGTACCGTATCTGCGCCGTCCTTCGCAGGCATGCGGGACCGCAAAAGAAATGCGGAAACGGGAGGGATAACGATGCTTCTTTGCCGCGATTTCAAATTTGACGCAGCGCATAACCTGATACATTATCACGGAAAATGCGAACGTCTGCACGGCCACACTTACCGTCTTCGCGTAACACTTGAAGGCACGCCTGACTCCGAAGGCATGATCTGCGACTTCGCTGATCTGAAAAGAACCGTGAACGATCTTGTAATATCTAAACTTGATCACTCATATATAAACGATATACTGCCGCAGCCGACCGCCGAATATATCTCGATGTGGATATTCCGCGCTCTTGACGCTCCCCTTAAGCGGGAGAACTGCCGCCTGCATTCCGTCCGCGTCTGGGAAACGGAAGACTCTTCCGTCATATGCGGCAGGGAGGATGCCTGCGATGCGTGACGTCCAGAGCGAAGCCGACTACAGAAACATGGGGATAGACCGCGTCGGCATACGGGATATTTCGTGGCCGATATCGGTCCCCGACAGAAGCGAGGGAACACAGGAGACGATAGCGAACGTCAGCCTCTCGGTATCCCTTCCGCACGACTACAGAGGCACGCATATGAGCCGCTTCGTTGAGGTGCTGAGCTCACAGGAAAAGCGCGTTACATTCCATAACATGGAAGGACTCGTGGAGACTCTGCGCTCACGCCTTTCGGCCAGGGATGCGCACGCCGTATTCGATTTCCCCTATTTCATAACAAAATCTGCCCCGGTAAGCGGAGCAAAGGGGCGTGTGCGCTGCGACGTGCGTTTTGATGCTTCTCTGACGGAAGACGGCTTCGATCTGCTCACGTCAGTGACGTCACCCGTTCAGACACTCTGCCCCTGCTCAAGGGAGATATCTGAATTCGGTGCGCACAATCAGCGCGCGCACGCCGTCATGGAAGTAAGACTTGCCTGCTTCGTATGGCTGGAGGAGTTCGTGCAGATGGCGGATGAATGCGCTTCCGCACCGATTTACAGCCTGCTGAAGCGTGAAGATGAAAAATACATAACCGAGCATGCGTATATGAACCCGAAGTTCGTGGAAGATACTGTGCGAGACCTGGCGCTGAAGATGAATGCCGACGAACGCGTCCTGTGGTACAGGGTCTCTGTGGCAAGCCACGAGAGCATCCACAATCATGACGCTTTTGCCGAGATAACGGGAGATAAAAGAAATGCCGGAAAGCAATAGAAGGCTGCTGCGCCGCGCCGTGCTGAACGAGTCGGGAGCCGAGCGCGTCAGACGCGGACATCCCTGGATATTCAGGGGCAATATCATACAGACGCCGCAGTGCGCTCCGGGGGACATCATCCCCCTTGAAGAAAAGAGCGGGAGCCGCGTGGCATGGGGCCTGTGGAGCGAGAGCGAACTCTGTATCCGCATACTCTCCTTCGGGAGCCATGAGCCTGATCAGATGACGCTGCTGCGCAAACGCGCGGAGCGCGCTCTTGAACACAGGCGCAGATGGTGCGCAGGGGAGGAATCCTTCCGCTGGGTGCACGGAGAGGGCGACGGCCTTCCCGGCATAACCGCCGACCTGTACGGAGACACGCTCGTCCTTCAGCTCTCCGCTATAGGCTGGTACCGCCACGCCGAAGAGGTCGCAGCGATATTCCGCAAAGTAAAAAAGCTATCAGCCGTAATACTGCGCAACGACACGAAACACCTCGATAAAGAAGGCATCCCTAAGGAGATAAAGCCTCTTCTGGGAGAAATGCCGTCTTCTCCGATAAAAGCAAAAATCGCGGGCTTTGACGAATACGTCGACATATCCGGAGGACAGAAGACCGGCGCCTATCTTGACGTACGCTCGGTTCCCTCCCTGCTGGACGCGGTTTTCCCGGGAGCTGCGGTACTGGACTGTTTCTCATATCAGGGACACTTTACTCTTCGGGCGCTGGCGCATGGGGCAGCTTCGGTAACCGCTGTCGACCAGTCGAAAAACGCACTTGACATGGCCGCCCGCAATACAGAGCTTAACTCTCTTGACGGCAGCCGCGCTAAATTCGTCTGCGGCAACGCTTTCGATATCCTTCGCAATTTAGACGCCGAACGTGAACGCTATGACATAGTGATCATGGATCCTCCGCCTTTCTCTCCGGCAAAGGGGCAGCTTGACGCGGCAAGGCGCGGCTACAAGGAACTCGCGGTGCGGGGGCTGCGCCGCCTCTCTTCCGGCGGCTATATGCTGTTTTTGTCGTGCAGCCACGCTTTTTCGCGCGATATGCTCCTTGACGTGCTTCATTCCGCAGCAGCCGACGTCAAAGCCAACTGCCGCGTAGTGAACGAGATATGCCAGCCGCCTGATCATCCGGCGCTTCTTGCTGCGCCTGAGACCAACTATCTTAAAGGCTTTGTGATCGGGGTTGAATAATAAGATGAACGGCGTAAAAGCGGTAGTATTCGATTTTGATATGACTCTCGCCGACAGCAGTTACGCGATACACAAATGCACGAATCTGCTCGCGAATGAGTTCGGTCTTCCGGAAGTCTCGCGGGAGAAAGTGCTTGAAGGCATAGGACTCACGGTGGACAACAGCTGGCGGCTCTACTGGGGCGATTATAAAGACGAATGGCTCGAATATTACAGGAATAATTTCCGCGGCGCGGAGCACAGCGAGATACGCCTCTTTAACGGAACTCTGACGGCGCTGAAAAAGCTCAGAGCCGCGGGAGTCAGGACCGGAGTCGCGTCGAACAGGCGCTTTGCCTTCAAAGCTGTGTCGGCAACAGGTCTTGCCCCCTATGTGGATACCGTTGTGGGGCTTGAAGACATAACAAAGGCAAAGCCGGATCCTGAGGCGCTGCTTACCGCGCTCGGACGCCTGAAAGCCGGGGCATCCGACTCTTTTTACGTCGGAGACACTGATATAGACATGAAAACCGCTGCAGCTGCCTCAGTGCGCGGCATAGGCGCGGCTACCGGCCACTTCGGCAAAGAAGAGCTTTATTCCGCCGGAGCATGGCGCGTCTTCACGGACATAGCCGAACTTCCGCATCTTATCGGCATAGAATAAAAGGTTTGTGACATGGTCAGACGATATACGCCGGAAGAGAAAAAAAGAGGTTTCCGCATCACATACTGGCTCGGCGTCGCGGCGATCATAGCGCTTTGGGTATGGGGTTTCAAATCCTACTTCAGCCGCTACGAATACCTGCACCCGGACATAACCTGGGCTGCGCCGGGAATCGAGATAAACGTGATAAAAGTAAAGGGTCTGCTGCTGTGGAAAGAAACGGTGCTCAAAGCCCCGGCGCCCGGAGCCGTATCATTCCCTCTCGGCAAAGGACCGGTCAGGGTGGCGCGCGGAGCGGTCGTGGCCCGCGTCGGCGGAAGGGAAGTAAAGGCGGAACAGCAGGGGTATTTCGTTGCCGGCAGCGACGGACAGGAGAGCAAGTGGCGCTATACCGCGCTCTGGCAGGCGGGGCCGGAATTTTTCGATAAAAGCGTAAAGCTGCAGTTTATCGCCGACAATGCGGCCGTCCAGCGCGGAGAAACGATCGGCAAGATGATAGAACAGCCGCAGTCGCTGCGCTTTGTGGGATATATGACGCCGGCGGGAGACGCCGAAGAGCAGATTAAGCGCAAGAAATTCCGCGTAAGGATGGACATAGACGACACGGTGTCCATGGCAAACATCAGCGTGGCTATGAAATCGGGCTCCCTTACCAAGATATGCGTGACGATGCCGTGGTTTCAGCCCGACCTCGTCCTTTCACGCAACTACACTCTGACGATCGACGCAGGGCTGACAAAAGGCGCTCTCGTGCCGATGAGCGCTATTGTGAAAAAAGACGGTAAGAACGGCGTCTACCTTGTTCGCGGAGCGCGCGTCATATTCACGCCCGTAGAGGGGATAACGGCGGAAAACGATAAATTCCTCACGACCGGCGGTATATCCGTCGGAGACGCTATAGTCGAAAATGCAGAGGATGCACGGGAAGGGAAGATACAGCTGTGGTAACAGAGATCGCCGAAAACATCGCAAAAATAAGGGAAGCCGTCTCATCGGCAGCGGCCAGGAGCGGACGCGCAGCCTCGGAAATAAAGCTAATGGGAGTCACAAAGTTCCATCCTCTCGCGGCAATGGAGGAAGCGTCTCCGCTGCTTGACCTGATAGGCGAAAACCGCGTACAGGAAGCCGCGGAAAAACGGGCGTCATGGACGCCGGGGCTTCCATCCTGCCCGTGGCATATGATAGGGCGGCTGCAGAAAAACAAGATCCGCCGCGCCATTGAAATATTCGACCTTATCGAGAGCGTCGATTCATATGAAACGGCGTCTGCGGTGAACAGAATTGCGGCGGAAAAAGGTCTTGCCTCCTATCCTGTCTTCCTCGAAATAAATATATCCGGAGAGGAGACAAAGGGCGGCGTTTCACACGACGCGGCTTTCGGCCTGCTCGACGCCATACTCACATCCTGTCCGTCTGTGGACGTCCGCGGCCTGATGACCGTAGCGCGCGAAACAGACGACGAACAGGAGCTAAGAAATACGTTCGCATCGCTGCGGATGCTTCGCGACGCGCTGCGCGCATCTTCAGGACTGCCCCTTCCCGAGCTTTCTATGGGAATGAGCGGCGATTTCACTGCCGCCATAGAAGAGGGCAGCACAATTGTGCGTATCGGGAGTGCAATTTTCGGCAAAAGAAATTATAATGGGACAAAACAATAATATAACTCAAAGGAGCGGGGTAAATGCCGGAGCTTTTGACATCGCTTGATATTGTTAACCAGTCGTTCAAAAAAAGCCTGAGAGGATACGATACCAACGAGGTCGACGAATTTCTCGACAACGTCGCCGAAACTCTGCAGACTTACAACAAGAAAAACAAAGAGCTTGAGCAGGAACTGGCGGCAAAACAGGAGAGCCTTGCAGAATACGACCGCATGAAGGACGTTCTGCACGAAGCGCTGCTGATGGCTCAGAAAAGCGCGGACGACCGCGTGAAGAGCGCCCGCGAACAGGCAAACAAGATCATCGAAGACGCCCGCGCCGAAGCCGAGGCGATTCGTCAGGAGACAGCCGAAGAAGCAAAGCGTCTTCGCGCAGGAGTCGAAAAAATACGCACTGTCCGCGAGATGTTCGCTCAGGAATTCCGCGGTATGCTCGGAAAATTCGATACGCAGCTCACACAGGCGATGAATTCATCCCAGCTGAAAGGCGTGGTAGAGTCAATGCTCGAAGGCGCAGCAGACCCGGCAGAGGCTGGCGATAAAGCTGCTGCTGAGACAGAGTCTCCGGCAGAGCCGGAACAGAAAAGCAGCATGAAAGACCTTGAAGCGGCCTGCGGACTGCTTGGCGTAAAACCCGAAGATCTGGTTGGCAAACAGGAATAAAAGCACGTCCGAAAGCCTGCCTGAAGAACGGCGGGATAAAAGCGGCACTCCGATAAACGAGCTTCCCGGCATCGGCCCCAAACGCGCCGCACTTATGGAAAAGCTTGGCGTGCACACTGTGCGCGACCTGCTTTTCCTGTTTCCGCGCCGATATGAAGACAGGCGCGCCAGAAAAAACATATCCGAACTTGTACCCGGTTCGCCGGCGGTCGTATGCGCGTCGGTCCGCAATACTGATACAAAAGCGTTATCAGGCGGACGGCGCATTACTTTGTGCGACCTCTCCGACGGGACGTCCATGCTGAGAGCAGCGTGGTTCAACCGCCGCGGGCTTGATAAAACGCTTGCCCCCGGCGCAGCTCTCCTGCTTTACGGAACTCCCTTTCTGCGCGGCAGCATATTCGAAATGACTGAGCCAGAGTTTGAGATCTGCAAAGGACAGGACGAAGCCTCCTTTTGCGGGATAATCCCGATATATCCTGCAACGGGCGGTCTCTCCCAGAAAACGCTTCGCGCCGCCGCAAGAACAGCCGTTTCCGAATATCTCCGGTTTATTCCGGAAGAGCTGCCGCCTGAAGCCGTGAAAAAAAACGGGCTGCTTTCGTGCGCGGAAGCGCTGAAAGAGATGCACGCGCCAGGTTCCCCGGAGCGCTGGAAAGAAGCTCGCAGGCGGCTTGCTTACGAAGAGCTCTTCAAGCTGCAGCTGCTGCTCGAAGAGCGGCGTCTGGAACGAAAAACCTGCCGATCCGTGCCGCTCACACCGGGCCGTTATCTTGACGCATTCACGGCTTCCCTCCCCTTTTCTCTTACCGGCGCGCAGCAGCGTGCGCTGAATGAAATAATAGAAGACGGAGCGTCCGGCTCGCCCGTGTCGCGCCTGCTTCAGGGCGACGTAGGCTCCGGCAAAACGCTCGTAGCGCTTGCGTTTGCCGCCTGCGTATGCGACAGCGGCGCGCAGTGCGCCGTGATGGCGCCCACAGAGACGCTTGCGGAACAGCTGCACGCACAGGCGCTGAAATACCTTGTCCCGGCCGGAATAAACTGCGCGCTTCTTAAAGCCGGCATGCCGGCCGACGCGCGCCGCAAAACGATATCCGCTGCAAGAAACGGCTCTGCCGGAGTCGTAACGGGAACACAGGCGCTGCTTTCCGACAAGATTTCCTTCAAAAACTTAGGAGCCGTGATAATCGACGAACAGCAGCGCTTCGGAGTCAGACAGCGCGCCGCTCTGCTGAAAAACGGCAGCCGTCCCCACCTTCTTATGATGAGCGCGACCCCGATACCGCGCACGATGGCTCAGACCATATGCGGCGACCTTGATATCTCTGTGATCGATGAAAAACCGGCCGGGCGCATACCTCCGGAAACACGTATAATAGACGCCGGAGCCGTACCGGAGCTGCTGCGCTTCATAGCGCGCGAGATAATGCACGGAGGCCGCATCTACTGGATATGCCCGCGCGTCGAGGACGACGAAAACTCTCAGCTGCCCGCCGCCGAAAAGCGCTTTGAATGGCTGCGGAAGAAAATGCCGCCGATAAAGATATCGCTGGTACACGGCCGTATGGAAACGGAAGAAAAAGACGCGGCGCTTGCTTCGTTTCGCGACGGCAAAACACAGATACTCGTAGGCACGACGGTACTTGAAGTAGGCGTCGACGTACCCGAGGCCTCCGTGATCGTGATAGAGGCGCCGGAACGCTACGGCCTGTCGCAGCTGCATCAGCTTCGCGGCAGGGTAGGCCGTGGGAAGCGGCGCGGCGTATGCGTGCTTATCTCCGCTTCCGGAAGCGACACAGAACGCCTGCGCTCATTTGCCGCCTCAAACGACGGTTTTGAGATAGCTCAGGCCGATCTGAAACAGCGCGGCGAAGGAGAGCTTGCGGGACTTGCGCAGCACGGGCTGGCCTCTTTCAGAGTCGCCGACTTAAGAAAAGACTTTCCGCTTGCTCAAGCGGCAAGGGACGACGCGGCGGAGTATCTTAAAAATAAACAGAAGGCACGGCCGCAGTGCCGCTCACAGGAGATGGCTTGATATGACAGAAACAGAAGCGAAAGAAAAATACTGCCGCGTATATGCGGAAGTTGACCTGGACAGGATAGTGCACAACGCAAAGCTGCTGCGGGAAAAGATGCCCCGCGGGGAAAAATTCATTGCCGTAGTAAAGGCAGACGCGTACGGGCACGGAGCAGCGCAGGTCGCAGAAGCGCTCAGCGGCATTGCGGACGCATATGCGGCGGCGACCGCCGAGGAAGCGCTGCAGCTTCGTAAGAGCGGCGTCAAAAAACCGATATACACGCTCGGCTTTATTCCATGCGGCAGAATCGCAGACGCAGTGAGAAATGAAATACGGATGACAGTATACGAAAGAAGCTTTGCCGAAGAAGTGTCGCGTATCGCCTCTGCAATGGGGCAGACAGCCGAACTGCATATAAAAATCGACACCGGCATGAGAAGGATAGGCTTTGAGCCGGACGGCACGGCGGCGGATGAGATAGAAAAGATAAGCAGGCTGCCCAGCATACACATGGAAGGGATATTCACGCACCTGGCGACCGCGGACGAACACGACAAAAGCGCAAGCGACAGGCAGGTCGGGCTCTTCCGCAGCATGATAGAGACTCTCGGGGCGCGCGGAATAAAATTTCCTGTGATACACTGCGAAAACAGCGCCGCGATAATGGACTGCTCATACCGCGGCTTCACGGCGGCAAGGGCCGGCGTAGCGATATACGGCATGTTCCCGTCGGACAGCCTCAACGATATGGGGCTTGACCTGCGCGCCGCTCTGCAGCTGAAAAGCCGCATCATATACATTAAAAAGATTCCTGCCGGCACTCCTGTAGGCTATGGCGGGACATTTGTAACGCGCCGCCCGACAGTGCTTGCAACGATACCCGCAGGCTACGCGGACGGCGTCCCGCGCGCTCTCTCCAACAAGGGCAGCGTGATAATAAGGGGGCAAAAAGCGCCGATAGCGGGAAACATCTGCATGGATCAGATGATGGCCGACGTCACGGATATTGCGGGAGTAAAAAAGGAAGACGAAGTAACGATAATCGGCGAAAGCGGCGGAGAAAAAATAAGCGCAGCCGACACAGCGAAGCTCGCCGGAACGATAAACTATGAAATCACCTGCGGCATAAGCAAAAGAGTCCCCAGGATATTTTTCAAAAACGGCAAATTTTCAGGCTGCAGCGACTATTTTGCGGACTGAATCAGCATAGGGGAGACAGAGGATATTGGCTCGCCGCCATGATTTCCCGCTTCGCTCCATGAATTGAATTCTTTTCCATGCGCGTCAGCGCAATTCATGTAGCGCAGCCGCAATTCATGACGCCTGCGTCAACTCATGCGCCGTAAGGCGCAATTCATGTCCGCAGGACAACTAACGGCACATCGTTCAGATTACGCTTATTTTCACTCCATGCTGCTCATTATCACTTCGAGGACGCCGCCCGCAACTGCCAGCGCCTTGTCGGTGATACTGAAACAGTGCGACGGATCCCCCCGCGGATCAACGTCGCCGATCTTCAGCCCTTTCGTCAGATAGACGCTCGGATGTATCAGCCCTCTCAGAATCCCGTCGACGCCGGCCGTGACCGGTATGCCGTCTACATAGGCAACTGTTTGCCCGCATGAGACTTCGTCGCCGATCTTATGCACCGGCGTAAGCCAGCCGTCGGCTGGCGAGCGCAGAAGGCGCTCTATGCTGTAGCCTTTTATCACCCCGGGCACGCCGGTGTTAGGTATAGCGCTTCCGTTTGTTATGACACGGCCGAGCGTATGTCCCCGCTTTGTTTCGATAACCGCGTGCACATCTTCCGGCGCGGAAAAACCCGGGCCTATCGCTATGACGAGCGGCGCCATATCTTTGGTTGTACCCAGGTTTTTCTTGGCCATGACAGCATCCACGAGAATCCGCGGCCTTATCTTCCTGATGCTTTTGCCTTCCGGGTCGATAAGCACCTGAATTTTCGCGGATGACGGGTCGAAATCTTCAGCCGAACCGATAAGCACGGCCTCCATACCCTCAATATTTATTGAACCTTCAAAAACGGCGGAAGCAGCGGAAACGGTCCTGCGAACGACAAGCGGCTTCTCCGTCTCCAGGACAAGCACCGAAAAACCGACCTTCCAGAGCCGGTAGATTATTCCCGTGGCGAGGTCTCCTCCGCCTCTTACAATTACAGTTCCGGCATTTTTCACTATAAAAGGAGACCTCCCTTCCCGATTCCACTAAACTAAAACTACTATAGCTTACTGACTTTCAAAACATCGCAGCGCAGGCAGCGCCCTGCTTCTTTTGCGATCTGCTCTTCACGGAAACCGCATTCCGTTTCACAGAAACATGTCTTTCTCTCTTCGGGGGGGAGCATAGGCATCTGCTCGCGCTGCGACGGTGTTTCGTCTACCGGTTTAGTAAGTTCCCTCTTAAGATACTTTTTGGAGATCACCTGGCCGTCTCCTCCAAGATAGCGGTCGATGGAGGACGCGGCTTCCTTGCCTCTGTTTACTCCGCTCACGACGGAATCCGGCCCGGTGGTGCAGTCGCCTCCGGCGAAAATCCACGGAGTAGATGTGCCGCCGGAGTAAGCCGCATTGATTATATTGCCTCGGATCTCGATAAGTTCTTCGCTGCCTGCAGCAACTTCGCGGCTCAAAGCCTGGCCTATCGCGCAGATAACGTAATCAGCTTTTGCTTCCATCTGCGAGCTTTCATCGTAGGCCGGGGCAAAGCGTCCCGAAGCGTCAAAGACCGAGGTGCATTTCTTGAACCTGACCCCGCTGACGCGCCCATGCTCCGCAAGTATCTCCAGCGGTCCCCAGCCGTTGGAAACTAAAAGACCTTCTTCCCTGCCTTCTTTTACTTCATCGGCGTGTGCCGGCATTTCATGTTCCTGCTCAAGGCAGAAAAGCGATACCTTCGCGGCGCCCAGGCGTATAGCGCTTCTTGCGCAGTCCATCGAAACATTTCCGCCGCCTACGACTATTATCTCTTTACCGCTGAAATCCGGGGCTGCTCCGGTCCTGAGCGAGCGCAGGAAGGAAACTCCTGACATCACGCCTTCTGCATCCTCGCCGGGCACGCCTAACTTTCTGTCGTTGTGGTCGCCGACCGCAAGATAGACCGCCATGTAGCCCCTTCTGCGGAGCTCTTTTATGTTCAGATTCTTACCGATTCTTGTGCCGGTCACGAATTCTATGCCCATCTCTTTAAAAAGCTCAAGCTCTTTCGCGAACTTGTCGCGCGGCAGGCGATATTCCGGAAGACCGGCCGCGAGCATTCCGCCGATCACATTTAGAGCTTCGAAGACAGTGACTTCATAGCCTTTTTTCTTAAGATAGAAGGCGCAGGAAAGGCCGGACGGACCTGAACCTACCACAGCGACGCGCTTGCCGTTGGGGGCTTCCATTTCCGGCATCGGGAACTTTCCGTCGTGCTCGAGTATCCAGTCTGTGATAAAGCGTTTGATTCCGCGTATCGCTATAGGTTCGTCAATTTTAACACGGTTGCACATGCTCTCGCAGAGGTGGTTGCATACGCGCCCGCAGGTGAGGACGAGCGGGTTCTCGTTCTGTATCACCCCGTAAGCCTCGCGGTACATCCCGCGGCGTGCGAAATCAAGGTACAGCGGCACTTCGACGTTTGCGGGGCACGCGTTCTGGCAGGTATAGCGCATGCAGTGCACATAAGCCGAAGGGTCATGACGCTCGTAAAGGCACTCTGTGCAGTAGAGGCATTCCGTTATCCTGTCGAAGCGATGATCTTTGACTTTGCGTACCCACATAGGATCTGCGATAAGCGGGCGGGCAAGCGCGACCAGGTCGGCGCGTCCTTCGGCTATGACGCTTTCTGCAAATTCAGGGTTGCCGAGCTTTCCGACTGTGACTACCGGGACGTCTACGACTTTTTTGATCTCTTCGGCAAGATAGACGTTCGGTCCGTCAGGATATTCGATCGTCGGCTTTCCGCGCTGGTCTGAATAGCCTTTGACGGGGGCGTCGTCGAAACGCACGCCGGCCGATACGTCCATGCAGTCTATTCCGTTTTTTACCAGCTCTTTTGCGAAGATGCGGCTCTGAACTATCGTGTTGCCGCCAAGGACGAATTCCTCGGCGCTGATGCGCGCAAAAAGCGGATAGTCGGGGCCGACGATCTCACGCACTTTCTTCAGTATCTCAAGGTGCATGAACATGCGCCCGTAGATGTCGCCGCCGAACTCATCGGTGCGCAGGTTCGTGCGGCGCGATATAAAGTCGGCCATCGTGTAGGTGTGGGCGTAGTGAAGCTCTATGGTATCGAATCCCGCTTCGTAAGCGCGGCGGGCTCCTGCGACAAAGTCGTCGATAATGCCGTAGCATTCTTCATTAGTCAGTTCGTGCGGCTTTTTGCCGACACCGTATATCGAATGCGCGATCTGCAGCCCTATCTTGCAGCCCTCGTTATGCACTGCGGCTATGAGCTTCTTAAAGCCTTCGATATGATCGTCGCTGCTTATCTGAAGGCGAAGCCCCGGATGGATATAATAGGAACTTACGCTCGTGTGCTCGGTCATGATGAGACCGACGCCGGAGCGCGCTCTGTCCACATAGTGCTTTATAGTGTTTTTGGAAACGAAGCCCCCGGGAGCGGCCGAGTTCGTGAACATCGGCGACATTATTACCCTGTTTGCCAGCTCCAGCGTTTTGATCTTGATAGGCGTGAAAAGTCCTGCCTTCTGCATCGATCTGTCATCCTTTCTTTTTTGTATTCATTGTTTGTATCGCTGCATTTGATCCAGCACTACAAGACCATTCGAACCGGGCTGCCGCATCCGGAGAACTCCGCGGAAAAATCAGTCCCCTGTACGTTTTTTGTCCGATTATGAATTGCAATGCTCATGCACAAAGGGCTGTGTGCGGCAAATAAGCCCTCTGTGCATGTTCAGTTTATTTTTTTTCTTTGTTTTTCCTGCTTTTGATCTTTTCTGACGCGAGCTTCACCGCGTCATAGAACTGCAGATATCCGGTGCAGCGGCAGAAGTGTCCCGAAAGCTCGTCGCGGATATCTTCCTTCGTCGGATTTTCCTCGCGCATAAGGAGCGCTTTCGCAGAGAGGACCACTCCGGGCGTGCAGAAGCCGCACTGAATAGCTCCCGCTTCCATAAAGGCTTCCTGTATAGGATCGAGTTCTCCGTTCTGCTCAAGTCCTTCGATCGTGAGTATGTTCTTTCCGTTGGCTTTCATCGCCGGCACTATGCATGAATCTACGGGTAGGCCGTTGACGAGCACCGTGCAGGCGCCGCATTCTCCCTCTTCGCAGCCTTTTTTCGTACCGGTGAGGCCGAGATCATATCTGATCACGTCCGCAAGCGAATGGCTCGGGTCTATCATTATTGCCACGTTTTTGCCGTTTACGACACACTTTAATTCCTGCATCTCAAACCACTCCTATGCAAAGAGCGAGGCGGCCTGTATCAGCGCCTGCTCCACAAGGTCTTTTACAAGAACTTTGCGGTATTCCCCCGAGCCGCGTACAAGTGAATCGCGGGGAGACGCTTCCGCACCTGCGGCTTCTGCTGCTTCGGCAAAGAGCTTCGGCGACGCTTTTTTGCCGATAAGATGCGCTTCTGCGTTTTTTGCCCTGAAGGGTACTACGGCGACCGGAGAGGCAACGATACGGGCCGCCTTTATCGTTCCGTCATCTTCGGCCTCAAGCATCACCGCTGCGTTTACCACCGGCAGCGCCATAGCCTCGCGCGGCGCTATGCGCTTGAAAGCCGTGCCGTATTTTCCGGACGGTATCTTTATTTCTATCCGTGTGATTATTTCCTTTGTCGGATCGACATAACTCTCTCCGACTTTTTTTGAAAGTTCGCAAAGCGGGCGCATATACGTGCCGTCAGGACCGGCCAGTTCGCACTGCGCGCCGAGCGCGGTCATCGGCACCACTGAGTCTGCAGCGGGCTGAGCGCTTACGATATTGCCGGCGAGCGTCGCTATATTGCGTATCTGAGGCGACCCCACGCTGCGGCAGCCGTCTGAAAGCGCCGGGAATATCCTTTTGACGTCGGGGTGCGCCGCGATCTCGGCGTGCGTCATAGCCGAGCCTATCGACATCTTACCGTCAGAAACGGAAACGAATCTCATCTCCGGCAGATCGGAAACGTCGACAAGTACTGACGGTGAAACTTTACCGTCGCGTATCCAGAGCATAAGGTCCGTCGCTCCGGAAACGATTCGGGCTTCACCCTTATATTCCGCAAGAAGTTCGACCGCTTCTTTTACATTTTTCGGGAAAAGGTGCTTTTCGACTTTTTTCAATTTATTTACCTCCCACTTTGAGGCCTGTAAACTGCTGAACGGCAAGGAGCGCCGCTACGGCAAGTCCTATATAGTCTGTGATCGCTTCCGGATATATAAGAAGCAGACCGCCCAGGACAAGCACAATGCGAAACACCATCGGTATGCTCTTCCTGAGGAAGCCCTCAAGTCCGGCACAGAGGATTATGACTCCCAGCGTCGCTGTGATCACGATCCAGATGCTGCGCAGAGCTATATTGTCCGGCGTTACCATGAGCATCGGCTCAAATACAAAGATAAACGGCACTATAAATGATACAAGACCTATCCTGCAGGCCTGCCAGCCCACCGTCGCGGCATTCGCTTCCGAAATGCCCGCCGCTGCATATGAGGCAACGGCGACCGGGGGCGTGATAGCGGAAAGCGTGGCGAAATAAACGACGAACATGTGAGCCTCAAGCGGCTTCAGTCCAAGCTCATAAAGAGAAGGGATGCAGAGCGCAGCGGTAAGACAGTAGGCAGCTGCCACCGGCATACCCATGCCGAGCAGCGTGCATATAGCCGCGGTCAGTATCAGCGCAGAGAGCGTGCTGTTGCCGCCCAGACTCAGGATAAGGCTTGCAAGCTTGCCGCTGAGTCCGGTGGTCATAAGTCCCGCTATGACGCAGCCCGCCACAGCGCAGGAGAGAGATACGACGACGGCGGAACGCGCGGAATCTTCAAGCGCCTTGATTATAGCGGGCAAACGCATCCTCGTTTCCTTGCGGGCCCAGGATGCGGCTATAACTGCCGCTATTCCGACAACGGCGGAGAGATTCGCCGTGTAGCCGCGCATAAGCATACCGACAAGCACGACGAGAGGTACGAGGAAGATCCAGCCCTCTTTCAGCGTTGCCAGCACCGACGGCAGTTCGGCGGAATCGAGCCCTACAAGGCCGAATTTTTTAGCGCGGAAGTGAACGATCAGGAGCAGCGCCAGATAGTAAAGCACGCCCGGCACAAAAGCGGCTATCGCTATATTTTTGTACGGTATGCCGGCCATCTCGACCATAAGGAAAGCAGCCGTACCCATTATAGGCGGCATTATGCCGCCGCCTGTCGCAGCCACGGCCGTTACCGCGCCGGAGAAGACACCGTCGTATCCTGCCCTCTTCATCATAGGTATAGTGAACGAACCTGTCGTAACAACGTTGGCGGTAGGGCTTCCGTTGATCATCCCGAAAAGGCCGCTCGTGATGATGGCGACCTTGCCTGCGCCGCCGGCATAGCGTCCCGCCACGGCCATCGAGAATTTATAGAAGAAATCCCCTGCTCCGGATGCGGCAAAGAACGAGCCGAACATTACGAACATGAAAACATATGTCGCGGCCGCGGCTATCGGCGATGAATAGATTCCGTTCGTGGTGTAGACAAGCTGGTCTAAAATATCGATCGAGAGCAGCTTTCTGTGGTACAGGATACCGGGAATCTTATGTCCCCAAAGCGCATATGCGAGGAAAAGGCACCCTATCAGAGGAAGAATGAATCCCATACACCTCTTCGTAAGACCTATGACGGCTATTACTGTCAGAACCCCTATCACGACTTCTATAGCAGAAAGTTCGTCGACCATCGGCATTCTGGAAAGATATGTTTCCATATGCAGGCAGTAATACACGCCGGCAGCCGCAAGTATTGCGGCGTAGACCCAGTCTTCTATGGGAACCTTTTTGCTTGAACGTTCACCCGCGTTGTAAGTCCTTGTATATATCAGCGCGCAGAGGACCATAATGAACGTCAGATGTATCGCGTAATGCATCTGGGGCGGTATCGTCAGGAACGTAGCCTGGGCAAGCTGATAGAGCGACATAGCTACCGCGATGCACTTTACGGCTTTGGCGTCTATGCCGGAGAGCTTGCGTTTCTTCCCCTGTTCCGTAAGTATCTTCCACAATTTTTTCACTTGTCTGCACCTCTGTTTAACTCATATGGCTTATACGGCGGAAAAAGCATCCCTGTATACCCGCGTACTAAGCTTTCTTAGCCTGAATAGCCCTGTACAGCTTTTCCGGTGTGATCGGCAGGTCGCGCACACGCACCCCGCAGGCGTCCTCTATTGCGTTCGCTATGGCGGGCGCTGTCGGTATCAGAGTAGGCTCGCCGACGCCCTTTGCGCCGTAGGGGCCGATCGGGTCATTCGATTCGATCGCGATTCCTTCGACGGCAGGCATGTCTTTGATCGTCATAAATGTGTATCCGTGCAGACCGCTTGTCGCGGGCACACCCTTTTTGAAGAGCATATTCTCATAGAGGCACCAGCCTATGCCCTGCGCCACTCCGCCGGTTATCTGTCCCTGCAGGCCGAGCGCGTTCACGACCTTGCCCACGTCATGTACGGCTATCACACGCAGGACTTTGACCTTGCCGGTGTATGTGTCGACTTCTACTTCTACTCCGTGCGCGCCGTATGAATAAGCGCTCGAATAGTCTCCGTAGAAATTCTTGTCGGCGCCTTCCGTAGGCGGATCATATGTCACATAGGCTGTGAGCGGGATCCCTGCCCTGGTCCTGATGGCTTTCTGCGCCACTTCCTTGAGCGTCAGCAGTATCGAAGGATCACGGCTGCATTTGATGAGGCCGTTTTCCATGTACATCGTGTCCTTCTGGCGTTTGCTCATCTTAGCCGCAAGGTCGAGGACCTGGTCAAGGACCTTTTCCGCGGCAAGCAGTACCGCTTTTCCGCCGACCGTAGTGACACGGCTCGAATACGTGCCCATGCCGAATGGGCTTACGTCGGTGTCAAGCGGCATTATAGTGATATCGCTTATCGGAACGCCCAACTTTTCCGAGGCGATCTGCGCAAATACAGTCTTTGCGCCCTGCCCCATGTCGGCTTCCCCGGAGAAGATAAAGACCTCCCCGTCCTCGTGTATGCGTATCATAGCCGACGATCCGTCGAATTTCTCTCCGCCGCGGTTGCCGGATACGTGCGTCATGCAGGCGACGCCTATCCCGCGTTTGATACGCCCGTTCTGCTCTTCTTTCGGCAGCCTGTTTTCCCTTATCTTATCTGCGGCAGTCCTTATACATTCTGCCAGCGCGCAGCTTTTTACGTTCCAGTGGTGAAGAGTCACGTCACCCTTGCGGACACAGTTCTTTATGCGCACCTCTACAGGATCAAGCCCTACCCTGCGGCAGCATTCGTCTATGAACGATTCGACCGCGAAGTGCATCTGGCTGTTGCCGTAGCCGCGGAAACCGCTGGTAGGGATCAGGTTTGTATAAACGAGGTATGAGTCGCACTTTGAAGATTTATATCTGTAGAGGCAGTCTGTGCGCATCGAGAGGTTCAGAAGAACCTTCGGCGCAGCCCATGAATATGCCCCGTTGTCGGCGACGATCATCGACTGCTTGCAGACCATCGTGCCGTCCTTCATCATGCCGAGCTTAACCTTCATGCGCGGCGCTATCCTCGGGCGCGTCGTAAGCTGCTCTTCATCTCTTGTAAGAAGTATCTTGACAGGACGTCCCGTCTTTTTCGCGAGCACAGCCGCGATCGGATGGAAGTTTCTGATCCATATCTTAGCCCCGAAGCCGCCGCCTATAAAAGGTGACTTGACCGTCACCTGGGCTGGCTTGAGTCCCAGCGCCTTTGCTATCTCGTTTCTGCCCTGGAAAGCCGACTGAAGGCCAGTCCATACAGTAAGACGGCCGTTGGTCTCCCACTGCGCGACAACTCCGAAAGGCTCAAGATACAATCCCGAGACACGGTGTGTACTGAATTCCTCTTCAAAGACATAGTCGCAGGCCGCAAAATCGGCTTCGATGTCGCCGCGCTGGATATGATACTCGCGCGCGATGTTCGTTCCGTTCTCCTCGTGAACGAGCGGCGAATCCTTCTCCATCGCCTTGAGCGGGTCGTCTACGACAGGCAGAAGCTCGTATTCGACCTTTATCAGTTTCAGCGCTTCCCTTGCTGTCTCGTCATTATCGGCGGCGACCGCAGCCACCTCGTCTCCGACATAGCGCACTTTATCTACTGCCAGCATATCGACGTCGGGAATCTCCATCCCAAACTTGTTATGCGGGCAGTCCTTCGCGGTTATGACCGCCTTCACTCCAGGCAGCGCCTCGGCGGCCGATGTGTCTATCGACAGTATTTTTGCATGCGGATGCGGCGAACGCAGAATCTTCCCGATCAAAAGCCCGGGAAACTGCATATCGTCCAAATATCTTGCCGAACCTGTAACTTTCTCGCGGGCATCCACAAAACTCTGCTTCAGGCCTATACTTTTAAATTGTTCCATTCAGAGTCCTCCGAAACCTTTTTTTGATACAACTACAGTTCGGCAACCTCAAAAAGGTTCCCTCTGTCACGTTGTTTTACAATACTCATGGCGCCGCAGACAAACAGAACAGCGCCTGCTATCATGCCTTTTTCTGTCAGGACTTTCGCTTTTTCGGTTCCTGCCGCAAGCGCAGTCCTGATGCTCTCTTTCCTTAATGCCCCGACGGATCTTGTAACGGTAAGACCGCGTATATCTGTCCCGTAGTCCAGCTCTTCCGCAAGACAGCGTTCTATCGCCGGATCGTCACAGTAACAGGCGTTTGCTATCGCGGTGGCCGCAGCGTCGGCTTTTGAAGAATCGGCGGCAAGCACCGTCACGGCCGAAGCTATGCCGCGTGTCAGGCTGCGCCCTCCGAGACCGCTCGTAGCAAGACCCCTTATATCGTCAAATGCACAGATCTTAAGAGAATGCGTAGCTCTCCCGATGCTGAGGTCGCTTATCATTCCCACATTAATAAAATCTTTTTCTCCTCGTAAAACATGCCATGCTATGTCTCCGCCGTTGTTGGCAAACGCAAGATCGGCTCCTGCGGCAGCCATTGCGCTTACTGCAAAGTCTGCAGTCGTACCGGCAACGGCGGCAAGCGGCGTGAAGCTGCCGTCTTCAAGCTGTGCAACGGACTCTGCCATCCTGCGGACGGCTGCCGGCGCGCCTTCCGGTATCGACCTGATTCCGGAAAACGGAGTACGAATAAAGTCAAGGTGCGCGGCGATACCGTCAAAAACTTCCAGTGCGCGCTTTGCCCCTTCCACAGCGCCTTCCGTGAAAGGTCTTCCGCGTTTGCGCGCTTCCAGCGTCATCGTGACGGGGCCGTGATCGACAAGGACGAGCCCGTCACCTATTATGCTGAATTTCTCAGAGACCATCTGTACAGTCCTGTTTGAAAGCGGCGGCGCGCATGCGCGCCGCCGCTTTCAAACAGGACTGTACAGATGGTCTCTGAGAAATTCAGCATAATAGGTGACGGGCT
>JAFYJW010000012.1 GCA_017537925.1 Synergistes sp. | reverse complement strand
CGCGGCGTCGGCCGCGCTTAACCTTCACGCGACCGCTCCGCATTCGGGAGGTGCTACCCGCGTGAACGTGGGCGTCCTGCGCGCCGGAAGCGGAAGGAATGTGGTGCCCGCGAATGCGCTCATGAAGATAGAAACGCGAGGCGAAAACGCCGAATGCGCGCGGTATGTGTACGAGCGGTCGAAGGAAGTCCTGAACGGGGCTGCTGCGATGTACGGGACGGAGCTTTCCGTCACGAAGCAGGGCGAAGCTATAGGAGCGGAAAGCGATGCAGCGCTTGCCGCAGTGATAGCGGATGCAGCCCGCGCCGCAGGGGGCGTGACGCGGGTGGAGGAGCGCGGCACGATGGCAGCAAGCGACGACGCCTGCTGGCTTATGGAGCGCGTGCAGCGCCACGGCGGGCTTGCGTCCTATATATGCGTCGGCGCGGATACTGCGGCCGGTCATCACAATGAAAGGTTCGACTTCGGCGAAAGCGCGATGGATACGGCGCTTTCAGTGCTTGCAGGTACAGTGATGCTTCTCTGCGGGCGGAAATAGCGCCCGCGCCCAGGGTTTTTAAATCCGTTTTTATTTCTGATGTGTGACTGACAGGATGCTTTCGCTAAGATTTTTCAGTACGCTATCCTGAAATAATCCAATATCTTTTTAAACCTGTCCTGCGCGGCAAGGCATGTATCGCGAAGACAGCCCGGCTCTGTCGGCCAGCTGTTCAGCCCGCGGTAATAAAACATTTTCAGATCGTCTGTGATTATAAAGGGCACGATCCCGCTTCTCAGGCATTCCTTGAAGAGCAGCAGCCTTCCGATGCGCCCGTTCCCGTCCTGAAAGGGATGTATGGACTCGAAAAGGTAATGGAGATTCAGCAGGTCGTCAAAAGTTTTTTCCTTTACAGCGTTATATTCCGCCAGCAGTTCTTTCATCCGCGCGTCAACGTCTTCGGGCGCAGCAGTCGCTTTCCCTCCGACCTCATTCGGCAGTTTCTTGTAGTCGCCGACAGCAAACCAGTCTTTGCGGGAATCACTTGTCCCGTTCTTCAAAATGCGGTGGAGCTGTTTTATGAAACTCCCGCTTAAAACATGTGCTGCGCAGTCGATGATCATATCCGTACACTTGAAGTGATTGGCCGTTTCAACGATATCGTCAACACTGACAGAGTCTGCGGCGTATAACGTATTCGTCTCAAAGATAAGGCGCGTCTGGTCGTGCGTCAGCCTGCTGCCTTCGATGCGGTTAGAGCTGTAGGTCAGGTCTATTTGGATCCTGTGGTATATCCCGCCGCTGAGCTTTGCTTTCTTTTCTTCCTTCAGGCGCGAAAGAAGGCTTGTGGAATGGGCTGTGCGTTTATTGAGTCTGTCGGGCTTTTCCGCATCTTCAGGGATATTCCATGTCTTTCCGGCAATAAACGCTCCGGGCACCCTGCCTTCGGCACAGTAATTACGCACGCTGCGCTCCGACAGGCCCCAGCGCTTTGCCGCTTCCGCTGCCGATATGTGATCCATGGAAATTTGCCTCCGAAACATGGTATGTCTGCATTAACAGTATATTTTATTATCGGCAAAATATCAATGATATATATATAAATTTGTATTATTTTTGCCGATAGCGGCAAAAAGACACAAAGATAAAATATGTAATACAGAAGCGCTGTTGCCCGGATGCGGGCTGATTTAAAGAGCGGACGTTACTTAGTCTCCTTTAGGGAACAATCATAAGGATCTTTCATAAAAATGTTCCCTAAAAGTCAAATGCATCGGCGGAACATATTAGCCCCGCTTACGCGAAATTCCTTCCTGCTTGACTAATGGCGCGAAATATCTCAGAATATTTTCCGTGTTTCGCGGCCGGCAGATGGAAGAAAGGCTCGGCCGCAGTTATTCGGCTTCGGAGGACAGCATATGGAAGGCATAAAAAGAGAAGAGATCCTTCGCCTTCTCGAAGAGAACGCAAGATACACGGTGAAGGACCTGGCGGCCATGTTGGGATTGGAAGCGAAAAAAGTCAAAGACGAGATCGCGGCGATGGAGCGCGAGCGCGTCATCTGCGGCTACCATGCCCTTGTAAACTGGGACAAGACCGACGACGAAAAGATATCGGCGCTTATAGAGCTCAAGGTCACGCCGCAGCGCGGCGACGGCTACGAGCGCATAGCGGAGAAGATCTATCAGTACCCGGAAGTTGAATCGCTCTATCTTATGTCCGGGGGCTACGATTTCACCGTTATCCTCAAGAAGGCCACGATGAAAGAGATAGCAAGCTTCGTCTCCTCGCGCCTGGCCGTGATAGAAGAGGTGCAGAGCACGACGACGCATGTGGTGCTCGCCCGCTATAAGGACCACGGCATACAGCTTGCAGAGAACAGAAAAGATATGAGAATGGTCGTCACCCCATGAGGGACTTTATAAACGACAAGATCAAACGGATAAAACCATCCGGCATACGCCGCCTTTTCGATATCGCAAGCGAGATTCCCGACGTCATATCGCTGGGCGTCGGCGAACCGGATTTTGAAACGCCGTGGCACATCCGCGAAGAGGGCATCTATTCGCTGCACAAGGGGCGCACGTTCTACACGTCCAACTCGGGGCTGTTGGAGCTGCGCAGCGAGATAGCCGCTTTCATGAGCCGCAAATACGGCCTGAATTACGATCCGAAGAATGAGATAATAGTCACGGTCGGCGGCAGCGAGGCGATAGACATAGCTCTGCGCGCAGTGCTGGACCCCGGCGACGAAGTGGTCTATCCCGAACCCTGCTTTGTCTCATATGAGCCCTGCATACTTCTTTCCGACGGAGTGCCTGTGCCGATAGAGCTTTACCCGGGAACGGAATTCCGCCTCACGCCGGAACAGCTTGAGGCGGCGGTCACGCCTCGCACGAAGGCGCTGCTTATCTCCTATCCGAACAATCCGACGGGAGCCGTGATGGACCGCAGAGACCTGGAAAAGCTTGTCCCGGTTATACTTAAGCACGATCTTTTGGTGATATCGGACGAGATATACAGCGAGCTGTCATATAAGGAGCGTCACGTAAGCATCGCATCGCTGCCCGGCATGCGCGAACGCACGATAGTGATAAACGGCTTCTCAAAATCCTTCGCTATGACAGGATGGCGCCTGGGCTTTGTCTGCGCGCCCGAGGGCATCGCGGAATATATGCTCAAGGTGCATCAGTTCGGCATTATGTCAGCCCCTACGATGAGCCAGTACGCGGCGGTCTCCGCGATGCGCAGCGGAGACAAAGACATAGACATTATGCGTGAGTCGTACAATCAGCGCAGGCGCTTCCTTATGGAATGCTTCCGCGAGATAAGGCTGCCCTGCTTCGAGCCTTACGGCGCATTCTACGCTTTCCCGGATATCTCCGAATTCGGCATGGACTCGGAGAATTTCTGCGAAGAGCTGCTGAAGGCCGAAAAAGTGGCCGTCGTTCCGGGGTCCGCGTTCGGCGCCTGCGGAAGCCGTCACGTCAGGATATCATACGCGTATTCGATAGAAGAGCTTAAAGAAGCCATGTCGCGCATCGCGCGCTTTGTAAAGGAAAGACGCAGAACCCGCCGCTCACCCGGCAGGGCGGTATAGAAAACGCAAAAGAGCAAAGGAGCCCGCCGTTTGAGCGGGCTCCGTTTTATCCGTACACAGCATCGATTACTTCTTTTAATTTCCGTCTAATTATTTTCAGCCTTGCGGCGACCGCCTGCTGGCTTATTCCGAGGGTTCCGGCTATCTCCCTCTGCGTGAAGCCTTCCATAAGCGCCTGAGTGATGTCCAGTTCGGCGGGGGAAAGCGCGCGTCTCAGCATCTCGCGCAGCTCAGACTCGCTGTAATTTTCATCTTCTCCGCCGTATGTCTCCTCTATCTCTTCGACAGGCGGGCCGTTGGGACACGGACACGTCCTTCTTATCCTTGCTGCCGCGTCGCGAACCGCGGCTGGCAGTCGCTTTTTCAGGAAGAGCGGCAGCCATTTCATGTCGCGGCACTTGCCTGTGAGCAGGATAAGGGCGATATACCCCTCCTGCACGAGATCTTCAAACTCGGCGCCTCTTCCCTGATAGCGTTTTGCCGCGGCCCGCACGAGCGGCGTGAATCTTGCGGCTATCTCCTTCATCGTGGGGGCGTCAGTCATCAGATATCTCCAGATGTGCGAAAGATCGCGCAGGATAAGTTATCACCCGGCTGAAGCCGGCGACGCGCGCCAGATTCCGGAGGCTTTCCATCATCGCGCCGTCAGATGCGATATCCGCTGCCAGTCCCCGCATATGCAGGCTGTTTTTGACGCCTCCGACCGCTTTGTTGTGCGCGGCGCAGCGGTAGCCGCTCGTTATGATCACCGGGCGCGAAAGCATATCCCGCAGCCTTTGAAGCGCGGCAAGCAGGCGCCCGTGCAGCATGACCGCATGGCAGCACGGGCACTGGAACTCGCGCAGGTTAAAATTCTCCGATATCTGAAAATCGTTTAAGCGCATGCATCATGACCCTCCTTTTAGGGAGCGCTTTTGTTCTTCCGTTGGTGACGTCTGTTTTCACTGTGTGTTATTTTTGAACGGGTCTGCTCTGCGCGGCAGTTAGTTCCGCGCAGAGGTGCTACTTTTCCTGACTGAGACGCTTTTCGATAACCGAGCCGAGGCCTATGACGGCTTTTGTCAGCTCTTCGAGCCGCCTGTCCATCCTGACGAGCAGAAACGAAGCGACGGCTATCGAAAATCCGTGCTGTGCGATGCTGCCTATCAGCTCGTCCACTTTAAAGCACTCCTTTCTTCCATTTATTATCTGTTTTTTCTGTGTGTGCAAACGGGCTTTTCAGATGCAAAACGCGGAAGGAGGGCGCCCGTCCTCCCGCATTATCGTTTAGTCTTCCGATTCGGGCATCTCTATCTGATGTTCGCTGCGGTCGATAAATACCGCGGAGTCAAAGGATATGAGTTCCGCGTCAAACGGCTGCAGCGCGAGCATCAGGTCTGCCGCGCTCTTTATTCTGGCGGCGCCTCCCTCCTCTAAAAGCGCGGGGTCGGCATAGTTCAGGCTGAACGCGAATTTCTTACCGCCTTCGGTCGTAAAAGTCATTTTGAGCGTCTTCATTTTCGAAATCTCACCTCCTTTCGCGCTGTTCTTTTTTTGCTGCAGTTACTCGTTCTCGATGAGTCCGGTGTCGTACTTCTTCACGGACTTGACGGGATATTCCAGCAGCCCGCCGACAGAGCCGGCAAGGGCGTTCAGGTCATCCGCCGCGGCCCCGGCTCCTATCCTGGAGACGGAGAGTGTCTTATTCACGCTTTTGCCGCCCTCGCCCTCAAACTCGAGCGTAAAGCGCAGAGACGTAGAGATATGTTTTACTTCTGCCATTTCATTCACCTCCTTTCCATGTCCGCTGACAGTAAAAGTGGGCGGGACTTGACCGTTTGACAAACGCTGAAATAAAAATCTTCGGCTTTTCTTATATAATTGTGAGGTAAAAGGAAAAGGAGGCGGCAGCAATGGAGAAGTATTCGACTGAAAGATTTTCGGCAACATGTTCCGCCGCGGATTTCACCTCATCCTGCGTCGATATCCCGAAATTCCTTGCTTTCTGCCGTGACTGTCCGAACTACGGCAAAAACTGGATGTGTCCTCCATTTGATTTCGATCCTGCCGATATATGGAGATCATATGAAAAAGTGCGGCTCGTGGTGCTGCAGATAAAGCTGGAAGGCGTAGGAGAAGGCGGAAATGCCGAAGAGCGCGCGTTTAGGATAATAGGCGGGGAAAAGAAAAAACTGCTGCTCGAACTGCTGGAGGAGGAAAAGAAGATAAAGGGGAGCCTCTCATTTTTTGCCGGCTCCTGCAAGCTGTGCGCGAAATGCGCCAGAGAGGACGGGCTGCCCTGCCGCAGGCCCGAGATGGCGCGTCATTCGATAGAATCTATCGGAGCGGACGTATCAGCCGCACTGAAAAAATATCTCGGCCTTGAGATATGCTGGATAAAAGACGGGAAGATGCCGGAATACCTTACGCTTGCCGCGGCTTTGCTGCTGCCGCCGGAAAAGTAAGCGCCGCGCATTGCTATTTCATTTTCCTTTTTTGCCGCGCCGTTGGTATAATTAGCAAAGCAGCAGTGAATATCACGAGATTCAGGGGGATTCATGCATGAATATTAAAAAAGCGATAGCCGCCCTTCTCATAACCGCAGCGCTTGCCGCTCCTCTGCCCGCGTTTGCCGAGATCTCTCACGCAGACGCCGAGCGTATATGGAAAAAAGTCGCGAGCCCGACGGAACTGACAGCGCTGCCTTTTTTCATAAAACAGGATAGCGTCCCCAACGCCTGGGTGACGAACGGGGAGTCCGTCACGGTAACGACCGGTCTTCTGTCGCTGCTGGAAAGCGAGTCGGAGCTTTACGCGGTCTTTGCGCATGAGGCGGGTCACGTTAAGCTCAACCATATAACCAAGACCAGGAACCGCGCGGCCGGCCTCTCGGTAGCCGCGGCCATTCTCGGCCACCTCTTCGGCGGCTATGCCGGAGGGCTTGCGGGGACTGCCGTGAACGCCGGCGCAAATCTTGCGTACTCAGGCTACAGCCGCGAGCAGGAAGTGGAAGCGGACGACTATGCCGTGCTGCTTGCGGTACAGAACGGCGAGGATCCGGTAGGCATGTACGAAGCCATATCGCGCCTCGCAAAGGTCAACAAGACCGAGCCGAGCGGCTTCAACTCTCACCCGCCGGACGACAGGCGCCTGCTCCATATAAAGAACAAGATTCTGGAGCTTAAGCCGGACGCAAAATTCCCGGAACAGTAAGGCAGAGAGATAATCAAAAATAACAGAGAACAGGCCGCCCGCGG
>JAFYJW010000011.1 GCA_017537925.1 Synergistes sp. | reverse complement strand
TGATTACCGCACCCCCTGCTGCAATTTGCATATTCTGCAGATGATGATCATACGCTCTCCGGCTTTTGAAAACTTAAATTTCACCTTGTATAGAACGCGGAATTTAGCCCTTCAAAGGGGAATTTCATTTTGCAATTGACCTTTGGGCGGAATTAGCTAACATATTCATTCTAATTTAATTAACTGTATTTTATTGGTTAAATTATATTATTTTTTATTATAATATTTTTTGCAGTGGTTTTATGACGAACAGCCCGGAAATAATAATACCGCGCAGTATGATCGCCGCTGTATGGGAGTGCTTTCGGCGGATGCGCCGGGGAGGAATCTTTTTGAACAGCATAAACAGCAGAGAGGTCCGCATATCCGATTATATGGCGGCCCTTCTCACGATAATGATATGGGGAGGCAGCTTCCCCGCAATAAAGTATTCTCTTGCATGGGGGGAGCCGTCGCTTATCCTGCTTATGCGTTTATTCTTTGCGATATTTCCGCTCGCTGCCGGATGCCTCGTAGAGGGCACGATGCGTCTGCCGACGCGTGAAGAGCTGCCATCTCTGCTCTTTATGAGCTTTCAGGGGATATTTCTTCAGCAGGGGATACAGGCCTTCGCGATGAAGACGGCAGGAGCCGGCAACTCAAACTGGATGATGGTAGCATCTCCTGCGCTCGTTGCCGTGCTGGGGCGGATATTCCTGAAGGAAAAGATATCGCGGGTCGGGACTGTCGGATTATTGCTTGCTGCTGCGGGCGTTGCTTTGGTACTCGCGCGCGGCACGATAAAGGGAGCTGCCGAAAGCGGCTCTTTCGGCTCGGTCGGCGATTATATCATGCTCTTCTCGGTGCTCAACTGGGCGGTATTCCTTATAATATCGCGCAAATATCTGCGCGCTTCGCTGCCCCCGGCCTTCTCTATCTTCTGGGAACTGGTCTTTGCGTTTTTCTACGCGCTGGCGGCGTCTTTCGCGGTGGGAACGGATTATTCCAGAATCGCCGCTTTTGCGCCGCAGACATGGCTTGCCGTGATATTCCTGGGCGCTCTTTCGTCCGGTTTTGCTTATCTTCTGTGGTACCGGGCCCTTGCGGTATTCCCCGTCGCCAGGCTTTCGATATTCCAGTTCCTGCAGCCGGTCACCGGCATGTGCATCTCATATCTGCTGATAGGAGAGCGCTATACGATGTGGCTTGCCGCGGGCGCAGTGATGATCGTATGCGGCATCTGCCTTGTGAATAAAAAATAACAGTATCGCAGCAGATCTGCGGCCGCTTACGGCATCTGCAGGGCGGGCGCGAAAATAAGAGGGAAGCCTCCTGTGCGGAAGAGCTTCCCTCATTGCTGTCTGAGAGCTTTTTTGAAGCTGCCGTCAGGCTACTTCTTAAGCTGTCTTACGACGTCGATGACAGTACCGTCTCTCCACTCGACGACGCCTATTATCCTGTCTGTCGTCTTGACGGGATCTGTCGGGCCGGACATCTTCCTTGCGCGCGCCGCCAGTTCGTCGATCGGGACTATCGGCAGATCCTTCACGCCGCTTACTGCGTCAAGAAGATCTTTGCGGCGCGGGTTGATCGTGACTCCGTACTCAGTTACTATCGCGTCGATGACTTCGCCCGGCGTCGTGACGTTGTAAACGCTGTCGGTGACGCAGGGGATTCTGCCGCGGAGCAGCGGCTGCGCGATTATCGTGAGCTTTGCTCCGGCCGCGGTGTCCTGATGTCCGCCTGTGCCGTGCAGAAGTGCTCCGTCCGCCTCTGTGTTGACGTTGGCGTTGAAGTCGGTGTCAACTTCGGTGGCGCCGAGTATAACGACGTCGAGCATGTTGACGGCCGCGCCGCAGTTCCATGGGTTGGCGTACCAGTCGGCGGATATCTCGATATGGTTCGGGTTCTCGCCGATGGACTTCACCGCGTCAAGGTCGAAGGACTGGACGTCCATAAGTTTGCTTACGAGGCCTTCTCTTAAGAGCTCGACAAAATATCCGGTGATGCCGCCGAGTCCGAAGCCGCCCTTTATGCCCTTCCGGATCATCGCTTCTTTCATGAACGCGGTGACTGCGAGCGGGATGCCGCCGGCGCCGGTCTGGAAGGAGATGCCGTCCTTGAAATAGGGGCTTGCTTCGATGAGCTGCGACGCATAGCGCGAGATAAGCAGGCGCAGCGGGTCTCTCGTGACCTTCGTGGTGCCGGATACGATGCCTGCCGGATCGCCTATCGAGGGGACTTCGACTACGATATCGGCCTTTGTCTGCGGGATGGAGACAGGGGCTGCCGGGAAGTCCACTAAGTTGTCGGTTATTACGACGACCTTGTCTGCGTAGTCAGCGTCGGTGAAAGCATATCCGAGCGAACCGCAGGCCGATTTGCCGAGCGTGCCGCAGATGTTGCCGTATTTGTCGGCGGTGGGCGCGCCTATGAAGGCTACGTCGATGTGAACGTCTCCCGCCATTACGGCGCGCGGACGTCCGCCGTGGCTTCTGAGCACTACGGGAACTTCCATGCCGCCTTCGGAGACGAGCTGCCCTATAGGCCCGTTGACGGAGCCCATTATTCTTGTTACCACTCCGCTCTTGATATGGTCGATAACTTTTTTATGCACTCCGAAAAGAGCCGTCGGGAAGAGCGTAAGGTCTTTGATGCCCATTTCGGCGCAGGCGTCGAGGACCATGTTCACGACATAGTCTCCGTTGCGGAGGTGGTGATGGAAGGATACCGTCATGCCGCTCTTGAGGCCGCTTGCCTTTATTGCTTCCTTAACGGAGCTGACGCGCTTGTCTGTTATGTCGCTGTTGAAGCAGCGAAGCTTTGCGCCGGCTATAGCGCCCTCGGGTTTTCTTGCGAAAGCGCCCTCGTAGTGCCTGACTTTGCCGTAACCTTCAATATAATCGGGAATCTCACGTTTTACTGCGTTGATCGTCATTATCTTTCACCCTCCTGCTTATGCAAGCCCGGCGCGGACGAGGACGTACTCGGCCCTCTTGACGACCGGCATGTCGACCATCTTGCCGTCGACGGTGACGGCTCCCTGGCCGCGCTCCGCCGCTTCCTTCGCCGCCGCGAGTATCTTCTGCGCCTTGGCGATCTCAGCTTCTGTCGGGTTGAAGACGTCGTGGATTATGCGCACCTGGTTCGGATGTATTATAGATTTGCCGGCGAACCCGAGCTGCTTGATGAATTCGGTCTCTTTCCTGAGCCCTTCGTCGTCGGTCACGCGCGAGAAGACCGTATCGAGCGGGTCGACTCCGGCCGCGCGCCCCGCGAATACCACGAAGCGGCGCGCCCATTCGAGCTCGGTGCCGTCCATCGAGCGTTCGGTCCTGAGGTCGGCGCGCAGATCCTCGCCGCCCGGTATGATCGCAGCGATGCGCGGGGAGGCCGTCGCTATCTCGTATGCGTTGAGTATTCCCTTGGCTGTTTCCAGCAGGCAGAAGAGTTTCAGCTTGCCCTGGGGCACTCCGTATTTGTCCTCAAGGCGGGAGATCTCTTCGTCGAGTATCTTTACCGTCTCCGCGCTGTCGACTTTCGGAGCGCGGATGCCGTCGAGGCGCTTCATCGGGACTACCGCTTCAAGGTCTTTCTTCCAGAATTCGGTGTCTATGCCGTTGATGCGGACAGTAACTTCTACGTTGCCGAACTCGCCCTGCTTGAGGTATCTGCTTACCAGGATCCTGGCCGCGTCCTTTTCCACCATCGCGACCGCGTCTTCGAGGTCGAGGATAATGCCGTCGGAGCCGAAGAGATGCCCTTTGGTCAGCATGTTCGGGTTGTTGCCGGGAAGATAGAGCATTGTACGTCTCATCGTTGTATCTTCCTCCTATTTCATGAGTCTGCCGTAGGCGGCTTCGACGCGCGCGCCCAGGACTATGTCAAGCGCGCCGTTGTCCTGAACGGCGACTTCCATGTCTTTCACAGAGAGTTCGGCGAGAGTCTCATTGATCTTTTTTGTCATTGCGCTGTTGAAGCGTGCCGCGCTTGCTCCCGTTATATTTATCTTGATGCCGCTGCCGGGGGCTGCCTCTGTGAGAGTTACGAGGCAGTCCATGGATTCCAGCGTTCCGGCCTGTGCCGTCTTCATTGTGCGTTTCCCCCTGTCGAAAAAGTAATGCGGCCCGCCTGCCGCTTAACGAACAGACAGGCCGCGTGTCAGCTAACGGTTATATGATTAATCGTCGAAGCCGATAAGGGAGGCTTCGTCCCAGGCGCACATCTTGTGTACTTTTTCCTTCGCCGCGGCAAGCTTGGCTCCGGTGAAGGCGGGGTTGATCTTCTGGGCTATTGCTGCCGCCATGTCGAGTGTCGACACGGCGTTCTTCTCCCAGTCGGGGTCGTTGCGGAAGTCGCGGAGAACGTCATAGGTGAGCGTTCCGGGTTTGGATTCCACGAGGACTTCGCCGATCGCCTTTTCGATCTTTTTGCCCTCTTCCTCAAGGCCGAGGTAGTCGAGCATCATCTTGCAGGCCATCAGCATCGCGCTGGGGTTGACCTTGTACTGATGGGCATACTTCGGAACGGAACCGCTGGAGGGCTCAAAGAGGGCCGTCGTTTCGCCTATGTTGCCGGAGGGGGCGAAGCCCAGTCCGCCGGTCAGCTGCGAAGCTTCGTCGGAAAGGATGTCTCCGAATACGTTCGACGCCACATAGACGCTGTAGTTCTGCGGGTTCTTGATGAGCCACATTGCCGTCGCGTCGGCGTTCTCTTCATGACCTTCGATTCCGTACTGCTCATATTCTTTCGCGATCTCAAGGAACTTTCTCTTCATCATGCCGTCTGTCTGGCGGATGACGTTGGCCTTGTTGCCGCAGTGTACCGTCTTGCGGCCGGTCGCCTTGGCATATTCGAATGCTGCGCGGATGATGCGCTCGCAGCCCTGCTCGGAGAATACGCGCCATGAAACGGCGATGTTGCCCTTGCCTTCGCGGAAGCGGTTCATGCCGGGGTGCAGGTCGAACATTTCCTTCGGGAGCGGGTAGAACTCGACTGCCGAATAGAGGTCTTCGGTGTTCTCACGGAACATTACGATGTCGATGTCGGGATCGCCCTTGAGCGGCGTGCCGATGCCGGGGAGCTTCTTCGCGGGGCGCATGTTGATGTAGAGGTCAAAGAGCTGACGCATCTGGAGTATTGCCGATTTGAAGCCCTTTACGCCGGCTTTTGACGTGATGGCCGCCATTATCGTGGCGTCGGTGTTTTTGATGCATTCGATCGTTTCGGGCGGAACGGTGTTGCAGCGCGGGTCGCCTTCGCCGAATTTCTTGTTGGATTTCTCCCACATGCACCAGCCGAGGTCGGCTCTGTGCCAGTTGATGGGCAGGTCCATCGCTTCCATTACAAGGAGCGCGCCCTCCATCATATCAAAGCCGGAATCGTCTCCGGCCATATATGTTACGTCGTAACGGTCTTTCTTTTCCTTTACCCTCAGGATATTCTTCGCCATTGTGTTTCCTCCTCTTATGTTTTGCGGTGCTTTTATTTACCGGCCGCCTCCTTGCGGAGGCAGCCGCATTATCTTACGCTAAGCCGAGTTCCTTTTTGACGTGCGGGATAAGTCCGCCGTCTTTGATAAGCCCCTGAACGAATTCCGGATAAGGCGGGAACGGATATTCTTTGCCGCCTGCCACTATCACGCCTTTTTCGAAGTCGATCTCGACTTCGTCTCCGGCGCTGATCGCTTCAACTGCCGCAGGGCAGATGATTATAGGAAGTCCTTCGTTGAAGCAGTTGCGGTAGTAGATGCGCGCGAAGCTCTTTGCGATGATCGCCGCGATGCCGCGTTCCTTGATGCAGGAGACGGCCTGCTCACGGCTGGAGCCGCAGCCCCAGTTCTTGCCGCCGACGATGATGTCGCCGGGCTTTGCGTTCTTGGTGAATTCGGGATCAAGGTCTTCGCACGCTACCTTCGCCATGTCGGCGCGTTCCTTGATCGTATATGTGTATTTGCCGGGGAAGATGACGTCTGTGTTGACGTCGTCTCCGTATTTCCATACCTTGCCTTTTACAGACATGTTAAAGCGCCTCCCTCGGGTCGGAAATTTCGCCCTTGATTGCCGATGCCGCAACTGTCATCGGGCTGGCGAGATAAATGAAGCTCTCCTTGTCGCCCATGCGGCCCTTGAAGTTTCTGTTCGCTGTGCTGATCGCCGCTTCGCCCGGGGCGAGTATGCCTTCATGGTTGCCCATGCAGGGGCCGCAACCGGGGTTGCAGATGATGCAGCCGGCGTCGAGGAAGATGTCGATGAGGCCTTCCTTCATCGCCTGGCGGTAGACTATCCAGGAAGCGGGGATCACGACCGTGCGGACGGCGACCTTTTTGCCCTTAAGGATGCCGGCGGCAAGACGCAGGTCCTCGATGCGGCCGTTCGTGCAGGAGCCGAGGAACGCTTCGTGAATCTTTGTTCCCTTGACTTCTTCGATCGGCGAGTAGTTGTCGACTTTATGCGGCTTCGCTACGCCCGGCGTGATGTCGCCTAAGTCGTAATGGAATTCCTTCGCGTAGACCGCGTCTTCGTCGGCCCAGAGAGCTTCCCATCTGTCGCTCTTTGCGTTGCCGCGCTCTTTGATGAGGTCAAGGAGCTTCTTGTCGGGTTTGCAGACGGCGTTCTTCGCGCCGAACTCGATGCCCATGTTGCAGAGCGTCATGCGCTCTGCGATGCTCATGTTCTCGATGCCTTCGCCGTGGAACTCGACGCTCATGTAGTCGGCGCCGTCAGCTCTTACGTCGCCTATGAACTTGAGTATGAAATCCTTCGCCGATACGCCGGGCTTGAATTTACCGGTAACGACGACCTTCATGCTCTCGGGGACCTTGAACCAGAGTTTGCCGGTTGCCCATACCGCAGCCATCTCCGAGCGGCCGATGCCGGTCGAGAATGCGCCGAAAGCTCCGTATGTGCAGGTATGGCTGTCGCTGCCGACCATTACGAGGCCGGGGAGAGCGTAGCCTTCTTCGCACATCTTCTGGTGGCATACGCCGCCTTCGCTCTTGACGTCGTAGAAGTTGGGGATTCCCTGAGCCGCTACGAACTCACGCACTTCCTTGTGGTTCACAGCGTGATCGCTTGTCGGGGCCGGAACGGCGTGATCCAGAATCAGGCAGATGCGCTCCGGATACTTTACGTTCGTGACGCCGATCTTCTTGAATGTCCTTGCGATCGGAGCGCCGTTGTCATGACTCATGCAGAAGTCGGGCTCGACGGTTACGACCTGGTTTGCCGTGACCTCGTATCCGGCTGCTCTGCCCAGCACTTTTTCAGCAAATGTCTTGCCCATAGTAAGATATTCCTCCCGAAGTTTTACTTCGCGCCGACTTTGGCCTTCATGTAGTTCATGAGGCCGCCGGCTTCCATGATATCGTTCTCAAGGTCGCTTACTGCGTCTCCGTGGAACGTGTTGCCGTTGGTTACATCCCTGATCGTTCCGGTCGAAAGCTCGACTTCGAGCTGGTCGCCGTCTTTGATCTTCCCTTCTTTGATGGCTTCGGAGATGCCTTTTACGAAGAGGACGGGATAGCCGTTGTTTATGGCGTTTCTGTAGTAGATGCGGCTGCATGTCTCGGCAAGCACGCAGGGAACGCCGGCGTACTCGAGGCAGTAGACCGCGTGCTCACGGCTGGAGCCGCAGCCGAAGTTCTTTCCGGCTACGACGAAGTCGCCGGGTTTTACTTCTTTCGCGAAGTTCTCTTTGCCGGGATAGTATTCGAAGGCATACTGCGGCATGTTCTTCGGATCTGTTTCGGCAAGATATTTATTGTGATAGATAAGGTCGGTATCGACGTCGTCGCTGAATACCCACGCTCTGCCTTTGAGGATCTCGCTCATAGTACTTTTCCTCCCTATTTAAGGATGTCTCTCGGGTCTGTGATGCAGCCCTTTACGGCTGTCGCCATTGCGGTCATCGGGCTCATGAGGTATGTATGGCTGCCCTTGCCGACCTTGCCTATGAAGTTGCGGTTCGTCGTGGAGCATCCCACGTCGCCTGCCGGCATCGCGCCGTAATGTTCGGCGGTGCAGAGCGAGCAGGTCGGGTTCGTGAAGACGATGCCGGCCTTGAGGAAATCGGCCGCGAGTCCTTCCTCTACGCAGCGGAGCTGCACTTCGGTCGTTGACGGCGTGATTATCGTGCGTACGGTCGGGCTGACCTTGCCGCCGCCCGCCATAAGAACGCGGTGAGCCGCTGCGATGTCTTCATAGCGTCCGTTCGAGCAGGAACCGATATGCACCTGGTCGACGTGGGTGCCGGCTATCTCGCGGACCGGTTTGACATTGTCCGGAGCGTCCGGGCAGGACGCGAGCGGCTCGAGGTCTGTGACGTCATAATGCAGGACTTTGCAGTACTCGGCGTCCGGATCGGCCTTGAGCTCTTTCGCGAGCTTCTCGACTTCGGGGCCGGCGCGCTCCACGAGCCACTTGAGCACTTCGCCGTTCGGCATGATGAGAGGAACTTTGCCGCTCATTTCTGTGACCATCGAGCAGAGTGTGATGCGCTCGTTCAGCGATGAATTCTCGATAGTCTCGCCGGTGAATTCAACAGCGAGGAAGTCCATTCCGCCGGCGCCGAGGTCGCCGATGATATGCGTGAGAAGGTCTCTCATGCAGACGCCCTTCTTGAATTTGCCGGTCACTTCTATCTTCATCGTCTCGGGAACGCGGAACCAGTTCTTGCCCGCTATGTAGGAAGCGGCGATGTCTGAGTTGCCGACGCCGGTCGCGAACGCTCCGACTGAACCCAGGAGGTTCATGTGGCTGTCGGTGCCGAGCACGACGTCGCCGGGTTTGATCATTCCGGCTTCGAGCATTACGTGCTGGCCGATGCCGTGGTTGATGTCGAATACGCGCTTCACACCCTGTCTCTTGCAGAATTCACGTATGATCTTCTGGTTTGTCGCGACCTTCTCGGAATGCGCGGGGGCCTGCAGGTCAAATGTGAATGCCAGTTTGTCGGGATCCCAGACCTTTGCTTCCTTGCCCATCTCCTTCTCAAAGAGGAGAACCGCGTTGGCTCCGCCGAAGTCACGGCAGGTTGCCCAGTCGATGTTGCACCAGACGCGGTCTCCGACCTTTACGGGATGGCCGGAAGCTCTTTCCATAATCTTGACGATAGATGTCTTGCCCATTATTATTTCCCTCCGTTTTTGTTTTGGAGAATAGCTTATTATTTCATGCCGAGGAAGGACTTCACTGATTCAAAGTTGATGAAGTCCGCTTTGTTTACCACTACGCCTTCCGGGCTGCGGAGAGTACCGTCGCCTTCCTTGGCGTGGTTTGCGATTATATGTCCTATAGCGTCGGAGCAGCCGTTGCGCATCGCGATAACGGTGCCGGAGAACGGGTGACGGAGGTTCTTGCCCATCGAGGACTTTACGGTCTTGCCCGAGGGGTCTTTCTCGTACTCGACGAGCTTGCCTACGTCGTGAAGCAGAGCGCCCGCCACGAGCAGATCGTTGTCGAGAGTGAACTTCGCGTCCTTCTTTGAATAGATGGCGTTGAATTCCTCCATCGCCTGCTTTGCAACGCGCGTTACGCCGCGCACGTGTTCGAGATAGGAGAACGGGCAGTCGGGGATAAGGAGCGTGAACGGGATCTTGTCCATATCTTCGGGATCCCAGCCGCCTGTCTTGAGCGCGTCGGCGTACGACGCGACTACCTTTGCCTGCAGTTCCTTGTCCTTGATCCATTCGATCTCCGGCAGCAGTTCTCTGATTTTCTTCTCCATAGCTTTTCCTCCCGTAAAATTATTTGTGCGTGTTTTGCTTATATTTATATTCTTAGTTCATTGTAATTATAATCTACAATCCCCTGTCCGTCTGCCTCATAAGTCTGTTTTGATGCCTTTTGCCTACCTGCCCTCCGCGATGCCTCTGTGCAGAGTGCGGTATATCCTGTCTATATGGCGCGACGCGGCCTCGCGCGCCTTTTCAACGTCGTGAACGAGCACCGCCTCGTATATTTCCCTGTGCTCGTTCAAAAAAGCGTCTTTATCGCCGAGCAGCTTGTATATGCGTTCATGGGTCGCCGAAATAAGATCGAAATTCATTCGGGTGAGATTTATAAAAACAAAATTGTGCGTCGCTTCAGCAAGCAGCAGGTGGAAATCGAAATCGACACGGGCCCGTTCGTCCGGGCTGGAAAGCGATCTTTCCGTATATGTGATGTTGCGCAGGATGCGGGTCAGGTCGGACGGCGTGGCTCTCATAGCGCTTTCGGCTATGATGGCGGGGTCAAGTATGCGGCGTGCTTCCATGAGTTCCAGTATCGCGGAATCTTCGAGCTGCATCGTGTTTTTGTCTTCGGATATCGCGCGCGGATGGCGCACGAAGCGCCCTTTGCCGGGTATCGATTCGATCAGGCCGAGCAGCTCCATCACGCGGAAAGCTTCTCTGAGCGAACTGCGGCTCACGCTGAACGTTTCCATAAGCTGGCGTTCGGACGGCAGCGGATCGCCCGGCAGGATGTTGCCGGCCGCGATCTCATTCTTAAGTTTTTCAACGACCTTTTCGTAGATTCTTGTCCCCTTCGGGACAGGAGCTTCTGTCATTGTGAAAAAACCCCCTTACCGGACCGCCCAGTATACTTTATAATACAAAAAAGATGGCCTTGCAAGCTCTTTTATATATTCTAAATTTTCAGATTTCAAAATCATTTTTTTAGGATTTTTGCGCCGTATGTTTTGTGAAAGTATGTAATAATATTGTCACTGCAGCATTTCCTGTTACGTATACGGTTTTTTTCTTTACAGCAAAAGCGTGGCTTTTCATGTATTAAAAAACAGAATAAGTCAATTATACATTTTTTCACAAATGGTCTTACCGGAATTTCCCTGCAGCTGAGCAGGCCCGCTCTTTATTATAAAATACCGTTGTAGCGGCAGAGTTCGGGCGGACGTTCCGCAAACGTTGCATATAATGCGGCTGTATCTGCGGATAATGAAATATGCCTTTCTGCCGGGCAGTGTGCGGTAACGGCGGCCCTGTCGGGGGCTTTTTAAAGGCAGGCTTTTAAATGGCGCGCATTTATAATAAACTTCCATATTATATATATCGGCCCTGTGACGGGCGGGAAGTGTTCGGCAAATGGATCTTACTCTGCGCAAAAGACGCGGCTGCGTGCCGGGAAATATCGATATGGGAACGCTTCTTTCCCTGAAGGGGCTTAATATTTTAGGCGTAAATCCTCCGGTCCGCGATTTTGCCTTTATGGATCTCTGGTCCAGGCCGCTCGGGCTTCTGTATATACTGCAGACGCTGCGAGCCGATAATGATGTGTCGCTGCTTGACTGTGTCGCCTTTGCGGCCTGCGGCGAAAAGAGCTTTGGCCGGTCAAAAATAAAGAAGGGCCAAATCGAAAAGCCTGAAGTTTACCGCGGCATACCGCGCCGTTACCACCATTTCGGCATGACACGTGACGATATAGAAAAATATACAGCTGACTTCTCCGCTCCCGACGTCATTCTCGTCACCTCTGCCATGACATACTGGTATCCCGGGGTCCGATGGGCGATAGACCTGTTGTCGGAGCTCTTCCCGGACGCTCCCGTGCTTTTGGGCGGGATATACGCGAGCCTGATGCCGGAGCATGCGGCTCTGACAGGTGCTGATTACATCGTAAGCGGGCGCTGCGAACCGGCCGCCCCGTACCCCGCGATGGATCTGTACGAAACGCCCGGATACGGCGTCGTGATGACCTCTTTCGGATGCCCCTTTTCCTGCAGATACTGCGCCTCCGGGGTCCTGTGGCCGCGCTACTTCAGGCGGCCGCTGGAAGTGGTGCTTAAAGAGATAGATTTTCAGGCGTCTTTGGGCGTGCGAGACCTTGCTTTCTATGACGATGCGCTGCTGCTGGACAAGGAGGATCTCTTTTATCCGCTCTGCCGGGAAGTGCGCGAACGCTATCGCGGAGCGCTGCGTCTGCACACCCCCAACGGGCTGCACGTGAGGCAGATAGACGGACGGTGCGCCGATATACTGTTTGATACAGGCTTTAAAACGATCAGGCTCTCACTTGAGAGCATAGACCCCAAAGTCGCGCATGACAGCTCTTCCAAGGTCGCGGCAAAAGAGTACGCTTCCGCGGTGAAAGCTCTTCTTGCGGCAGGTTACTCATCGGCCGACTGTGAGACATATATACTTGCGGGACTCCCGGGGCAGGATACAGAGTCTGTCAAAGAGACGATCCTGTTCGTGCGCGAATGCGGCGGAGTGCCTAAACTGGCCGAATTCTCGCCCATCCCCGGCACGCCGTATTTTGAGGAAGCGGCGCGCTTTCTTCCGGAACTCAGGACTGAACCGCTTCTGCAGAACAATTCCGTATACTGCTCCTATTTTTCAAAAAGCATAGTTCCGGACGTCCTGCAGGAGCTTAAGGATCTGGCAAGAGGGGCGCGGCCCTGATGCGTGCTGCCGCGCACCGCAAAAGGGCCGCAGAATGAGATGCGAAAAGGCGTCTTTTGCCGTGTGAATCCGGATGTTTTGCCGCATACTTTCGCTTACCGAAACGTATCCTATTTTTTAATTGTAATTGTTGACAAAAGCTCATAGGTATATAATAATGCTGTAAAGTTTACAGAAAACAGGTCAGGTGTCCCATTTATAATAGGGTGAGGGGAGGTGCTTGTGAGTATGAGTCTGCCGGCGAAAGTCATGGCTTTGGTGGAGGTCCTTCTTGAAACTGACGGCAACATAGGAATCAGGGAGCTCGCCTCTAAAACGGATATCTCAAAGAGTTCCGTGCAGCGCATTCTGGATTCTCTTGAGGAAAACGGCTGGGTCAGCCAGGACGGCAAGACCCACAGCTATCGTATAGGCTTCAAGCTTTTAAGCATGACAAACTCGTGGAGGCTCCGCCTTGAACTCACAAGACACTCTCATGACGAGATGGTCAGGCTCTGTGACGAAAGCAGTCAGACTGTCCTGCTTCTGGTCCTCGACGGTTACCGCGGCATCTGCCTTGACAAGGTCGAGCCTGAAAGAACGATAAAGCTGGTCGCAGAGATGGGGAAGGTCTTTCCTCTACACGCCGCCGCATGCGGGAAGATACTGCTCGCTTTTGCGCACGAGGGGCTTCGGAATCATATACTGACATCGTCGCTGGAGGCATACACTCCGTTTACGATCACAGCGCCCGATATGCTGAAGGCTGAGATAGAAAAGATACGCGGTGAAAAGAAAGCGATCAGCGTCGAAGAGATGACTTTGGGGGCTGCGGAGATAGCCGTTCCATTATTTAACGAGGACGGCAGCCTGATAGCCGCTTTGAGCATTGCCGGGCCGAAGTTTGACGTAGAGCCCAAACTCGGTCTTTTTGAATCGCTGCTGAGGACATCGGCGGATGCGATCGTAAAAAGACTGACGAATAACAGGAAAAACAGCGCGGATTGACCGGGGGGAGGAACAGCAACAGATATGGATGCTTTGTTGGAAGCGCGTTCTCTTTCTATTCATTTCGGAGGACTGAAGGCCGTTGAAAATGTCGATCTCGACGTCAGAGAGGGAGAGATAATGTCCCTTATCGGCCCGAACGGCGCCGGAAAGACGACATTTTTCAACCTTGTGAGCGGTTTCTTAAAACCGACTTCAGGCACGGTCAAATTCATGGGGAAGGATATCACCGGCATGGAGCCGCATGAAACGGCAAGGCTCGGACTGGTCAGGACATTCCAGAAAACCAATATCTTTGCCGACGTTACCGTGGCCGACAGCATTAGGATCGGCTTCGGCCAGCACAGGCACGCAGGGCTTATCGGCATCCTGGGGAACAGCGCGTCCGTCAGAAAGGAAAATGCCGACGTGCATGAAAAGGCCGACGAGATAATGAAGTTCTGCGCTCTTTACGACTGGAGGGATTTTCTCGTAAAGAATATCCCTTACGGCAAGCAGAGGCTGCTGTCTGTGGCGCTTGCCCTTGCCACCTCCCCGAAACTGCTGCTTCTGGACGAACCCGCCACGGGACTCAACCCGACGGAAACGAAGGAACTTATAGACATCATCTTTAATATAAGGAACAAACTGAAGATAACGGTGTTCCTGATCGAGCATAACATGAACCTTGTCGTATCCATCTCGGACAGGCTTGCAGTCCTGTGCTACGGAGAGAAGCTGACCGAGGGCATACCCAGTGAGGTAGCTAAGGATCCCAGAGTCATAGAAGCCTATTTAGGGAGGGGGTTCCAGCCCAATGTTTCTTAAAGTCCAGGACCTTTGTGCCGGTTACGGCCGTATCCAGGCTCTGCACAATGTCTCGATAGAGGCGGAAAAGGGATCGATAGTAACGCTTATCGGATCAAACGGCGCCGGTAAAAGCACGTTCATGATGTGCCTCTCCGGGGTGCTCAGACCGACGTCGGGCACGATCGAATTCGACGGGCGGTTCATCCACGGTCTGCATCCGGAAAAGATAGTCGCCGCCGGTCTTTCGCAGTGTCCGGAAGGGCGCAGGGTCTGGCCGAAGATGACGGTAAAAGAGAATCTTGAAATGGGGGGCATATCAGTAAAGGATCCCGGGGTCGTCTCCGAACGGCTGGATATGGCTTTTTCGAATTTCCCGATTCTCGCCGAGCGAAGAAATCAGCTGGCCGGCAGCCTCTCCGGAGGGGAGCAGCAGATGCTCGCGATAGCCCGCGCTCTTATGTCCGGCCCGAAACTTTTGCTGCTTGATGAACCGTCGCTCGGACTTGCCCCGATAATAGTGGAAAAGGTAGTCGAGATCATCAAAAAGATCCGCGACGGAGGAACCACGGTGATACTCGTCGAGCAGAACGCCTTTATGGCCCTGTCGATAGCCGATTACGCCTATGTCCTTGAAACGGGACACGTAGTGCTTTCCGGCAAAGGGTCGGATCTGCTCAAAGATGACAGTGTGCGCAAATCCTACCTTGGAGTGTAGGATAAATTATATGGAGGTGTATCAGTAATGAGAAAGTATCTTTCATGTTTTGTTCTGGCGCTGCTCGTTGCGCTGATGTGCGCTCCGATGGCTGTCGCTGCGGCACCGGTCAAGATCGGTGTGGTCGTCCCGACGACAGGGCCGATCGCCTATGACGGCGGCCTGATGCTCAACGGAATCAAAATGGCCAAGGATGAGATCAACAAGGCCGGCGGAGTCAACGGAAGCGAGATCGAGCTCTACGTCGAAGACAGCGCCAACGTCCCGGCGACCGCTGTCGCGGCGATGGAAAAGCTTGTCGGAATGCAGAAAGTCACAGCGGTCATCGGAGACTTCGGAAGCTCCTGCACGCTGGCTATGATGCCCGTTGCCGAGAGATCCCAGACCCTCGTCATCACGCCGATATCGCTTGCCCCGAAGATCACCGAGTCCGGCAACAAATGGGTATTCCGCGGCTGCGACAACTCCTCGATGATAGCCAAGGCATTCACGAAATGGGCGGTCAACGACAAGAACGCCAAGAAATGGGCCTACATAGCGATCAACACAGACTATGGCCGCGGCTCTGTCGAATCCTTCAACGCCGAGCTGGCAAAGAACGGCGCTAAGGCAGTATTCACCGAATACTTCAACCAGGGTGAGACCGACTACAACCCGATCATCACGAAGCTGAAGGCCTCAGGCGCCGACGCTCTCTGCATGTTCGGAGAGACCGTAGACCTCTCGCGCGTCGTTGCCCAGTTCTACGAGCAGGGCCTCGGCGGAAAGATGCTCCTTATGGACCCGACCAGCGGCACATTCAACGCCAAGTTCCTTGAGCTTGCGAAGAAAAACGCCAACGGCATAGTCGGAGCCAGCCGCTTTGTTGCAAGCATCCCGACCGTCCCGGCAAGGAAGTTCGCTGAAAACTACAGAAAGCTCTACAATATCGATCCTGAGAAGTACGCCCAGGCAGGCTACGACTGCATGAAGATGGTAGCTCTTGCGATAAAGAACGCCGGCTCAACAGACAGAGGCGCTGTCCGCGACGCGCTTGCCGCCGTCAAGTATGAGGGCCCGCAGGGCAAAGCTCACTTCGACGCGAAGAACCAGCTCCAGATCGGTGAATACATAGTAGAAGTAAAGGATGGCAAGATACAGGCTATAGCAGGCCCGATAGCCGGCGAATAATAGCTTTGGCTTCCAATTAAATAAAGGGCTGCGCTTTTAGCGCAGCCCTTTACAGGAAACAAACGGAATCAGCCCTTTCTCAGTAAGGAGTGGGTCGCAATGATGCTGACGGTTTTTCTTCAACAGACGCTGAACGGAATCATCTTAGGCTGCATTTACGCGCTGATAGCGCTGGGGCTGTCGCTCATATTCGGAATTCTTGAGACCGCAAATTTCGCGCATGGAGAATTCTATATGATAGGCGCTTTCATCGGCTTTTTCAGCACGTCGCTGCTTGGTCTGCCGTTTTTTATCTCAATATTGGTGGCTATGGCCGGCATGGGGCTGCTGGGCGCGGTCATAGAACGCGTGGTGTTCCGTCCGATCGTCGGGAAACCGCTTATAAACAGCATGCTTCTTTCCTTCGGTCTCTCTACCGCGCTGGCTAACCTGGCGCTCTTCCTCTTCAAGCCCGATCCCAGGAAGATAGAGTCGGGCCTGAGCGAGTTCCATTTCGATGTCTGCGGGATATTCATGACTGCGGAAAGGCTCTCGATACTGGTGCTCTGCGTTGTGCTTGTCTGCCTGCTTTCATGGTTCATACAGTATACGAAGACAGGCAAATCGATGAGAGCCATAGCTCAGGACCGTACCGCGGCGGAACTGGCCGGCATAAATGTACGGCGCATCTACTCGGTGACTTTCGCTATAAGCGGGGCTCTTGCCGCCGCCGCCGGAACGATGGTCGGCGCGATGTTTTATGTGCAGCCCGATATGGGGCTTGCAGTAACTCTTAAATCCTTCATAATCATTACTCTCGGGGGTATAGGTCAGATAAAAGGCGTAATTTTTGCCGCTATCCTTATAGGATTGGTCGAAAGCCTTGGCGGCGGTTTCATCAGTTACGCATACAAGGACGCCTACCCGTTTATCCTGATGTTACTGCTGTTCATATTGAAGCCTGAAGGACTTGCGGGAGGCGGAAAGTGATGAACAAGACCGCAAAATTAGGAATAATATCAGCTGCGGCTGTGCTCTTTCTCATTCTGCCGCATCTGTTTACTATGGATTATTATCTGCATATCTTTGTCATGTCGGAGATATATGCGGTGCTGGCAATGTCGCTTGCGCTTATCGTGGGCTTTTCGGGGCAGGTGTCTATGGGGCACGCCGCCTTTTACGGGGTAGGCGCCTATGTTTCGGCGATACTCAGCACAAGGCTGGGGATGTCTTTCTGGGTGAACTTCTGGATATCCGGGCTGGCCGCAGGTCTGATATCTTATCTCACGGGCAGGCTGGTGCTGAGGCTCAGAGGACATGTGCTTGCGATCACGACGGCATTTTTCTGCGTTCTGGTCAATGTCATAATGGTCAACTGGATCCCCGTCACAAACGGACCGATGGGAATAGTGGGCATTCCGCGTCCCACGCCGATCAACCTTTTCGGTCTGAAGATCGCTTTTGAAACGCGCATGCACTACTACTATCTCGGTCTTCTGTTCGTAGTGGCGTCGGCATGGTTCTTATACAGGATAACGACCTCACGCCTCGGCGACAACCTTATCGGCGTGCGTGAGAATGAAGAGCTTGCCAAGTCGCTGGGTATAGACACGATGAAAAACAAGGTCTTTGCCTTTACGGTCGGCGGCGCGTTTGCCGGACTTGCAGGATCTTTCTACGCGCACTACATACTTTTCATAAGCCCGGTGACCTTTACGATAGGCGAATCGATAAACGTGCTTGTCATGGTCATATTCGGCGGCATGAGCACGCTGCTCGGGCCGGTCTTCGGCGCGATACTGCTCAGCATACTGCCTGAGTTCCTGCGCATGGCTGGAGCACTGCGCCTTATCATATACGGCGTATCGCTGATATGCTTCATAATATGGCTGCCGCAGGGCGTCTGGGGAAGCCTCAAGAACTGGTGGATCAACAAGAAAAACTCGGACAGTGCTGCGGGTTAAACTGTAACGTCTGCAATATGTGAAGAGGGTCTGTTCTTTTATGACCGGATCCTCTTTTTTTCGGCCTTTTCGTACCGCTCTTTTGCGGCAGCAAGGCGCTGTTTTGCGGCGCGGACGGCTCTTGCCGGGGTTGTCAAAGCAGTATGGATTTCATAGTTACGTGTTTCGGGAATTTAGGGTATAAGCGCGGTAAAATCTGTGAAATCCCATAATGATGCTGTGTATATGGAAAGATACGAAAAATTATTCCCAGAGGAGATCCCGCGCGGGGGCTCCTCTATATTTTTCATCGGCGGATCGGCCGTCGCATTTGTCTTTGTGAAAGACGACTACGGTAATATAATCATGTCAGGGGAAATTTTTTCAGCAGGAGGCGGCGTCATGCGCAATTTGAGCAAAGGAAACTGTTATATCTGCGGCGATGTCATTGGGAAGATGGCGATGAAGAGACATCTGCTTGAGAAACATGCCGAATACTTCGGCTCCGGCGCCGAAAGGTGTTACCTGATAAGAGCCGAAGGGGCTGAAGCGCCGAATTACTGGATATACTTTGACATAGCGCTCAATAAGAAACTTTCCGCCCTCGATAATTTTTTAAGAAATATATGGCTCGAATGCTGCGGTCATTTGAGCGAATTTTCCACACCTGCGGACATCCTGGGCAAGGGACGTAAAATTGCGGAGCTTGATGTAGGAGAAATTTTTTATCACAGATATGACTTCGGCACGACGACGGAGCTGAAGCTCGTTGTCGAAGGCGAAACGACAAGGCCGAAGTAGCGCGGCGCGATACGCCTGCTGGCGAGAAACATCCCGCCGGAGCACAGATGTCTGAAATGCGGGAAAAAAGCGGATTATATCAACGTCGCTACCATTTACGACGAAGGACCGGCGTACTATTGCAAGGAGTGCACGGATGTGCTGATGGACGATACGGGGGACGAGTCCGACGAATTTTTTCCGCTTTTGATAACGAATTCGCCGCGCTGCGGGGTGTGCGGCTATGAGGGAGAGTTTGACAGATACGAATATACGGCGCCGCTCGCCGATGATATAAAAGCGCCGGCGAGGAGCAAAAATAAAAACGCCTGAATCGGCCGGGGCAGCGGACTTGCGCGGACAGAGGCGCAAACCGTCCGTTTTATAATGTTCTGAGAACAGGCCCGAACTTTTTAAGTCGGGCCTTGCTTTATCTCTTTTCTCTGTCCATCGGCTTATGCACTATCGCTCAGTGCAACAGCCCCATCGCGCGGAGTTAAAACATAAATGCTTTTTCAGCGCGTACTATCGGAAACGGCAAAAAACAGACGAAGGCGGAAGATCACAGATGGAAATAATCGATTCGCATGTACATATATATCCGGAATTTTTGAAAAAGGAACGGGAGAAGATAGCCGCGCGCGAGCCGTGGTTCGATATGCTGACGTCGTCGCGCTTTCATAAATGGGGGACGTCCCGGGAACTGATCGAAGCGATGGACGCCTCCGGCATCGGGCGCTCGTTCGCTACTACCTTTGCTTTCCGGGATACAGCGCTGTGCCGTGAAATGAATGATCATCTCTTTGAGGCGGCAAAAAACTGCGGCGGGCGCATAGTGCCTCTTGCCGTGGTCTCCCCTGCGTCGCCGGACGCCGTGCGCGAAGCTGAGCGCGCCTTTGATCTGGGCGCGGCTGGCATTGGCGAGCTCTTCCCCGACGGGCAGGGCTTCGCACTTGACGACGCACGGACGCTTCGCGCGCTCTGCGAGGTCTGCCGTGAACGCGGAAAATTCATAATGTTCCATACCGCGGAGCAGGCAGGACACAGTTATGCCGGCAAAGGCACAAGCGGGGCGCGTGAGGCCGCGGCATTCTGCCGCGATTTTCCGCTTGTCCGCGTTGTATTCGCCCACTTCGGAGGCGGGCTGTGGGCCTTCTCCGCGATGCCCGAGATGAAGCTTCTTGCGGCAAACGCGTACTTTGACACTGCGGCATGGCCGTGGCTTTATGAGCCGCGCGTGATGGACGCGGTATTTGCCGCCGGAGCCGGAGAAAGGATTCTGTTCGGTTCCGACTGGCCGCTGCTGAAGTTCGAAAGATACAAAGAACATATTGAGCGGACCGGGCTATCCTCCGCCGAAAAAGCCGCGCTGCTTGCGGGAAACGCGGAAAAGCTCCTTGCTTTGTGCGGCTGATAAAAGCTCTTCATGATGGTATGCGGGCCGGCTGCAGCGGCAGGTTTTTCTATGCATAACAAAAACTCCGGCTGTCGTTTTTCGGCAGCCGGAGCAGTCCTGTAAGTGAGATCAGGCTGAAAGTGAAAGCAGATCTCTGTAATTCGGGTAGGGCATATTGTCTTTCGAGAAATAACCTTCGGCTGCGTCCGCGACCCTGCGAATCTCATTCATCAGAGGCACAGCCCTGTTTACTATCTCGTCGGCATGCTCGCGCGCCGTCATTTTGCCCATCTTCTCGTGTAGTTCTGAAAGTTCATGCGTCAGATCGATGAGCTTTGTCTTGGACTCGGCAAGGTGCAGCAACACTTTCTTCCAGCTGTCGATACCCGCGGCGCCCATTTTCTCCGCTATCTCGCAGGAGCTGAATTCGAGCAGCAGCTGCTTTGATATAGCAGGCAGTATGCCTTCCCATACCATATCCCGCAGCACGGATATCTCGATCTCGATGTTCTTCACGAAATTCTCGATCTTTATCGTATGGAAGGCCTCAAGCTCCTTCTTTGAGAAGACTCCCATCTCCCCCAGCATTTTTACCGTCGAAGGTTCCATGAAGAGGTCGATGCCCTGCGGAATCGTATTGGCCTTTACCAGGCCGCGCTTCTCGGCTTCCTTATGCCATTTGTCTGTGTAGGAGTCCCCTTCGAAGCGTATGCTGCGGCTCATCTTCGACACTTTTCTTATAGTCTCGATCGCTGCGTCCACAGGGTCTTCCCCGTTGTTTATGCGTTTTTCGAAAAGATTGATGAACTCTTCAAGCCCGGAGGCCCAGATCGACAGGATCGCCATGACCGGCGTAGCCATTGCCTGCGAAGCGCCTGGAGCGCGGAACTCGAATTTATTGCCGGTGAAAGCTATCGGACTTGTGCGGTTCCTGTCGCTGTCGAACGCGACGATGTCCGGCAGCTTTGGAAGGCCGAGATTCAGCGTGTTTTTATCCGGACTCGCCACGTCGCTGCCGCCGCCCTCTTCGATCGCGCGAATCATTCCGGCGACAGTTTCCCCGAGGTAGACGCTTATGATATACGGGGGCGCCTCATTCCCGCCCAGCCTGTACATATTGCCCGGGGTCGAAACGGACGCCTGCAGCAGTCCGAAATGTTTGGAGACGCCCAGTATGAACGAGGCCAGGAACGAAAGGAATATCACGTTCTTCCTGTGGTTTGTGGAAGGCTTGAGCAGGTTGCGTCCCTCGCTGTCCTCAAGCGAGAAATTGATATGCTTGCCGCTCCCGTTCATGTCCTTGAACGGCTTCTCGTGGAAGAGCAGGCGAAGGTCATGCTCCCGCGCCATCTTGCGCATCGTTTCCATTATCAGCTGGTTCTGGTCGCAGGCGAGGTTTGCTTCGGTAAATTTGGGCGCAAACTCAAACTGACAGCGCGCGACTTCATTGTGGCGCGTCGCCACGTCCACGCCGAGACGCGCCAGATCACGCTGCACGTCTTCCATGTATGAAAGGACGCGTGCGGGGATCGCGCCGAAATAGTGGTCTTCCATCTTCTGGTCGCGCGGCGGCGGCGAACCGACAAGCGTGCGGCCGCAGAACCTTATGTCGGGGCGTTTCTGCGCGCGCGGACGGTCAAGCAGGAAGAATTCCTGTTCCCCGCCCACTGTGGCGTGCACATAACGCACGCCGCGGTTGCCGAAGAGCTTGAGCATTTTCATCGCGCGGCTTTCCGCGGCTTCCATGGCCCGCAGCAGGTATGTCTTAAGGTCGAGCGGAGAGCCGTCGTAGGCCAAAAATACCGAAGGGATACATAGCGTGCCGCCCTTTTTAGAACGGATAACGAACGCCGGGCTTGTCGGGTCCCACGCGGAATAGCCGCGTGCTTCGAAAGTGCTGCGCGTGCCTCCGGAGGGGAACGAAGACGCGTCGGGCTCGCTCTGCATAAGGTCTTTTCCGCGGAATGAGTTGAGAGGATTTCCGTTTTCGTCAGCGGTAAGAAATGCCGCGTGCTTTTCAGCCGTCGTTTCCGAAAGAGGGTGGAACCAGTGCGCCCAGTGGTCGGCTCCCTTTGATACCGCCCAGTCCTTCATCGCGAGCGCAACGGTGTCTGCGATGCCGGAATCCAGCTTCTGACGGCCTTCTATCGCTGCTGTCAGCATTTCGTAAACATCTTTTGGGAGACGCTGCTTCATCTCTTTGCGGTCAAAGACGAGCGAACCGTAGATATCTTTCATCTTCGCGTATTCTTTTGTTTCCGGCATTTTCGACCCCTTCTTTACAGACGATTTGTTTCAACAGCGACTTTATACATCTGATTAAGCATAAAGTCAAGCGTATTTTGATGCTTATTTTTGATAAACATCTGCATAAAACGTCATTTAATGTTTTATATGCAGTTTTTTGTCTTGGTATATAATTGATCGCGTATCTGAAAACTTTTTAGCGGTGGTTCTGATGTCGAAAGTATATTATATGAAAAGCGGTGAAAGATCTTCCGAAAGGGAGCTGTCGGATGCGGCAAAAGCGCTGCTTGCCCTGCTCGTTGAAGAAGAGGGCCTTGCGCTCGAAAAAGAGATTCCGCTTAAGGTGCACTTCGGCGAGGAGGGCAACGTAACTTACATAAAGCCCGGCTGCTATGACGGAATCATAGACTTTCTTGAGGAGCGGGGCATATCGTCTCATTTTATGGACACATCCGTGCTGTACACCGGAGCGCGCACAAGACGCAGCTCTCATATAAAGCTCGCGCTTGTGCACGGTTTCACGCGGCTTCCCGTCGTGATCGCGGACGGGGACGCCGGCGAGGATCTTGCTGAAATACCGATAAACGGCCGCCATTTCAAAAGCTGCATGATAGGCGCGGAGTATCGGAAGTACAGTCAGATGATAGTGCTTTCACACTTTAAGGGGCACAGGCTTGCCGGTTTCGGAGGAGCGCTGAAGCAGCTTTCGATGGGCTGCGCCGCGAAGGGCGGCAAGCTTGCGATGCATATGGGCATAAAACCGTACATTATAGGCCTTCTCTGCAGAAAGTGCGGGATATGCGCCGCCGCCTGCCCCGCAGGCGCAATAGGCAAAAACGGGAAAGTGAGAATCGACGGCAGAAAATGTATAGGCTGCGGCGCCTGTTTTGCCGTATGCCCCAACAAAGCCGTGTCGATATATACGCTTAAAAGCGCATGTTTTGCGCTGCTGCGCCGCGGCGACTTTTATGAGCGCCTCGCTGAATACGCGTATGCGGCTCAGGCCGGCAAACGCAATATATACATTAACTTCGCGGTCAGCATAACAGAGAACTGCGACTGTATATCAAAGAAGATGACGCCCGTTATGCGCGATATAGGAGTCTTCGCAGGCACAGACCCGGTTGCGGTGGATATGGCCTGCTGTGACGCCGCAAAAGAAGCGGGACACGCGTTCAAAGGAACGGAACAGCTGCTGTATGCCGAAAGAATCGGCCTGGGAAGCACCAGCTATGAGCTGATAGACGCGGATGACATGCTTTCCGGGAAATGACGCCCGAAGCGGCTTCGGGGATATTTTCATAAAACAGGGCTGATATTTTATAATTAAGTTGTATGACGGCGAAAGGGAAGCGGCACGCTCATGATCGAGATAAAAGGGCTTAAGATCAATTTCGGGGAGCAGGAAGTCCTGCGCGGAATCGACTGGTTCATAACCCCCAAAAGCAGAATAGGCCTGGTAGGGGACAACGGTGCCGGGAAGACCACATTCCTTCGTGCTCTTGCGGGGACCGCGGATTACGAGGGTACGATCACGATGCCGAAAGGCTGTGCCGTCGGTTATCTCCCTCAGGATCTTGTCGAGATAAAAGCGATGCCGCTGCTGGATCATCTGAGAGAGTGCGCGGGACTTACCGAGCTTATTCACAGGACGTCCGAATGCGAGCACCTGATGTCCGGCGCGGACAAAGACGCGGACGGGCTGCATTCGCTTCTTTCGCAGTATGACAGGCTGCAGCGGCAGTTCGAGGCAAAAGGCGGATTCGAATTCGAAACGGAGGCCAAGCGTGTCCTGCACGGACTGGGCTTTGCGCCGGAACGGGACGCCTCCCGCATGACTTCGGAATTCTCCGGAGGCTGGAAGATGCGCATAGCGATCGCTGCCCTGCTGCTGCAGCGCCCCGATATATTGCTGCTCGACGAACCGACCAACCACCTGGATACCGAAAGCATGGAGTGGCTGGAAGGCTGGCTGCGGAACTATCAGGGCACGATAATAACGGTGTCGCACGACAGGCGCTTCCTGGAGAACACAGTGACTTCCGTCGCGGAGCTGTCATGCGGGAAAATGAGCTTTTATTCATGCGGCTACGGGAAATTCCTTATAGAGCGCGAGGAGCGTAGAGCCCGCCTTGCCGCGGAGCGCGAACAGCAGCAGGAAAAGATAGCCGATATAAAGCGTTTTGCCGAGCGCTTCCGCTATAAAGCCACAAAAGCCCGTCAGGTGCAGAGCCGGATGAAACAGCTCGAAAAAATGGAGCTGATCGAAGAGGAAACGCACGCGAAGAACGTGAATTTCCGCTTCCCGGAAAGCCCGAGAAGCGGCCTTGCCGTAATAAAGGCAGAGGGGCTCACAAAACGCTACGGTGACAATACCGTTTTCTCCGGAATAGATCTGGTGGTGGAACGCGGTGAACGCGTGGCTCTGGTCGGGGTGAACGGCGCCGGCAAATCTACGCTGATGCGCCTGTTGAACCACAGCGAAGAGCCTACGGCAGGGACTGCGGATCTCGGCCTGAATGTAAAAAAGGCGTATTTCTCTCAGGAAAGCGCGCAGAACCTTGATTACAGCCGCACGGTCTGGCAGGAGGTCTGCAACACCGGCTCGAAGCTGCTCGACGTGGAAAAGAGAGACCTGCTTGGCGCGTTTCTCTTTTCCGGCGACGATATATACAAACCTGTCTCCGTGCTTTCCGGCGGTGAGAAATCCCGCCTCGGGCTGCTTAAGATGCTGCTTTCCGAATCCAACCTTTTGATACTTGACGAACCTACGAACCATCTGGATTACGCCACGAAGGAGCTTTTCCAGAAAGCTCTTCTTAAATACGGCGGCACGATACTGATAGTGTCGCACGACAGGGCGTTTTTAGACGACCTCGTCACCCGTGTCCTTGAAATACGCGGCGGACGCCTGTATGACTATCGCGGCAATTATTCATGGTTCATCGAAAAGCGCGCGGAAAAAGAGCGTGAGGAGGAGGCAGCCGCCGCCGCGAAAAAAAGCGCCGCCGCGCCTGAAAACAGGACAAAAGAGCAAAAGCGGGCCGAGGCGGAGGAGCGCAACAGGCTCTACCGGGCAAAGAAAGGGCTGTCGGATCGTCTTAAGGCCTGCGAAAAAGAGATAGAAGAAAAAGAGTCCCGCAAGGAAGAGATAAACGCGATGCTCTGCTCTCCGGAGGTCCTTTCGGATTCCGCAAAGATACAGAGCCTGATGATAGAACTGAACGGTACCGAGGACGCGCTCCGCAGGCTCTATTCCGAATGGGAGGAGCTCGGAGTGAAGATCGAAGAAATAAAATAAAGAGTCTGCGCGGGCGCGGCGGACGGACTGCGCGCGCGGCATATCGGAATCTTTAACGCATGACAGAGGGTGAGGATAATATGATCTACGACACTACAGAAAATTTTATCAGAAGGCTCCCGGAATTTATCCCCCGCGCGGCGGAGCTGTCGGCCTTTCTTGCGGCGTCATGCGTGAAAAGCTTCGACGAACTGAAAAATGAGGACTTTTCGCCGCTCGATCTGCGTTTCGGGGAATATGACACAAAGCCGAAAGAGGAGATCCCCTTTGAGGCCCACAGAAAATACTGGGATCTGCAGCTTGTTCTGGAAGGCGCCGAGAGCATCGGCTGTGCGCCGGTGGAAGAGCTGCTTCAGAAGACGCCATATGACGAGGAAAACGACATAGCATTTTACGAAGGCTCAGGACAGGAGCTTAAGCTGACCCGCGGATACGCGATACTGCTTGCGCCGTGGGACGGGCACCGCCCAGGAGCGGACCTTGAATCTTCGCGCTCTCATATAAGAAAAATAGTTGTAAAGCTCCCGTGGTAATGCTCTCTCTGTTCGTGCGCATGCACGATGCGATATGAGCGCCTCCGAAAGACCGCTTTCCTGAATCATATATGTGAATCCGTGCCGGAATCAGCCGGGGCGTACTCTTTTTCGGGCTCGGCGGGAGTAATGCTTTCCGTGTCATTCTGCTTTCGGTAATGACTACGCCTGCGGGCGGAAAAGTTTTTTGCCGGCATTCTTTTCCCTGCCCTGAATAAAAGCGAATATTTAATAATATTAATGACATTGATATTATATCGGTGAAATGCGTGTGGTTTGGCTAAAATCTATTTAAAATAAGCTAAAAACAAAATTATATTTATAAAATATCGCCTGTTCATTTAAACTTGACTTCCTGACGCTTGACGTTATTATATTCTATGCGTTGAGAGTGCCCACGAAAAGCAGCTATATATGTTTTGTACGCTTGTTATAGCGGCTGTCTTTCGTGTTCTCGAATTTTAAGGAGGCATATATGCGAAAAATAATGAAAAAGCGGCGCTTCAGTATGCCGCGAATCGCAGCGCTGCTTCTTCTGGCCTGTTCGGTGTTCTTCCTTGCGGGATACGCCGAATGCGCGGATGAAGAAACTGCGCCGAAAACACATAGCACCCTCTCGGACGGCACTGTAATATCGACAGTAACTGAAAGTACGGCAGCAAAAAATACGGCTGAAGCGGAAAGCAAGACCGCGGTCATTTTAAACGGCAGCCGTGAAGAGGAGAAGACCGGACAGAAAAAATCAGCCCCGGTCTATCACGACTCTATCTATAATGCACTGAGAAAACAGGGTCTTTCAAAGGATCATATCGGACTGTGGTGCAGCGAGCACCCCGTCAGTACTCTCAACAAGCTGGCTGCGCTGGATCCGGCGAAGCAGAAAAAAGTTGCGAACGCCTCGTCCTATATCAGAAAAGTGAACCCTCAGCTCTCAGTGAAAACAGCATGGCGCGAAGCCATGGCGCTCGTTTATTACAGTCAGAAATATAATATACCGTCCGACCTCGTCATAAGCATCGCAAAGGCGGAAAGCCGATTCAACCCCGGTGCTGCAAGCAAAGCGGGAGCACTTGGCGTGATGCAGGTAATGTGGAAAGTACATAACGGGATGCTGCGCAGCAAGGGGATAGCGGCCACACGCGAGCATATGTTTGATCCCGAACGCGGCGTCGAAGCAGGAGTCCTCATACTCGCCCGCTATGTCAAAGTCTACGGCACGCTCCAGAAGGCTCTTAACCGTTATTACGGAGGAAGAATGGCGCATAGTTATCTGAAGAAGGTCAACAACAATATGGCGCATCTTCAGAAGCACGAATCCAATACCGGATATTGATTTAAAAGAATCAAAAAACCGCTCTGAACGCAAAGGGGGAGGGCATGTGCCTTCCCCTTTAAATATGTTTTTTCCCGCTGAAGAAAGAAAACAAAAACTCATACCGGTAGAATCGAGCTGTTTTTTTGCCGTTTTTTATCGGCGCGGCTTATAAAAGCGGACAGAAATGCCGCAATGCCGTTATAATCTAACAATAATCTGCTAAGCTGAAAGGGCGTCATTATGTCGGATCGAAACAAATACCAGAGTTTTTTTAAAGGAATGCGCGACGCTATCCCCATCATGCTCGGCTACCTGGCAGTCGGCTTTACTATGGGCATCTGCGCAAAGAACGCCGGATTTTCGCCGTTTCAGGCATTCCTGAGTTCTTTTACGCAGAACGCGTCGGCCGGTCAGTTTGCAGGCTACACTCTGATAGCCGCGGGAGCGAGTTACCTTGAAGTAGCCGTGATGATACTGGTAGCCAACGCGCGCTATCTGCTTATGTCATGCGCTATGAGCCAGAAGATATCGCCGGATACGCCGCTTATGCACAGGATGCTTATCGCCTATGACCTGACAGACGAGATATTCGGGCTCTCTGTCGCGCAGCCCGGCTTTGTCGAGCCCTTTTATGCATACGGAATGGCCGCGTCTGCCATTCCCGGGTGGTCGCTGGGGACCCTCTTCGGGCTGATAGCAGGCAATATCCTGCCGGAAAATATAGTGACCGCGCTTTCGGCCGGGCTTTTCGGAATGTTTATCGCCGTTATAGTGCCGCCTGCCCGCAAAAACCCCGTTATCGCCCTTCTTATCCTCTTTTCGATGGCGGCGAGCTTTATCTTTTCCCGCGTATGCGATTTAGGGCTTTCCGCCGGCACCCGCACGATAATGCTTACCGTTGTGATATCGCTTGCGGCGGCGTTTATTTTCCCGCTGAAGGAGGAATGCCGTGATGACGCGTAATATTTATATATATATCCTGGTAATGGCGGCGGTCACATACGCTATCCGCGCGCTTCCTCTCACAGTCATCCGAAAAGAGATAAAAAACAAAAGGATTCGCGCGTTCCTTTACTATGTCCCCTATGTTACCCTTGCAGTTATGACCTTCCCGGCGATAATAGACGCGACGGGAAGCGCCGCGACAGCGCTTCCGGCCCTTGCTGCCGCGGCCGCTCTTGCGTGGTTCGGAGGCAGCCTGCTGCAGGTGGCGGTAACGGCCTGTCTTGTCGTATTCGTTCTGGGCATGATTATTTGACCGGGCTGCTGCCGCACACAGGCGACTGATGGAAGAAGTTTTTTGAGCCCCGGGGCATTCATGTTAAAAAGGGGGGACGCGCATCTGCGTGTCCCCCCCTGATTTCTGTGCCTTTTTCAGTGGCAGCTGTGTCCTCCGCCGTGACAGTCGCTGTGTCCTTCCCCGTGGTGCGAGCATGACGCGCCTTCCTGATACCGGAGAGTCCCCGCGATAAGCGCGTCGACCGCAGCGTCCGCGTCTCCCGATACGCCCGCGTAAACGCGAATGCCGGCTTCGGCAAGCGCCATCTGGGCGCCGCCTCCTATCCCTCCGCAGATCAGCGCGTCTACTCCGCGCCCGGCAAGGAGCCCTGCCAGCGCTCCGTGTCCCTGTCCGTCGGAGCCCGTGACCGCGCTTTTTACGATTCTTCCGTCCTCTATGTCGTAGACTTTAAACTCTTCCGTATGCCCGAAGTGCTGGAAAATTTTTCCGTTCTCGTAAGTTACCGCTACTCTCACTCTTTTTTTCCTCCCGTTATCGTTATTTTCTTCCGCCGGATATTCCAGTCCGCCGGTGCAGGCCGCTTTCCTGCGCGGCTGCCCGCCGGGACAGAGGAAATATTCCCCGCCGGATATTTTCAGCGGTCTGCCGTTTACGATGCATCTTGCGATCTTCAGCCTGGCTCTGCCGTAGAGATTCTGCGCCGTGGAGCGCGCGATGCCGAGGCTCTCGGCACACTCCTCCTGGCTTAGCCCCTCAAGATCTATCAGACGCACCGACTCAAGCTCGTCGACTGTCATGATGACCGGCGGCAGACTGTTTCCTTCGGAGTCTGCCGGCGCAAAGTGCCGGCAGCACGGCTCGCAGAATACGCGTCTTCTCTTGCACGGTCTGGCCACGGCACTTCCCCCTTGTAGTTATTGGCATATGCCATGAATTATTTTAGCACGTAATCTCAGAAGCGCAAGACCGAGGAAAAACATTTCGGTTTCATTTCAAACGCCTGAATATCTCCGTTTCGGTAAAGCGGAAACTTTTTTCTGAGTGTCACGATGAGGCCTCCCTGAGTTGCGGCGCATTATATGTTTTGCATTTCGCTGTTCTTTTATGAAAACTTTATTAAGCCTGTCCGGATAAGATATTATTTTTTAAGCCGCAAGAGCTGTATCATCGATACAAACATACTTTTGCACGCACTTTAGGCTTTTTTAATAAAAATAATATTGATTGACTTTATAATTCCTGTAACCTATAATCTCTCAATATGCGAAAGAATTAGCTCATAATGCGGATATCCGGACTTTTCCGGGCGCTTCCGAGGCTGTCCTGGACGGAGACCGGAGGTACATATCTGAAGCAGGATTGGGCGAAAATAAACGGCAAAAAGGAGAAAAGCAGAATGAGAAAGTTTACAGCGCTTATGACAGCAGTTCTTTTGGTCGCCGCAACAGCCGGCTGCAGCTTTGCCGCCGGCGCGTTCAAGATCGGCGGTACCGGCCCGCTTACGGGCGGCGCGGCTATTTACGGTAACGCCGCGAAGAACGGGGCACAGATAGCCGTCGATGAGATCAACGCGATGGGCGGAATCAAATTTGAGCTTCGCTACGAGGACGACGCTCACGACGCGGAAAAAGCCGTCAACGCCTACAACGCGCTGAAAGACTGGGGAATGCAGCTGTCGCTCGGTTCCGTTACGTCAAAGCCGTGCGAGGCGACTTCCGCCGAGAACTTCGCGGACAGAATATTCGCCATTACCCCGTCTGCGTCGGCAGTAGCGGTCACGGCCGGCAAAGACAACGTTTTCCAGATGTGCTTCGTTGACCCGAACCAGGGTTCCGCTTCCGCGCAGTACATGGTCACGAAGAAGCTCGCAAACAAAGTAGCGGTCATCTGGAAGAACGACGACGTCTATTCCAAGGGCATACATGACACATTCATCGAAAAGGCGAAGAAGGTCGGACTCAAAGTCGTAAGCGACACGACCTTCATGGACGGACAGGACACCGACTTCTCGGTGCAGCTGATGGATGCCCAGAAGAAGGGCGCAGATCTGGTATTCCTGCCGATGTACTATCAGCACGCTTCCCTGATTCTTGCTCAGGCGGCCGGCATGGGATTTGCTCCGAAGTGGTTCGGAGTCGACGGCATGGACGGCATCCTTACGATGGAAGGCTTCGATAAGTCTCTTGCGGAAGGCGTAATGCTGCTTACCCCGTTCAACGCAGACTCGAAGGACAAGCGCACCGCGAATTTCGTCGCGAAATACAAGAAGGCTTTCGGAGAGATCCCGAACCAGTTCGCAGCAGACGGCTACGACTGCATATACGCCTACAAACAGGCCCTTGAAGGAGCCAAAGCGAAACCGGACATGGACCGCAAGGCTCTCTGCACTGCGATGATAGCTCAGTTCACCACGATGAAGTTCAGCGGCGTAACGGGAAACAACATGACCTGGGGCAAAGACGGCGCGGTCACCAAGGATCCTAAGGGAATGGTAATAAAGAACGGCGCCTACGTGGGCCTCGACTAACAGATCTTTGATTTTTCTGCGGCGGATGCGGTTTTATACCGCTCCGCCGATTTACTGGGTGCATCTGAAAGCTCCGCATCTGTTCTAATGTTCGAACCTTCAGGTGCGCCTGTGCGTGTTATAAAACGCACTGCACGCACGGTGCCCGCTCTTTTTGAGCCGCGGCATACAGCAGGACGCAAGAGGTGTGTTAATGACTTTTCTGAACTTTGTCATAAGCGGGCTCAGCCTGGGAAGCGTATATGCCATTATCGCGCTTGGCTATACGATGGTCTACGGCATAGCCAAGATGCTTAACTTCGCGCACGGCGATGTTATCATGGTCGGCGCGTATATCTGTTTTTATTCTGTTTCCCGCTTTCATCTGCCGCCGATAGTCGGAGTAATACTTGCGATGATCGTATGCACGATGCTCGGCATCATCGTTGAGAGGCTTGCCTACAAGCCTCTGCGCAGGGCGCCGTCGCTTGCGGTCCTTATCACCGCTATAGGCGTCAGCTATTTCCTGCAGAACTCAGCGCTGCTGCTCTGGACCTCCAACCCGAAGATGTTCCCCTCCGTGGTGACAAAAGGCTCGCTGAAGCTCTTCTCCGGGCAGCTGTCGGTCTCTTATGTCACGATCGTCACGATCGTTACCTGCATTGTCATAATGATCTGCCTTACATGGTTCACAGGACGCACCCGCATGGGAAAGGCCATGCGCGCCTGTTCCGAGGATAAAGGGGCCGCGCAGCTTATGGGCATCAATGTAAATGCCACGATATCCCTGACCTTCGCGATAGGTTCCGGGCTTGCCGCGATAGCGGGAGTGCTTCTCTGCTCCTCGTACCCGACGCTGATGCCTACTACCGGATCGATGCCCGGCATCAAGGCGTTTACGGCTGCCGTCTTCGGCGGCATAGGTTCGATACCGGGAGCGCTGCTCGGCGGTCTTATGCTCGGCGTTATCGAGATTTTCGCAAAAGCATACATCTCCACGCAGCTGTCCGACGCGGTCGTCTTCGCGGTGCTGATCATCGTGCTGCTGGTCAAGCCGGCGGGACTGCTCGGCATCGAGATGCAGGAAAAGGTGTAGCCATGCTGAAAAGATACCTGAACCTGAAAAGAGGCAACGCTCGCCAGATATTCTTCACATATATGGCTGTGATCGCGGCTTATGTCATACTGCAGCTTATGATCACGGCGGGCGTGCTCAGCTCGTTGATGCGCAGCATGCTCGTGCCTATCTGCGCCTATATGGTCATGGCCATATCCCTTAACCTTGTAGTCGGCGTTTTGGGCGAGCTTTCGCTCGGTCATGCGGGCTTCATGTCGATAGGCGCTTTTTCAGGCGTTTCTGCCGCTATTATTTTACAGGGCGTGCTTCCCTACGCGCCGCTCCGCCTGGCCGCTGCGATAATCATCGGCGCTCTCTTTGCGGCCGTTGCGGGATTTCTGATCGGAATACCGGTGCTGAGGCTCAAGGGCGACTATCTTGCGATAGTAACGCTTGCTTTCGGCGAGATAATAAAAAACATTTTCAACAACTTCTACATGGGCATTGACAGCGAAGGCATAAGTATGAGCATGCTTACCGACAAAACACGGCTGCTTGAGGGCGGCCGTCTGATAATAGCCGGTCCGATGGGCATAGGAGGCATACAGAAGCTCTCAACCTTTACCGCCGGCTTCATTCTGACGATGGTAGCTCTCGTGATAGTCTTCAACCTTGTCAACAGCCGCAGCGGGCGCGCATTTATGGCGATACGCGACGACCGCATAGCTGCTGAGAGCGTCGGCATGAATATCACGCGCTACAAAATGATGGCGTTTGTCACCTCCGCCGCGCTTGCGGGGGCGGCAGGATGCCTTTTTGCGATGAATTACTCGACGATAGTGGCAAACAAATTCGACTTCAACACCTCTATTCTGGTGCTGGTTTTCGTCGTGCTCGGCGGACAGGGTAATATGCTCGGCTCAATCATCGCTGCCGCGGCGCTTACGATACTGCCGGAGAAGCTTCGCCAGTTCGCAGATTACCGCATGCTGCTCTATGCCGTTGTGCTTATAGCGGTCATGCTCTGCAAGAATAACGAATCCGTGGGAGAGTTCGTGCGGCGCTTTGCACCGCGCTTCCTGCGCTCCGGGAGAAAAGAGGGAAAAGAGAATGGCTGATAAAAGCTCCCATACCAAACTGGTCCCGCTTCCCTCCCGCGCGCTGGTGCCCGAGCGCGACGCCGACAAATCCCCGATACTCGAGTGCATAAATCTGGGTGTGACCATAGGCGGCCTGAAGGCGGTCGAAAACTTCAATCTGACTATCGGGCGCACCGAGATCGCGGGCCTGATAGGTCCCAACGGTGCAGGCAAGACGACGGTCTTCAATCTTCTGACAAAGGTCTATCAGCCCACGACAGGCACGATACTGCTTGACGGGCAGGATACCCACGACATGACCACGATGCAGGTCAACCGCGCAGGTATTGCCCGAACATTCCAGAACATACGCCTCTTCGGTAATCTCAGCGTGGCCGATAATGTCAAGGTGGCAATGAATAACTCGATGCATTACGGCATGGCAAGCGCGATACTGCGTCTGCCGGGCTTCCGCCGTGAGGAGCGAGCCGCGCACAAACGCGCGCTCAGGCTGCTTTCCATCTTTGATATGCAGGGCATGGCGGATCTCAAAGCGGGCTCTCTGCCTTACGGCGCACAGCGCCGCCTGGAGATAGTGCGCGCTCTGGCCACCAACCCGTCGCTGCTGCTCCTTGACGAGCCCGCGGCGGGCATGAACCCGTCTGAGACCGTGGAGCTGATGGAAAATATCCGCAAGATTCATGATATGTTCAATATAGCGATAGTGCTTATAGAGCATGATATGAACTTTGTAATGAACATATGCGAAGGCATATGCGTCCTCAACTTCGGACATATAATCGCTAAGGGCACGCCTGAAGATATACAGCAGAATCCGGCCGTGATAGAGGCATATCTCGGCAAACAGAGGGAGAAAAAGTAATGGGAGCCCCTATACTAAAAGTTGAGGATATAAACGTTTACTACGGCAGCATTCATGCCATAAAGGGAATATCATTCGAAGTATGCGAGGGAGAGGTCGTTACCCTTATAGGCGCGAACGGCGCAGGCAAATCCACGACGCTGAACACCATATCCGGCCTGCTGCGTCCGGCAAGCGGCAGCATATCATTCATGGGGAAGGATCTGCTGCGCGTGCCGCCGCACCGCATCGTTGAAATGGGGCTGGCTCAGGTGCCCGAAGGCCGCCGCATATTCCTGCATATGACCGTAAAAGAGAATCTCGAGATGGGGGCTTTCACGCGCGAAGCTCACGGCAAAGCGCAGGGCATAGAGGAAGACCTTGAAAAAGTCTACGGCTTCTTCCCGAGGCTGAAGGAGCGCAGCCGCCAGCAGGCGGGCACGCTCTCCGGAGGCGAGCAGCAGATGCTCGCTATGGGGCGCGCCCTTATGAGCCGCCCGAAGCTGCTGATGATGGACGAACCGTCGATGGGGCTTGCCCCGATACTTGTTGAACAGATATTCGATATAATCGGGGATATGCACAAAACCGGCGCGACTATACTGCTCGTAGAGCAGAACGCGCGCATGGCGCTGTCGGTCGCTGACCGCGGCTATGTGCTTGAGACCGGCAAGGTCGTTACAACAGGGACAGGAGAAGAGCTTCTTTCTTCGCCCGCGATCAAAAAAGCATATCTCGGCGGCTGAGCCGCAGCCGCGTGGCTTTGCTGCGGATATCTTAGTCCTGAAGTAAAAAACTGCCGGAGCGGAAGATGCCCGCTCCGGCAGTTCATTTTGTTTACGGCTGTTGTTTACGACTCGCTCTGCATCGCCACCAGATGTTCGGCTCTGTATATCTGACGCAGTTTCGGCTTTTCTATCTTGCCTGTCGGATTGCGCGGTATCTCCGCGAAGATAACGCGGCGGGGGCGCTTGTAGCGCGGCAGGTCGAGACAGAATTTGTTGATCTCTTCCTCAGTGCATGAGAAGCCCTCTTTTATCTCGATGATAGCGGCGGCAATCTCTCCGAGCCTGGAATCCGGCAGGCCTATCACAGCGGCGTCCTTTATGCTCGGATGCGCGCGGAGGAAGTCTTCGATCTGCACCGGATAAAGGTTCTCTCCTCCGCTTATTATCACGTCTTTCTTACGGTCGACGAGGTAGATGAAGCCGTCCTCGTCGCGGCGAGCCATATCTCCGGTCAGAAGCCAGCCGTCGTGCAGCACCTCGGAGGTCGCTTTGGGGTCTCTGTAGTAGCATGTCATGACGCCCGGCCCCTTTACCGCAAGCTCTCCGACCCTGCCGTCCGTTATCGGCTTTTCGTTTTCATCCACGATCTTGGCTTCCCAGCCGTAGCCGGGGACGCCTATCGCGCCGACCTTGTTTATGTTCTCTACGCCGAGATGCACGCAGCCCGGACCCGTGGATTCCGAAAGGCCGTAATTTGTGTCATAAGCGTGATCCGGAAATACTTTGCGCCATCTTGCTATCAGGCTCGGGGGCACGGGCTGGGCTCCTATGTGCATCAGACGCCACTGGGAGAGCTCATATTTGTCCAGATCTATCCTGCCTGCGTCGATAGCGTCCAGGATGTCCTGGGCCCACGGCACCAAAAGCCAGACTATAGTGCATTTTTCCTTTGATACCGCGTCGATTATCGTTTCCGGAGCCGTACCTTTAAGCAGTATCCCTCTGCTTGCGGAAATAAGGCTGCCGAACCAGTGCATCTTTGCCCCTGTGTGATAGAGCGGCGGGATGCAGAGGAATATGTCGTCGTGAGTCTGACCGTGATGCGCCTGCTCGGTCTTTGCCGCGTGCATAAGGCTTTCGTGGTTGTGCAGTATGGCTTTCGGAAAGCCTGTCGTCCCCGAAGAGAAGTAGATCGCAGCGTCGTCCCTGTCGGAGAGGGTTATGCGCGGCGGATAGCTTGAAAGGTTCGTGCTTAAGTGCAGATAGTTTTCCGCAAAGCGCGGGCAGCCGTCGCCGATAAAGAAGCGCAGCTTGACGTGCGGTATCGCGTCGCAGATGTCTTCGATGCGGCCGATGAATTCAGGGCCGAAGAAGAGCGCGTCCACCTCCGCGAGCTCAAGGCAGTACTTTATCTCCGCCGCCGTGTAGCGGAAATTGAGCGGCACGGCAAGCGCCCCTGTCTTTAAAATGCCGAAGTAAATGGGGAGCCATTCAAGGTTGTTCATCATAAGGATCGCGACCTTGTCGCCCTTTTTTATTCCTCTTGAGAGCAGAAGGTTCGCGCAGCGGTTGGCCTTCTCGTCGAAGACGCCCCAGGTTATCTCTCTCCTGTAGCTTTCGGTCGGAGCCGATTCTATCAGCTCATATTCCTTCCATGTGACGCGGCGTATCTCTTTGACCTCGGGGTTGATCTCGACGAGGGCGGTCTCATTGCAGAATTCTCTTGCGTTTCTTTCCAGCAGATCAGTGATTGGCATTTCTCTTTCTTCCTCCCGGTTTTCCTGTTTTTGTCTTTCGGAGGCGAAGATACGCAAAATCCCCGCCCTCCTGCGTTCAGAGGACGGGGAATTATTTACCCGTGGTACCACCTCAGTTTGGCGCGCCCTCACGGGAAGCGCCCTTGCCGGGTACGGGCGAAAACGCCGATACCCTCTGCGCTGTAACGGGCGCACCCGTCGCCGCCTACTCGAAATGAATTCTTTCAGGACGCTGCTCCCGGGATGTATTTCGGCCTGCCTGTCTGCCGTCTCGCACCGTCCGGCGGCTCTCTGCAAGGACTGTTTTCAGGCTTACTTCTTCCCGATCATCGCATTTGCTTTTTTCACACGTCAGCTATTTTTGCTCAGAGCGCGTCTTATGTCAAGCCCAAAAGATGAAAAAACGCAAAAAAAATTTAAACCGCGGTGAGCATGCGTTTCGGTCTTATCCGGCCGCAGCCGCGCTGCTGCGGAAAAGATATGTTCTCTTTCAGGCTTTTGAATCCTTTAATCGCCCGCTGCGCGCGTTATCAGCCGTTCAAGGTAGCGGGATTTCAGCTGAGCCTGGGCAAGCGAGCGCTGCATGCCGGGAAGCTTGAGTATGGCGCCTAAAACTCCGCCAAGCAGCCTGTGGCTGAAAAGGACCTTGTTGTCGAAAATAAGTTCCTGCAGTTTGCCGCGCTCGGTCGCCATCGCGACTACTTTGTGCGTCGTGTCAAGCGGCGTTATCATGCGGTTCGGGCGCGGAAGCAGATGCAGCGCGCCGGTATGGCAGTGCTTGATGCAGACGCCGCAGCCTATGCAGCGCTCCGGGACGACGCGGGCTTTCTTCCTGCCGTTCTCTTCCGTCATCTCTATCGCGTTCACCGGGCATATCTTCTGGCACTTTCCGCAGCCTACGCACTCCTCCTGCTTTATTTCGGAGATGAAGTTGGAGCATATCGTCTGCGCGACGCCGAAGCGCTTTATCGCAAGCAGCGCCTCGCAGCAGCAGGAGCAGCAGTTGCAGATGAAGTTCACGCGTTTGCGCACGTTCTCGCCGAACTGCACTAAGTTGTGGTCATAGGCCTGCGTGAGCAGATCCCTGCATTCGGCGGCGTCGACGCTGCGCGCGTGCCCGTACTTTATCAGAGTGGCGGCCGTCGTGTTGAAGGTCATGCAGATATCCATCGGGGCGTCGCACGCGGTCCCCATATGCATCGCCTTGTGGCGGCAGTAGCACATGCTTATGCCTATATGAGAGGCGGTGTCTATTACATTCGTAGCGCGCTCGTAGTCAAGGACATGCAGCGCGTATTCGTCGGGAATCTGCGGCTCCTGCGGGAATATCCTTCCCATCTGTATGTCTCCGCCGCAGACCAGATCGCGCATGAAATCCTCTTCCACCGTTATGTACTGGTAGAAAAGCTCGGAAAGAGTCTTCTGATCTATATCATGGCGCACCCTCATCAGCGAGAACTCGAAGAAGCCTGCCATCGGCGGCGGCACGGCGTAGACCTGGCTGCCCTCCTGCTCGATATCGACGAGTATCGCGCGGGAGGCAAGTTCGTCCAGATTTTTCTGCGCTTCGGCCTCGCTCATCTTCCAGATGCGCGCTGCCTGATGCACGTCAAATGGCTTTATCGGCAGCTGGGCCATCAGCCCGGCTTCTTTTTCCGTCATCAGGTTCTTCAGTATGTCGTACAGCAGTTTTGATTCGGGGGCTCCCTGCGGGAAGTTGTTCAGACGCTCGATAAGGCGGGAGTACGGGGAGCCGTGAGTGTGGTTGTGTGCCATTGATGATTTCCTCCAGCAGCCGCAGGCGGCTTTTGATTTACCTTTAGAATTATACAGTCTGCCGGCCGGCTCTGCCAGTATGATAAAATAACATGGATGCTGTCTTTCTATACTGACGAAATGATGTGAGCGCCGTGGCAATGATCTTAAAAGGAAAACCCGTTATAGATTCGCTGAATATGGAGCTTAAAAAGGAAAGCGAACGTCTGCGTTTATCGGGAGCGGCGCCGGTGCTTGCAATAGTGCGCGTCGGAGATAACGCGGACGACATGGCTTATGAGAGAAACGCTGAAAAGTGCTGCGCCGCGGCGGGCGTTGACGTCAAAAAATATATTTTCCCGGCCGACGTCGGGAATGAGGAGGTTTTGTCCGCCGTACGCGAAATAAGCGCCGACGGAAACATACACGGCGCGCTGATACTGCGCCCCCTGCCGCCCCAGATAGACGACAGGGCGGTATGCCGGGCGCTTGCTCCCGAGAAGGACGTAGACGGGATAACGGAATACTCGATGGCCGGGCTCTATTCAGACAAATGCGTCGGCTTTGCGCCCTGCACGGCAGAAGCCTGCATCTGCATGCTCAAACATTACGGCGTCAAGACATCCGGCAAAAGGGCTGTCGTGGTGGGGCGCAGCTTTGTCGTAGGCAAGCCCGCCGCAATGATGCTCCTTCATGAGAACGCGACCGTGACTGTCTGCCACACGAAGACACACGGGCTTGCGGACATATGCAGGGAAGCGGATATACTGATAGTCGCGGCCGGCCATGCAAAGCTGATAGGGGAAGGATTTTTCTCCCCAGGGCAGACGATAATCGACGTGGGCATAAATATCGACGAAAGCGGCAATATCTGCGGCGACGTGGATTTTGACAAAGCCTGCGGTACAGCCGCCGCAGTCACGCCCGTCCCCGGAGGCATAGGGCGCGTAACGACCGCCGTGCTTGCCAAGCATGTGATCGAGGCCTGCGCAAGAAGCGTTCAGAAGTAAAAGAGATGCCCAGCGGGCATGAATTGTCCTTCGGACATGAATTGCGGCTGACGCCGCATGAATCGACGCAGGTGTCATGAATTGCGACTGCGTCGCATGAATTGCGCTGACGCGCATGGGAAAGAAATTCAATTCATGTAGCGCAGCTAAAAATCATGGCGTAGCCAATTCATGCCGCGAAGCGGCAAATCATTGAATTTGATATGAATTGCGGCTGACACCGCATAGATTGATGCTCCACAGTTTTTGAGGCTCGTTCAAACGAGAGCGCCGACCATTCTTCATGGTCTGAGGCCGCGTGCTGCGTATCATCCGCGTAACGAAACCAAAACCGGTGATATAGATTAAAGATGAGGTTGACAAAATTGATGACTGGTATAGAATATACACACCAATTAACATATATGTTAACTTGGCGGTCTGAACTATGAAAAGAATATATTATCCGGCACTGAGCGGCAAAGAATATCTTGTATGCTCTGTCTCGTGGGATGGCGGAGATAGCGAATTTTATGATTACTTCAAGAAAATAACCGCTGAGGGCGACTGTTCCAGTATCATATATTCGCTTACGGCCCTTAGCAGCGGTGCGCTCAATAAAGGCAACGCACAAAAATACCACGCGTTCTCGCAATTCAAAGATCCGGATCTTTACGTGCTCAAGATCAAAGCGCACCGCTTTTTCCTGCTTTATGACAGTGTATTTTTAGGCGGTGCCTATAGAGACGCCGTCGTTATAATGTGCTGCGCACGAAAGCGGCGGGATGACTACACGAAAAAAGAACTTCACTGGATGGACGCGGCGCGGATGAAATACTGGAACAACCGGATGCAGTGTATGGATGAAGAATCAAAGGAGGAGTTATAATGGGCAGCTTTAACGATTATCTGAATAAGTTAAAAAATACTGCCGGATATTATGCCGCAGCCGCAAAAGACAATTTTGTGAACGAGCTGCTGCGGATGATGTCCGAAAAAAAAGTCAATCAGAAGGATCTTGCTCAGAAAGTCGGAGTATCCACTGCTTATGTATCAAGGGTGCTTAGCGGGGATATGAATCTTTCTATAGAAAGCATGTCTAAATTCGCTTTCGCGCTGGGATCAAGAATAGAGATATCCGCGAAGCCGATAGCAGAGGAGAAAGGAACCGTGTTGCTGGAATCGGCCTGCGGTATGCCAGGCAACAACAGGGTCACGGCCGACTACAGCCTCATGCGTGAAGAAGATAATGCTTCAGAAGAGATAATTGTGATGTCTGGAGGTTACGCTGATGGCGATTCAATTTCAACTCTTGCCGCTTAAAATACTGGATTATCATTTTACCGAATGCAGCGTAACGGTCCTTACTCCGGAAAAAGGAGAGCCCTGCCAGTATAAAATGTCGAAAGAATTCAGCATATCGACACATTTTGATGTTGTCCCGAATCTGTCCGAAACAGCGCAGGTCCGCGTGCGGATCGCCTTGCCGAACAACCCTCCTGAAGGCGAACGGTACAATCTGTATTTTAATATAGACGTTGTCGGGCTCTTTGAAAATATGAGCAAAAAAGAAAAGCTCGCCGATATTAAGGAAATAGTTGAGATCAACGCTGCGGCAATGCTGACCAGCGCCGTACGGGAACGCTTGGCTGCGATGACTGCCGGATCCCCGTACGGGAAATATATTCTCCCCGCATTAAGCATAAGCAGGACTGCGGAAAGCAGCAAAAAAGCACAATAGCCACAGTTGTCCATTTTCCCTGACGTACAGAAGAAGGTGTAAAAAATGTTCAATCCCCACAGCGATATAGACATCATCCGCATAAGAGTGAGGCCGGAAGTAAAAAAAAGGGCGCGCGCAGCCTTCGCCGCCCGCGGTCTCGTGACCTCCGAAGCGATCAGGATCTTTCTTTGCAAGGCAATAATCAAGTGGGCGTGGAAATTGGAACCGCGCTGGCTGGGGACCAGCAGCCCCTACTACTCCGTGAATTGAATTGCTCCACAATGCGCTCCGGCGCAATTCATGCCCGCAGGGCAATTCATGACGCCTGCGTCAATTCACGCGCCGCAGGGCGCAATTCATGTCCGAAGGACCTTTAATGCCCCTCCAAAAACAGTGCATCTTTCAACGACATACAGCGCAAAGCGGCGGCCGCAGTCGGCCGCCGTATTTTATCTTCTCTTATTTATAACTTTCTCTACTACATCCATCCCTCGGCGCACCAGATCGATGTCCGCCTGGCTGCCCATGTGTCCGATGCGGAATATTTTGCCCGCGAGCGCTCCCCAGCTTCCTCCGGCGGCGAGTCCCTCTTTGCGGAATTCCGCGTCGAGCTCTTTCCATGTCCATCCTTCGGGAATCCATATAGCTGTGACGGTCGGGGATGAAATGCTCTCGTCTTTTGCGTAGAGCGAAAGTCCCATATCCTTTGCGCGCTGCCTGCAGTACGCGGCTGTCTCGCTGTGACGTCTGAACGCGTTTTCAAGCCCTTCGCTGAGATAGTCTTTCAGCGAAAGGTTCATCGCTTTATTTGCGTGCCAGTTGTGAGTATACGGTGTCGACTTTTCGGAAAGAGCGTTTTTCCACGGAAGCAGCGCATCATATCCTGCGTAATTGACGCCGGCCGCTTTTTCCCATGCGCGGAGGCTCACCGTTACAGCATGAATATCCGGCAGGATAGAAAGGCACTTCTGGCTTCCCAGGAAGCCTATGTCTATTCCCCATTCGTCGACTCTTACATCTGCGCCGAATGCGCTTGCCACGAAGTCGACTATAAAAAGAGCCCCGCTTTCGGCTGCGGCCGGCGCTATCTCAGCGATCGGATTGAGCAGCCCGGATGGGGTCTCGCAGTGCACGGCCGAGATAAAATCGGGCCTGAATTCTTCTGCCTTTCTGCGCAGCTGTTCGGCAGTGACGAATTCGCCCTCTTCCGCCTCGAGGTATTCCACGCGGGCGCCTATCGCCTCCGCCATCTCGCCGAAACCGTGTCCGAAAAGGCCGTTTGATACGGCAAGGAATCTGTCATTCGGCCTTACAACGCTCTTTATGCCGCCCCACAGCGCCGACATCGCCTCTCCGGAGCCTATGACGACGTCGTTTTTTGTTTTCAGCGCCTCTTTCAGCAAAGATATGTTTTCGGCAAGCAGCGCGAAGAAGTCGTCTTCCAGGTCGCTGCTTCCGTAATTGGTAAGGTATGCCTCTCTGTATCTGTCGGGGACCGATACCGGGCCGGGAATGAGCGGGATCTTATATGTCTGCATTTTGTCTGTTCCTCCCCTCACAGGTAAAAAATAACGCCGGAGAAGCGCTGGCCTCCGGCGTTTTGTTCTTTTCCAGATTCGAGCTTACTGCGCCAGCTGTTCCAGATACTGCTTTACTGCCGCCTTTACTCTGTTTCCGTCGGCGAGACCTTTTACGGCTGCCATCGTTTTGCCCATTACTTTTCCCATGTCTTTCATGCCGGACGCATTGACCTCTGCGGCGGCTTTCGCCACGGCTGCCATAACTTCCTCATCGGAAAGCTGTGCCGGCTGGTAGGATTTCAGCACCTCGGCCTCTGCCAGCTCGCGCTCGGCGCGGTCTTCCGCGCCGCCCTGCCTGTACATTTCGGCGGCCTCGTTCCTCTGTTTGATGAGGCGCCTGACAAGGGTCAGAACGTCGTCGTCAGTAAGAGAGTATTCTTTGCCCTTCTCGGCCTGAAGCATCTGCATCGCCGCTTTAAGCATGCGGAGAACGGAAAGAACAAGCTCGTCTTTATTTTTCATTGCGGCGACAAGGTCGCTTTGAATCCTTGCTGCAAGATCAGACATAGTTAATAATCGGCCCTCCTGCCTCTGTTGCGCGCCATTTCGGCTTTCTTGCGCTTTTTGATTTCGCTTGGCTTTTCGTAATGTTCATGCCTCTTGGCCTCACGAAGCACACCAACCTTACGAATCTCTCTCTTGAAACGTTTGAGGGCGTCTTCAATCGACTCATTGTCGCGTCTGGTTACGGTGGTCATCAACATTCCCCCCTTTCAACCGGGGATAACATCTCAGCGAAAAATTCTCCGCATCAAATAGAAATATGCCGCCGGATGTTATTCAAGTTATCAGCATTTGATTATTATGGAGGATACGAACTCATTTTGTCAACAACGATAAACGCATCATTTAGCTTATGTCGCAGGAATGCCGGAAGCGCCGCGCCGCGTCTGCGCAGCTCTCGTCGGTAACAAGACCTTCCTGCAGGTACTTTGACGGAACGGCGCGGACGAGTTCATTCACCTCTGCGTGAGCCTTTGCCGTGACGCGGATATAGTTCCCGGTAAGCCCCCTAACGTAAGAACCGTCCGTTTCTTCCGTCAGTATCACGCATTCTCTGCCTATCCAGCGGGAGCAGAAAGCTTCGTGCAGCTCCGAAGCCAGCCGAAGCGCTTCTTCGGTGCGGTATCGTACCGCATGCTCATCCTGCTGCGGCATCGCCGCGGCGTCGGTGCCGGATCTTGGCGAATAGGGGAAGACATGTACCTTGCCGAACTTCTGCCCGCGTACAAAATCCAGGCTGCGGGCGAAAGCCTTTTCATCTTCCGAAGGAAAGCCGACCATCAGGTCCGTGCTTATGTGAAGCTCCTCTCCCAGTATCGCGCGGGCCTGCTCCGTTATTTTTGCGAATTCGGCCGCGCGGTAGCCGCGCCTCATCGAGGCAAGCACGCCGTCGTCGCCGGACTGAAGCGGCATATGCAGATGCCTGCAGAATGCCTCGCAGCCCGCGAGCTCCCTGAGCAGGCCGTCGGTCACCGCAAAGGGTTCTATCGAACCGAAGCGGATCCTCTTTATCCCGGGAAGCGACGCTATCTTTCTGACAAGCAGAGGAAGGTCCCGGTAAAGCCCTAAATGTACGCCTGTAAGCACGATCTCCGGACATCCGCCCTCTGTTATGCGGCGCGCCTCCGCGGCTGCGTCTTCTATCGGGCGTGATACCGGCTTCCCGCGCACGGAGGGAACTATGCAGTAGGAACAGCAGTGGGCGCATCCGTCCTGGACCTTCAGGAACGCGCGCGTATGCAGACGCGGCCTGTCCAGCGACAGTGCGTCCCAGTCAGTATTGTTTTTAAGATCGCAGCTTTTGATGAATGAAGGGCCGCTGCCAGCGAGACTTTTTTCTATCAGTCCGGGCAGCATGTGCTTCAGGCGGTTGCCTGCGACTATATCTGCGCCGAGACGGACACGCTCTTCTTCCGTCATTTTCTGAGCGTAGCATCCGCATACGGCTATGACCGCATCGGGATGCTCGCGGCGCGCCCTTCTTATCAGTTTGCGGCATTTGCTGTCTGCCGTTGCCGTCACCGTGCAGCTGACTATCACGATCACTTCGGGAAGAGTCCCGCTGCGGACGGCTCCTTCCGCTTCGAGCGCCGCGGCTATCGCTTCGCCCTCATACTGATTGGTGCGGCAGCCCTGTACGTATATCGAAAATTTAACGCCGTTTAATATCCCCATTTTCCGGCGTGCCGAAGCAGGCCTTGTGCGCTCCGTTTCTTAAATGTTCCTTACCCTCGCGAGGGCAGCGAAAAGCTCTTTCATCGGCCCGTCAAGAAGGCGCTGGCGCTCTTCGAAGATCTTCCGGTAGATCTCGGCGTTCTTCTGGTCCGGTTCGAAACGGCCGCGGAATGTCACCCACTGCTTCATCGTTTCTTTTATATCGGCAATGTCTCCCACCGCGTGCGCGGCAACGGCGACGTCGGCCATAAGCCCGCCCTCGCTCCGCGTCGGGATGTTGTATGCGCCGCCTAAGATGTCGGCCTTTATCTGCGTCCACAGAGGGCTTTTGCTCCCGCCTTCGGTCCCGATTATCTCGTTCAGCGGGATGCCGCATTTTCTGTAGATCTTTATCATTTGAGCGTATTCGAATGCTATCGCTTCAAGTATCGAGCGCCACATAGCGGCCCGGTCGCTGACGCCGAAGAGCCCCGCGAAGACTCCGCATGCTCCCGGCATATCCGGGCCTGCCCCCTGAAGGTACGGGTAGAAGAGCAGCCCGCGCGAACCGGGCGGCACGTCTGCGGCAAGCGTGTCCATCTCCGCGTAGAACATCGGGTCTCCGGCACGGTCTGCGATGCTGTCGCGGAACCAGCGAAGGGAAAGCCCGCCGGCCCGTATCATGCTCCAGTAGAAGTATGCGTCCGGCAGGGTCCCGGTCGCAAACATCATGCCCGGCGCTTCCGTTATCCTCCTGTCGGCTTCCTTTACGGCCACGGCAAATATCGACGCCGTCCCTGCCACGTCGGTGGCAAGTCCCGGTTCGAACAGCCCGGACGCAAGGGCGGACTGCATCGTATCTCCCGCGCCGGCCGCTATCGGTATGCCTGCCGGAAGCCCCATCTTTTCAGCTTCAGAGCGGCAGAGGAAACCGACGACTTCCCACGGCTTTACTATGCGGGGCAGTATCTCGTCGGGTATGCCGAGCGCTTTCGTCTGTCTGCGCGACCAGTCGCGCTTTTTGGCGTCGTAGCCGATCAGCCAGCCGGACATCGTGGCCCAGTCAAGGAAGGCGTCTTTTGCGGAAAGTCCCGCAAGCGTGCCCAGCACGAAGGGGCCGTTGTTTACGACCTTTACCGCCGTCTTGCGGAAGCCGCCGTACTGATTCAGGAACCAGCGCAGTATCATAGGCGGCATGAATTCGTCGACTATCGCGTTGCCGCTTTCCTCTATCCATACCGGCTCGACGTTTTCACGCACCCACGCGGCTTCTCCGGCCGATCTGCTGTCGAGATAAGGTACGAACGGAGTCACCGGCTTCCAGTCATCGTCTATTCCAACGATGCCGCATATAATGCCGCTTGCGGATATCCCGCGTACTTCCGCGGGGTTTATGCCGGACTTGGCCAGGCATTCCCTGACGCCCTCGCGCACGTTTTCGACGAAGCCGTTTGCGTCCATCTCGGCCCAGCCGGGACGCGGGTAGGATATCCTGTTTTCACGGTAGGCTTCGGCGACGCGCGTCGAATCTATGCTGTACAGCGCGGTCTTTGTACCCATCGTGCCGCAGTCGAACGCGATATAATACTTTCCCATGACGGTCAGTCCTTTCTCGGCCTGAGGATCTCTTTCATATCGATGGCGGTCCACTCCTGCTCTCCGGGGATCTTGAACCACAGCTCGTACCTTTCGGGCACCGCGACGAGCTGATAGAGCGTGGAATCGGTCGTGGCTCCCAGTTCGTCGATCTTGGTATCCATTATGTTTTTCATTACCGTTTCGTTTATCGTGCCCTTGAAGTGTTTGGCGAGGTTGAGCAGGTTAGTGCGGCGCGTGCGGGTCAGCCAGTATTTCCGGTCGTCGGGACGCGGCAGTCCCCATGAGAATTCGGTGAAGTGGTTTGTAAGAACGGTAAGCCCCGGACGCGAATGCGAAAGGCGCAGCTTCACGTCGAATACCGGCCACTCGAAACAGCGTGCCGTCTGCCCGTCCGCGACCCCGACGATATATGCGAAGTTCGCTCTCGTGGTCTGGAACGCGCTTTCGATCTCGTCAAGAGTCGAACAGTCAAGCATGAAGCCGAGCAGTTCTGCGATGGCCGGGACGCGGCTGTCGTACCACAGCGCGCCGCCCGACGGCATCCCGTTGTTCAGCTCAAGGAAAAGACCCTTTTCATTCATCGCGTTCGCTGCGCAGATCTCTCCGGCGTAGCCTATCGCGGCGACGGAAAGGGAGCCGTCCGCCGGATGGAAAGCAGCAAGGGTAAGATCGCAGGAGAGCTCTTTGAAACATGGAAGGTAATCGTAGTTGCGCCCGTAGACAAGCGGACCTGCGGAATAGTCTCCCCATACCGCAATTCCGGTGCCCTGCGGCGGGAGGATGCATTCCGCGGCTATGACTTCGGCGGCATTCACTAACTTCAGCTCTTCCGCCGAAAGACCGGACGTTTCCGCCAGCCCGCGCATCAGCTCCTTGAATCTGAACGGGTAATTTGCTATAAGTTTGTCTGCCTTCTCGTGTATCAGCTGCGGATCGGGAAGCGTATCCAGAAGATTTGCCGCGGCTTTGTCGTACATATCGCGAAGTTCGCCCGCGGCAAGCGCTCCGTACTGACGCCCCATATCACGCCATGTGCCGCTGAGATCCAATATATTAAGTATGCCTTTTTTTATCTTAGAGCCGTTTTCAAAAGTCTCCATCGCATAGCCTCCCATAGGCGCCTGTCGTGCTATTATTATTATACACGCGCGGCTGTCATTTTATTATTATCACATGAACGGAGAAGTTTTATGGCAAAAAGCATCGACGCCGGAGAGATAGAAAAAATTATTTCGGAGAATGAAGAAAAATTAAGGCAGTATGTCTCGCTGCTTATAAAGGCGAATGAACTTGCGCGTCTTACTGGGCCGTCCGACGGGGATACTCTGTGGAACTCGCATATAATCGACTGCGCGTACGCGCTGCCTCTTCTGCGGGAGAAGCGCAGCGTGATAGACGTCGGCACCGGGGGCGGCCTTCCGGGCATAGTATGGGCGATATGCAGAAAGGATATCAGGATAACGCTGCTTGACAGCATCGCGCGCAAATGCGCACAGGTAAAGAGAATCGCGGAGATGCTCGGACTTGCGAACGTAACGGTGGAATGCTGCCGTTCGGAGGATTACGCGAAAAAGAACGGCGGCAGGTTCGACGCGGCGGCAGCACGTGCGGTATGCTCCGCCGGGATGCTTGCGGAATACCTTATGCCTCTGGTAAAGGCAAAGGGCATGCTCATCGCGTTCAAGGGTCCGCGTGTCATGGAAGAGCTTGAAGCAGTTCACGGAAAGTGGGACAGGCTCGGGCTCTCCGCTCCGGAGATCATAGGCTATAAACTTTCCGATATGGACAGATATTTTGTGCTGTGGAATAAAAACGCTCCTACGCCGAAAGGTTATCCGAGGCGCCCCGGAATGGCTGAAAAATTCCCGTGGTACGCGGCGGGCAAAAAATAAAAGCTCCGGTGTCTGCGCGGGAGCCGGATCATTCCGCGCATTAGCGGACAGTCTGACGATACTCTCTTACGGCTGCCGCAAGTATGTCGTTTTCACATTCGGTGCGCGCCGCTATCCGTACGAAGCGTCCGTCAAGCCCGGGGAAGTTGCGTGTGTGACGCACGACGCAGCCGCGTTCAAGCAGAAAACGTATAAACCCTTCGTCGTCACAGACCTTTGCCAGAAAAAAATTCACCGTCGTGGGCAATGTCACAAGCCCTGCTGCGGCCAAAGCGTTCCTGAAGCGCGGTATCTCGCGGGAGTAATATTTTTTTGTGCGTTCGATAAGACCTGCGTCCGACGCGAAGAACGCGGCTGCCTCCTGCGCGAGTCCGCTTACGCTCCAGCTCGGCTGACGCAGCTTAAGGGATGCAATGGTCCCTTCGTCCGCCAGCACGCAGCCGGCCCTCGCGCCGCAGATATCGTATATCTTTGTGAGAGAACGCAGCCTGATGATGTTCCGGCGCGGCGAAAAGGGCAGAAGTTCTTCCTCGGTCCATATAAAATCCCGGTATGCCTCGTCTGTTACGAAGGTGACATTCGGATGCGCCTCCGCCGTGCGATATATCGCGGCGTCGCTGATAAAAGCGCCGGTCGGGTTGCACGGATTGCATATCCACACCGTGCTTCCGTCCGTGAAAGACGCTTCGTCAAGGTTTGTTATACTGCGCGGCTTTGCCCCGAATGCGGAAAGCGCGCGCAGATATTCGCCGTATGCCGGCTGGAGTATATAGTTTTCGCGGCTTGCCGCGTATGACGCGATAATATATATAGCTTCGTTGGAACCGCTCGTTATCAGGATATTTTCTTTTCCCGCGCCGTATTTTGCGGAAAAGATATCGCGCAGCCCGGCGCAGTCGTCGTCGGGATAATCCTCCGTTATCCTGCGCAGATCCGGGGAAAAACCGCTTTTTTGCGGTACGGCGCTGATGTTGGTGCTGAAATCATATATCTTCTCCGGAGGCGTGATTCCGAAGAGCTCATATAATTTCAGCGGGTTTGCTCCGTGCGGTCGGAATTCCATTACCGGCCCACCCGCAGCAGAAGCAGTATCACAGCCGCGCATACGGCGACGGAGAGATTCAAAATGTGGTGCGCGCGAATTATATCGTTGGGGTCGGGGCTGCGAATGTCGTCGCCTAAGAAGGGACGCGGTTCCCACTCTCCGCCGTAAAAGGCGCCGCCCCCGAGACGGACGCCCAGCAGCCCTGCAAAGACGCTTTCGGCGTGCGCGCTGTTCGGGCTCTTGTGATTCAGCCTGTCGCGCAGGAATATCCTCCACGCGCGCCTGTAGTCCATGCCGCCGAGAGCGCCGCCCGCCACGGCGGTTGCCGCGCCCAGGCGCGCCGGGATGAAGTTCATTATGTCGTCAAGTTTTGCCGCGGCATATCCGAAATCATGATAGCGCGCGTCATCGTAGCCCACCATGGAGTCCATAGTATTTGCGGCCTTGAATATCCATGCAAAAAGCGCGGCCTGTCCGAAAAACCCGCCGACGAAGGCCCAGAAGAGCACGGAAACGACGCCGTCAATATAGCTTTCCGCTATCGTTTCGACGCAGGCGCGTATCACTCCCGCCTCATCCAGACGTTCCGTGTCGCGCCCCACTATCCTTCCCACAGATATGCGCGCGGCGGCAAGATCCCCTGCCGCAAGCGCCCTTGCCACGGGAAGCGATTCGTCCTTCAGCGATTTGAACGCGATAGCCGCGTAAAGCAGGTATAGCTCAAGCGCGCGCTGCAGAAAGGATCCTGCGATACCTGCAGCACACAGCAGCGCAAACAGTGCCGCAGCAGTCGTTCCGATGACCGCGGCGCAGAATATAAAGCCGTTTCTTTTCGCGTCCCCGCCGCGCGAATAAAGGATCTTTTCGTAATAAGAAATGAGACGCCCGATCAATACCACCGGATGAGGCAGACGTTTCGGGTCGCCGAATATCGCATCAAGAAGCAGAGCGGCAAGAATATACAAGGAACTTCCTCCTCTTTGGCAGAGAGTACATGGATATTTTACAACGAACGGCGCGCCGTGCGGCAGTCCGCAGTGATGCTTAATTCATAAAACGGAGGTCGGTATAAAATGCGCACAGTTATACGATTTGGCTGTAAAATTATGCGGGGAAGATTTTCCTTCCGGATTCTCATTGGAAGATTGAGAGGCGTTTTTCTGAATGAAGGTAGAAGAAATACGAGATTTCAGAGCGGAGACGCTCACTGATGCCTGTGCCGAAAAACTGCGTGAAGCCGCCCGCGACGCTCGTGTCTGGGCCGTAGCCGCTACCGCTGCCGCAAAGAGCGGTCACCCCGCGGGGGCTCTTTCGTCGCTGGATATTTATATCACTCTGCTTGGCGCCGCAAACGTTTCGCCGGAGACGGCGGACTCTCCCGACCGCGACCGCATCGTCGTGAGCCACGGCCATACCTCAGCCGGTTTTTACGCGGCGCTTGCCGAATACGGCTTTTTCCCGGCGCACGAGATGGCGGCCAACTTCCGCCGCGCAGGAAGCCCTTATCAGGGGCATGTGGAACGCGACGTCCCCGGCGTGGACTGGGGTACCGGCAACTTGGGGCAGGGACTCGCCGCCGGCGTCGGTTTTGCGCTGGCAGCACGTGCGCGGGGATCCCGTTCGCACACATGGGTAGTGATGGGTGACGGCGAACAGGTAAAGGGACAGGTCGCCGAGGCCCGCAGGATAGCCGTAAAGGAAAAACTTTCCAATATCACCGCTGTAGTCGACTGGAAC
>JAFYJW010000010.1 GCA_017537925.1 Synergistes sp. | reverse complement strand
GTTCGCGTACAGATCGCTGTCGGTATCTATCGAGAAGACTATCTTGTTTGTATCGCGTATTTCAGCCTTCAGGCCGTCTCCGGCTTCGAAGACAGGCGCCGCAGACGCGCCGCTCATATCAAGAGCTCCGACGTTCGCGCCGCCGCTTCTTACGCCGAACGAAAGGCCGGCGCGCAGCTGCGCCACGTTGACGGCGTCGGTATCGATGGAACCTGCCGCCACGCCTGTGATCTGCCTTGTCACTATGTTGTCATTGCCGACAGCTATCGCGTTATGTGTGGACACCCATGCGCTTCCGATGCTGCTTCCTTTCAGCCAGGCATCCGCCGCGCCTGCTGCCCTTGAAGCCACCGAGCCGCTGCCCAAAGCTGCAGTGTCGGCCAAAGCGGCCCTGGCACCTTTGCCGATGGCGGCCGAGTTTTCCGCGCCGGTATTTACCACGCCGCCTAACGCCGCAAGAGAATTATCGGCGTTCGCAATGGAAGCATTGCCGAACGCGGTGGAAGCATTGCCGCTGGCTGTTGTACCAACCCCGAACGCGGTGGAAGCATTGCCGCCGGCTTCTGTAAGTACTCCGAACGCGGTGGAAGCATTGCCGCTGGCCTTTGTAGTATGCCCAAATGCCGTGGAACAATATCCGCTTGCCTCTGTATAAGCCCCGAAGGCCGTAGAGAGACGACCTTCATGCTTGGTCAGATCGCTGTCGTTATAAGCATCGGCATACGAAGCAAAGCCGTCCTTCAGCGTTGTACTCCTGTGATTGGCGTCCACTATCTTATATTTTGTTGTGTAGCCATCTTTATAATCTATAATGATGGCCTCCGTTTTCTCCGTGCCGTAAAGCAGTTTTCCGGCCCGGGCGGCGTAGCCCCAAGCAGTAGAGTAAGCGCTCAGCGCCTCTGTTTCCGCGCCAAACGCTGTGGAAGCGTCGCCCGCGGCAATGCCGCCAATGTTGTTGGCAGCGGAGTTTCTGTAGCCGCCCCAGGCAGTGGCGCCTCTGCCGATGGCCTGCGACTGATTTCCGAACGCAACGGCATTTTCGCCTTCGGCTTCGGCATGGTAGCCGAACGCAGCGGAGTTTTCACCCGATGCTTTTGAGTAATAACCGAAAGCCGCTGCGTACCTGCCGCCGGCGACAGATCCGTAGCCGAATGCCGCCGCCGCATAGCCGTCGGCTTGTGTCCTGTACCCGAAGGCCGTGGAATAATTTGCGTTTGCCTTTGTGTAACCTCCGAAGGCCGTGGAACCGTCGCCGTTTGCCTCTGTTGACTGGCCAAAAGCCGTGGAGTGGGTACCTGAAGCAGCAGTGTTAGCACCCCATGACACGGCATAATCGCCGCTGGCGGTCGTATTGTAGCCGAACGCCGTGGAATATTTTCCCGCAGCGAGCGTTGAACGCCCGAACGCCGTGGAAGCCAGGCCCTTTGCCTCTGTCGTTCTTGATTCGGTGCCTGAGTTATAGCCCCAGGCAACAGAGGCCCAGCCGCTTGCCTTGGTGCGAACACCAAATGCTGTGGAAGTTACGCCGCTGGCGATGGCATGAGAGCCAAAAGCCGTTGAAACATTTCCCAGAGCCTGCGTGCTTGCTCCGAACGCCGTAGCCATGTTCTCATCGGCTATCGTATCTTCACCCCACGCAGTAGCGTACCAGCCCTCAGCAAACGTATTGCCTCCCCATGCGGAAGGACTGCCAAACGCATTTGCGGTAACACCCGAACCCCGCAGGATCGCTCCGTCGCCTGAGGGCGCCCCCCAGGCCGTAAGAGCCGGAAGAGAAAACAGCAGCACGCTTGTGAGGACAACGGCAAGAGACATGCGCGCCGCTCTCATCTTCCCTGCCGCGATGCAGGAAAAGCGCTGAATCTCTTTTTGTTTTTCAGATAATTCCATGATATATACTCCGCCCTTTCAGAAAACTTTTTGCGAAAAATCCTTAATAATATTAGCACAGAGGGTATGCTTTTACATCCGTAAAGATGAATATCATCATGTAAAAATTTAAAAGACAGACATCGGATTCCGGCATTTATCGGACATGAACTCATGAAAGCCGCTGTTTATGAAAAGAGCGCCGCTTATTTTTTGATTTAAAATTTTTATTGAAAACTATTGTTTGATATTCGCTGATGTATTATAATATATCCGTAACGTCAGGGTTAGTTAAATCAGCGTCCCTAAGGAGGGATCATTATGGATATGAATAAACTGACACAGAAATCACAGGAAGCTTTTTACGACGCTCAGAACAGGGCCGTCAGCTTCGGCCATCAGGAGATAGGGGCCGAGCATCTTGTTCTTGCGCTGCTGAAGCAGGACAACGGGCTGATCCCGCGGCTTTTCGCGAAGATGAACGTTCCTGCGGAAAATGTTGCTTCCGCCGTTGAGAAGGAGCTTCTCAAAAAGCCGCGCGTCTCGGGAGCCGGGCAGGAAAGCGGCAGAATATATATTTCGCAGACGCTTTCCAAAATTTTAGTGAGCGCGGAAAGCGAAGCTGACAAGCTGAAGGACGAGTACGTCTCCGTTGAGCACCTTTTCCTTGCCGTGCTGAACGAGACCAAGGGCACGCCGCTTGGCAGGATATTCGAGACTTTCGGCGTCACGCAGGATCTTTTCTTAAAGACGCTCTCCGCTGTGCGCGGCAATCAGAGGGTCACGAGCGATAACCCGGAAGACAAGTACGACGCGATGGAAAAGTACGGGAGAGACCTCGTGAAGGCGGCGCGCGAAAACAAGCTGGATCCGGTCATAGGGCGCGACGAGGAGATACGCAGAACGATACGCATACTGAGCCGCAAAACGAAGAACAACCCGGTGCTCATAGGCGAGCCTGGCGTCGGAAAGACCGCTATAGCGGAAGGCCTCGCTCAGCGCATCATGCGCGGCGACGTGCCGGAGAATCTTAAGGACCGCGTCATCTTCGCGCTGGATATGGGCGCGCTCATCGCCGGAGCAAAATATCGCGGCGAGTTCGAAGAGCGCCTGAAAGCAGTGCTTGACGAGGTCAAAAAGAGCGACGGCCGCGTCATCCTCTTCATAGACGAGCTGCATACGATAGTGGGCGCGGGCAAAACGGACGGAGCCATGGACGCCGGCAACATGCTGAAGCCGCTGCTTGCGCGCGGCGAGCTGCACTGCATCGGAGCCACGACTCTCGAAGAGTACCGCAAGTACATCGAAAAGGACGCCGCTCTCGAAAGGCGCTTCCAGCCGGTCATGGTGGAACCGCCGAGCGTCGAGGACACAATCTCGATACTGCGCGGGCTCAAGGAGCGCTTCCAGCTGCATCACGGCGTCAGGATCCAGGACAGCGCGCTGGTAGCGGCCGCGACACTCTCCAACCGCTATATCACGGACCGCTTCCTGCCTGATAAGGCAATAGACCTTATAGACGAAGCCTGCGCGATGATACGCACGGATATCGACTCCCTGCCCGCGGAGCTGGACAGCGTGAACCGCCGCGTGATGCAGCTTGAGATAGAAGAAGCCGCGCTGAAGCTCGAAAAGGACAAGGCAAGCAAAGAGCGCCTGGACGCTCTGCAGAAGGAGTTAGCGGACGAAAGAGAAAAGGCAAACACTCTGCGCGCGCAGTATGAGACCGAGAAGCGCGATATCGTAAAGATACGCGGGATGCGCGAAGAGATCGAAAATGTGCGCCATCAGATCGAAGAGGCTGAGCGCAAGTACGACCTGAACACTGCCGCACAGCTGCGCTACGGTAAGCTGAACCAGTTAGAGGGAGAGCTGAAAAAGGCCGAGGAAGCAATGGCCGCCTCTGCCGGCGGGCAGAAGCTGCTGCGCGAAGAGGTAACGGAGGACGAGATAGCGGAGATCGTGGCAAAGTGGACAGGCATACCGGTCACGCGGCTCGTCGAGGGCGAACGCGAGAAGCTGCTGCATCTTGACTCCGTGCTGCATGAGCGCGTTGTAGGGCAGGACGAGGCGGTATCTCTCGTCGCCGACGCGGTGCTCCGCGCACGTTCCGGCATCAAGGACCCGAAGCGCCCGATAGGCTCATTTATCTTCCTTGGGCCGACCGGCGTCGGAAAGACGGAGCTGGCACGGGCTCTTGCCGAAGCACTCTTTGACTCCGAAGACAATATCGTCCGCATAGATATGTCCGAGTATATGGAAAAGCACTCTGTCTCCCGACTCGTCGGAGCACCTCCGGGATATGTCGGCTACGACGAGGGAGGCCAGCTGACTGAGGCTGTGCGCCGCCATCCTTACTCGGTGGTGCTCTTCGACGAGATCGAAAAGGCGCATCCGGACGTCTTCAACATACTGCTCCAGATACTGGACGACGGCCGCGTCACGGACAGCCACGGCCGCACCGTTAGCTTCAAGAACTGCGTATTGATAATGACCAGCAATATCGGAGCTCAGCTGCTGATAGACGGCATGGATGAGAAGGGCGAGCTTTCCGCGGGCACTGTCGAGAGCGTGATGTCGATGCTGCGCGGCAGCTTCCGTCCGGAGTTCCTGAACCGCATAGACGAGATCATCTGCTTCAAGCCGCTCACGCAGGCAGACATACGCCAGATAGTCCGCCTGATGCTGAGGCAGCTTGAGGCGCGCCTGCACGACCGCGGCATCACTCTCGAGCTGACAGACGAAGCGCTTTCTCTCTGCGCCGAGAACGGCTACGACCCGGTGTACGGAGCACGTCCGCTGAAGCGTTATATACAGAAGACCTTCGAAACGCCTATCGCGCGCGCGATCATAGGCGGTGCCGTGATGGACGGCGGAAAGATAGTGATATCAGAGAAGGACGGGAAGTTCGACTTCAGCTTCGAAAACGTTCAGTAAGCCGCGCTCCCGCATCAGCGCGGAACGCCGCGGCGCGTTTTTCCCTTAACGTATAAAAGGGGCGTAAATACCGCCCCTTTTATTCTATAATAGCAGAGAACTTTCAAAGGTATCTCAGGAGGAATATTTATGGCAGAAAAAATGGAATTCCAAAGCGAAGCGAAACAGGTCCTTGAGCTTATGATAAACTCCGTCTATTCCAACCCCGACATCTTTGTTCGCGAGCTGATATCAAACGCGTCGGACGCGATAGACAAGCTGCGCATAGAGAGCCTGAGCCGTCCGGAACTTGCCGGCGCGGCAAAAGAGGGGCGCATAGACATAACCGTCGATAAGGAGGCGCGCACTCTTACGTTCTCGGACAACGGCATAGGCATGAACAGGGAGGATCTCGTCTCATTCCTGGGCACGATCGCAAAGAGCGGCACAGCCGAGTTCATACGCGCGATGCAGGAAGCGAAGGGCGGCGGCGCCGACGGCCTGATAGGCCAGTTCGGCGTGGGCTTTTACTCGGCGTTCATCGCGGCGGACAAAGTCACGGTCGATACGATGAAGGCCGGGGACGCGAAGGCATGGAAGTGGGAATCGACCGGAGACGGCACCTACACGATCGACGACGGAGAGCGCACGGCAAACGGAAGCTCCGTCACGCTCCACATAAAAGAGACCGAAGAGAAAAAGGATGAAGAGGAAAGTGCAGGAAAGGATTACCTCTCTGAATGGACTCTTCGCAGCATAATCAAGGAATATTCCGACTTCGTCACCTACCCCATCTACCTGTCGGAAAAGGGGAAGGAAAAGAAAGATGACGAAAAGGAAGAGCCCGTCAACTCGATGAAGGCTCTGTGGACGCGGCCGCAGAAGGATATCAGGGACGAAGAGCTGAACGACTTCTACCGCCACATCTCCCACGACTGGGAAGACCCGATGGAGCATATCTATTACAAGGCGGAGGGAACGAGCGAATTCCGCGCGCTGCTTTTCATCCCGAACCGGCAGCCGATGGATCTCTTCTATCAGGACGGCCGCCACGGCGTGCAGCTCTATATCCGCCGCGTTTTCATAATGAACGACTGCAAGGAGCTGATACCGCAGTATCTGCGCTTCATCAAGGGAGTCGTGGATTCCGAGGATCTGTCGCTCAACGTCTCGCGCGAGATGCTGCAGCAGGACAAAATGACCGCGCAGATCAAGAGCAGCCTCACAAAGAAGATTCTGGACACGCTTGCGAAGATGAAGAAAGACGACAATGAAAAGTACGCGAAGTTCTGGCAGACTTTCGGCGTCGTCCTCAAGGAAGGGATAATCTCCGACCTGCGCCGCCGCGAAGAGCTTATCAGGCTCTGCGTCTTCGAAGGCTCGGACGGCAAAAAGACTTCCGTCGAGGATTATATAATCAACATGCCGGCGGGACAGGACAAGATATATTACATCACAGGCTCGTCGCTTTCCAACCTGCAGAATTCCCCGAAGTTAGAGGCTTTCAAAAAGAGGGGCGTGAACGTCCTGCTGCTCTCCGACCCTGTCGACGAGATATGGGTGAACCACGCGCTCAAGTACGACAAATATGACTTTGTTTCCGTCTCCGCGGAAGACGTAAAGCTGCCGGAAGACGCGGAGAAAAAAGAAGAAAAGAATGACGGCGAAGTCGAAAAGAGCGGCCTTGCGAAGAAGATAAAGGAAGCGCTCGGCAGCCTCGTCGAGGACGTGAAGATATCCGGGCGTCTTGTTGACTCCCCCGTCTGCTTCGTGCAGAAGGGAGAGGTGATATCGCCGCAGATGAGGAATTTCTTCAAGTCGATGGGACAGGAAGTACCGGAGGAAAAGCGCGTGATGGAGATAAACCCGGACAACGCGCTGATAAAAAGGATAGCCTCGGAATCCGAAAAGGAGGATTTCAAGGCGGAAGAGTGGTCCAGCCTGCTTTACGGGCTTGCGTCCATAGCAGACGGCGAGCCTGTCGCAGACGGCAGGAAGTTCACGGAACTCGTGGGCAGACTGCTCGAAAAGTAACATACCGGCTGCTGCAGAGGGGCGCCATTCCGGCGTCCCTATTTTTGTACGCGAAAGATTTTTATATCCAAATAGGATATAATTGCAGCAGCAACGAATCGTTCATTCGGAGGCCGCAGGGATGAAGTCAGCCGATATCATAGAATCAGTTTACAGGACAACGAACGCTTCCCGCGAAGAGCTGCGCTTCCTCATAGAAAAGAGAGACGAGGAAAGCACGCAGCTGCTCTGCGGGCTTGCGCGCAAAAGGGCGACGGAGCATTACGGGAATAAGATCTTCGTGCGCGCCCTGATAGAGATGACGAACTACTGCCGCAACGACTGCCTTTACTGCGGCATACGCAGAAGCAACAAAAACGCGCAGAGGTATCGCCTGACGAAGGAAGAGATAATGGAGTGCTGCAGCGAAGGATATTCGCTCGGCTTCCGCACTTTCGTTCTTCAGGGCGGCGAGGATATGTACTACACCGACGATATGATGACGGATATCATTGCGTCGATCCGCGCGGAATATCCTGACTGCGCGATAACGCTTTCGCTTGGAGAAAAGAGCCGCGAAAGCTATCAGCGCTTTTTCGATGCCGGAGCGAACCGCTACCTGCTCAGACACGAAACGGCGGACCCGGCGCACTACGGAATGCTGCACCCGGCGGAGCTTTCCCTTGCAAACAGGATGGAATGCCTGAAAAACCTAAAGGAGATAGGCTATCAGACAGGGGCCGGCTCGATGGTGGGATCCCCCTTCCAGACTGTGGACAATATCGTCTCAGACCTGCTTTTCATAAAGGAATTCGCTCCGCATATGGTTGGCATGGGGCCGTTCATACCTCACCACGACACGCCCTTTGCGCACGAAAAAGCGGGCTCCGCGGAACTTACGCTCTTTCTGCTCGCGTTAGTGCGGCTTATGAACCCGAAGGTGCTGCTGCCTGCCACGACGGCTCTCGGAACGATAAAGGGAGGCGGGCGCGAGATGGGAGTGCTTGCGGGCTGCAACGTCGTGATGCCGAATATCTCGCCGATGTCGGTGCGCAGAAAGTATATGCTTTACGACAACAAGCTGAACGCGGATACTGAGACAGAAGCGGCATATGAGGCGGTAAAAAGCAGCATGAAAGCAATAGGCTACGAGGTGGTCTGCGACCGCGGCGACTATAAGGGATAAGCCGCACGCAGGCATTGAACAGCCGCCGAAGATACTCAGGCGGTATTTTTCGTCAGCGAAAGGATGTGCGCAGTATGATATCAAAGCACTTTTTCAAAGCAGCCGCAGCCGCGGCACTGATCGCAGCGGCGGCTTCCGCGGCAGGAGCCCAGGACTGGCCGATGTTCAAAAACAACGTTCTCCGCACAGGGGCAAACACGGATGCGGGCGCATTTCCGCAGAACTTTTCGGGGGTGCGCGAGTGGAGCGCGGTAAAATCCTCGCAGGGAATCGTATCATCTCCCGCGGTCTATAAAAACAGGCTCTACTTCGGCACGAACGACGGCGATCTCTGCGCGGCCGACGCAAACGGAAACGACTTGTGGCGCTTTAAAACCGACAATTGGGTAACGGCCTCCCCCGCAGTTTTAAACGGAAGGGTATATTTCGGATGCTATGACAGCAGGCTTTACTGCCTCGACGCGGAAAGCGGCAGTCTGATATGGAAGTTCACGACGCACAGCAGCATACAGAGTTCTCCGGCGGTCGACGGGGATACTGTCTATTTCGGCTCAAACGACGGATATGTTTACGCCGTCTCGATAAAGTCAGGCTGGCAGAAATGGAGCTTCAAGACCGACGCTGCGGTCACAGGCTCGCCTGCAGTCTCTGACGGCGTTGTATATGTCGGGAACAAAAACTGCAAGATGTTCGCGATAGACGCTGCCACAGGAAAGCTCAAATGGCGCGCGATCGTAGGGGGCCCGATAATGTCGGCTCCGGCTGTCGCAAACGGGATGCTTTACTTCACGAGCCAGGACGGAAAGCTCTACTGCGCGCGGATAAAACATCAGGCCGTGATCTGGCGCTATGACGCGAAAGCACAGATAGAATCGTCGCCTTTAGTGCATAACGGCAGGGTCGTCTTCGGCGATATCTCAGGCAAAGTGACTGCTGTGGACGCAAACAGCGGCGCGGAGCTCTGGAAGACGGACACAGGCGCGTCGGTCTATTCCTCAGCCGCCGCGGCGGGAGACAGCATCTTTATAGGTTCGAACAGCGACAATCTTTATCAGCTTGCGGCGTCCGACGGCAGGATAATACGCAGCATACCGCTCGACGGCGACGTAACCGCGGCGCCTGTTGTAACGCCGAACGGCGTTATCGCCGTGACGTCGGGAGGCAGCATATATTCCGTCAGATAGCACGAAACTGAAAGAATCATTGCGAAAGGCGCCGCCTTCAAAGCGAGGGCGGCGCCTGTTTTGTTCAGAAGGAAGCGGTAAGGCTCTGCAGCGTGTCCGCCGCGCGTATCAGCCTGAACTCTCCGCCGCTCGTTTTCAGCACTTCCGCCGGACGCAGCCGGCTGTTGTAGTTTGACGCCATCGAATAGCCGTAGGCGCCGGCGTTTTCGACAGCTATGATATCGCCGATCTGCGCGTTCCCGACGGGACGCTCAGCCGCTATTATATCGCCGCTCTCGCAGATGTTTCCCGTTATATCGGCAAGGGGCGCGGAAGCGCAGCCGTCATCTTCTTTTTTTATCAGCTGCACCTCGTGCCATGAGTCATACAGCACCGGACGCATAAGCACGTTGAAGCCGAGGTCGGTACCCACGTAGCGCCTGCCGAAGCATTCCTTGACCGCATTCACGCTGCCTAAAAGAAGCCCGCATTCCGCCGCGATATAACGGCCCGGCTCGCATTTAAAGCTTATACCCTTATTGTCATAGCGTGCGGCAAACGAATCCATCAGCGGGAAGAGCCCGTCACGCAGCGCGGCAAAATCGAGCCTGTGCTCGCTCTTTTTGTAGGGTACCCCGAAACCGCCGCCGAAGTCGACGAAGCAAAGCCCCGGGAAATGTTCGAGCACGATGGAAAGCAGCGCTTCCGCCGCTTCAACGTAAGGCCCCGGCTCAAGGAAGAGCGAGCCTATATGCTGGTTGACGCCTTCAAGCTTAAGTCCGAAGGCTTTTATAATTTTTTTCGCTTCAGTGCAGAGCGCCGGTTCAATGCCGAATTTAGTGGCGTGCCCAGCCGTTACGACCTTGTCGCAGTGTCCTGCGCCTATCCCCGGATTTATGCGCAGCGAAACGCGCGCGCCTTTTTTTATGCGCCCCAGCGTTTCAAGCTGTGAAAGCGAGTCGGCGCTTACAAGTATATTTCGCCCGACGGCAAAGCGCAGTTCTTCTTCAGACGCGTTGTTGGGGATGAAGAATATCTCGCTGCTGTCAAAGCCTGCGTACTCAAGTATGAAAATCTCGCCGCAGCTTACCGCATCCGCGCCTATCCCCTCTTCGCGTATAATGCGCAGCAACGCCGCGTTTGAGTTCGCCTTTATCGAAAAGCTCGGGCGGATACGTCCGGAAAAGGCACAGCACAGCTCCCTGCAGCGCGCGCGCAGTATATCCTCGCTGTAAACGTACAGCGGCGAGCCGAACTGTGACAAGAGCCCGAAAGCTTCTTCACGGGAGAGAAACACGGGAGCCTCCCCTACAGCCTTGCCGCGCCCGTGCGGCGTGCCGCTGCCGCCACTGCTGACGCGACCGCAGGCACTACGCGCTCGTCAAGCGCACGCGGGATAATGTAGTCTTTCGAAAGCTCGGCGTCTGTTACGAGGGAAGCAAGCGCTTCCGACGCCGCTAACTTCATCTCTTCGTTTATGCGCGTTGCGCGTACGTCGAGCGCGCCGCGGAAGATGCCCGGGAAGCCCAGGCAGTTGTTGACCTGGTTCGGGAAGTCGCTTCTTCCGGTGGCGACGACGGCGGCGCCAGCAGCTATGGCTTCGTCCGGGAATATCTCCGGCGTCGGGTTTGCCATCGCAAATACCACAGGATCCTTCGCCATACTGCGAACCATGTCGCCGGTGAGGAGGCCGGGACGCGATACGCCAAGGAACGCGTCAGCGCCTTTTATTACGTCGGCAAGCGACCCGCGCTTCTTTTCGGGGTTCGTTATCTTTGAGAGCTCCACCTGAGCCTGCGTGAGCCCTTCCGGATAGCCGGAGCATAAAGCCCCGTGCAAATCGCACATTATTATGTTTTTAGCGCCTGCCGCTATAAAGTAGCGCGCTATCGAGCTTCCGGCCGCACCCGCTCCGTTTATCACGAGCTTTGCGTCCTCCAGCGTGCGTCCGGTGAGACGCAGCGCGTTTTTGTAGGCCGCAAGCGCTATCACCGCGGTGCCGTGCTGGTCGTCATGGAATACCGGTATGTCGAGTTTTTCCTGCAGGCGGCGCTCTATCTCAAAGCAGCGCGGCGCGGATATGTCTTCAAGGTTTATCCCGCCGAATGAGACCGCGATCTTCGAAACTATGTTCACGAATTCGTCGACGTCTTTCGTCGATACGGCAAGCGGTATAGAATCGATGCCTGCAAAGCGCTTGAAGAGGCATGATTTGCCCTCCATGACCGGCATCGACGCGGCTGGGCCGATGTCGCCGAGCCCCAGGACCGCGCTGCCGTCGGTTATTACGGCAACAAGATTGTTCTTTACGGTAACGTTCCAGATCTCGTTTTCGTCGCGCACGACGGCGCGGCAGGGCTCAGCCACGCCCGGAGTGTAGACGAGCGACAGGTCGTCCATGCTGTCTATCGGCATGCGGCAGCGGACGTCAAGCTTGCCTTTGTGCTCCTCGTGCATGCGAAGCGATCTGGAAAAAACGTCGTCCGTTTTCTTTTCTTCTTTCATGGTCAGTTACCCACCTCAATGATAAAATTCATTGTACGCACGAGTTTACAACTAACAAAGCGTCTTTGCAAACCGCGGGCGCGCCTGTTGCTCCCGCGCGGCATACCACAGACGGAGGTGTCTTTATGGACAAAGAGCTTTTGTATAAAAAATGCGTCTCTTTTCACGGGCATGAATGCGGAGGGCTGATGATCGGCTTCCGCGCGGCGCTTCTTGCGATGGAGCTGCTTGAGATCGAAGCACCGGCAAAGGACGAGGAGACGGTCTGCATAGCGGAAAACGACGCCTGCGGCGTAGATGCGGTACAGGCGCTGCTCGGCTGCACCGCAGGCAAGGGCAATCTCATCATAGACAGACGCGGAAAGCAGGCGTTTACGTTCTTCAACAGGATAAACGGAAAGTCATGCAGGCTCGTTCTGAAAGAACACGCCTTCGCGTCAAGGGAGGAAAAAAGAAATTTCATGAGCACGGCGCCCGGGGAAGATATCTTCGAGGTGCAGGAAGCAGCAGTGACTCCCCCGCCGCAGGCAGAGATCTACCGTTCGCAGAAGTGCGCGGCATGCGGAGAAACGACCGCGGAGCCATGGCTCAGGGTAAGGGACGGAAAACTGCTCTGCACCGGCTGTTTTGAAAAGGAGCGTTAAAAGCCGGCAGCAGAAGGTTTTTCAGAGGTTTCCGCTTTCAGGCCCTTCTTCATCCGGAGAATATGTTTTTTCGGAAATTATGAAGCGGGGCCTGTGCTTTGTTTCAAGGTAGATCTTACCTATATACTCTCCCACCACGCCGAGCGAGATAAGCTGTATCCCGCCGATAAGGCAGACGCAGGCTGCCGCGGCCTTCCAGCCTGAAACACCGCCGCCTCTTAAAGACAAGACGAGCAAAACGGCGGCATAGAGCGCGGCAGGCAGCGCAAGAATAACGCCCGCCGCCGTGATGAGCCGTATCGGTCTCACGCTCAGGCTCGTTATCCCGTCAAAAGCAAGAGCAAGCATCTTTGAAAGAGGGTAACGGCTTTCGCCGGCGATCCTTTCGCGGCGCTCGTAAAAGACGCGGCTGCTTTTAAATCCGAGCATCGGAAAAAGGCCGCGAAGGAAGAGATTCACTTCACCGAAGGAGGCAAGCTCCTTCAGCGCTCTTGACGACGCGAGCCTGTAATCTGCATGGTTGTATACCGTTTCCGCGCCGAGCCTGTTCAGCAGCCGGTAGTAGCTTTCGGCCGTAAAGCGCTTGAAGAAGCTGTCCGTTTTGCGGCTTTTCCGGACGCCGTATACGATATCGCAGCCGTTCAGATATTCTTCGGTCATCTGATCCATCGCGTTTATATCGTCCTGGCCGTCGGCGTCCGCCGATATAGTAAAATCGCATCTGTCTTTTGCTTCCATCAGCCCGGCAAGCAGAGCGTTCTGGTGACCGCGGTTCCTGCTTAGAGATATTCCCGTATAATGCCTGTTCCCTGACGCAAGATTCTTTATAATGTCCCAGGTGCCGTCGATGCTTCCGTCGTTCACGAACAACACGGAGCTTTCATCCGATATTTTTTCTTCCCGAATCAGTGACGTCAGTTTTTCAAGGAACATCGGCGCCGTTACAGGCAGGACCTTTTCTTCGTTATAACACGGGACTGTTATTATCAGCTTTGGTTTTTTGCCGTCAGATCCCATAATATGCCCTCCCTGCCGCAGCCGCCGTATGGCAGCCTGAAAATAAACGTGAACTTCCGCAGTTTTGCCGCCGTGCTTCAAACCTTTTATATTTTACTCTGAGTTTTAAATCATTTTCTACTAAGAATTATGCTAATTACGATTTTTTAGCTTAAATAAAGGGCTTTCAGGCACTTTTTTCTCCCCGATAGTGTCAAGATCTAAGCTCATCAGTATGTCGCCGGTAAAACGAATAAGGGCAAACGCGGCAGACCGCATAAAAATGCACTTGCGGTCAAGGAACAATAATGGCTGAAAACTGTTTAAAGCTCAGAATTTTACATCAGAGCAGGGTCCTGCGCTTTATCATATATCGCAGTCAAGACTGTTATTCGGCAGATTTTCTGCGCGCGTCGGAAAGAGATGCGCGCGGACGTCCCGCGCGACGCAAAAAGGCCGCGCATCTGCGCGGCCTTTCAAATCAATTCTTACGTACAGCCCGCTACATGCCCATATAGGCCTTGCGGACCTCTTCGGAATCAAGAAGCTCTTTTGCGGTGCCGCTGTAGACAACGCGTCCGGTCTGAAGCACGTAGCCGCGGTCAGCTATCTCAAGCGCTTCCTGCACCATCTGCTCCACAAGGAGTATCGTGACTCCGCGCTTTCTGATCTCGGCGACCGTCTCGAAGACTTTTTCGACAAGGCTCGGCTGAAGCCCGAGCGACAGCTCGTCGAGCATGATAAGCTTCGGGCGCGACATCAGACCGCGCGCTATAGCGCACATCTGCTGCTCGCCGCCGCTCATCGTCTCCGCGGTCTGCCCCGCGCGGTCTTTGAGTATCGGGAAAAGCTCGAACATCTCTTCGAGCCGCTCCTGCACACTGTTTTTATCCGCGTTAGTGAACGCGCCCAATTCAAGGTTTTCACGCACGGTCAGCTTCGCGAAAAGCCTGCGTCCCTCGGGGACGTAGCTGAGCCCCTGCTTTATGCTCGAGGAGGCTGGCATTTTCGTTATATCCTTGCCGTCGAATACCACAGAACCCTCGGTCGGATGCATCAGGCCCGCGATCGTGCGCATCGTAGTCGATTTTCCGGCGCCGTTCGCTCCGAGAATCGCCACGATCTCTCCGCTGTTCACTTCCAGAGAAACGCCGTGTATTACAGGTACATGGTCATAGGAGCAGTGAATGTCCCTGACTTCAAGCAATGCGGCCATTATGCCCCCTCCTTCTGTTCCTTAAGCCTTTTGCCGTACTTTTCGCCAAAGTAGGCCGTCACGACCACCGGGTCGTTGACGATATCGGCGGGCGCGCCCTCGGCAATCTTTTTGCCGGACGCAAGCACGACTATCTTATCAGCAATAGGCATTATCGCTTCCATTATATGTTCGACCATCAGTATCGTAATGCCTTCGCTGCGCAGCCTGACGATGACCTCCACCATTTCCTTGATCTCGGTTGATGTAAGGCCGGCGACTGCTTCATCAAGAAGCAGCAGCTCGGGTCCCGTAGCAAGCGCGCGGGCGACCTCAAGGCGCTTTTTGTTGCCTATCGTAAGGCCCCCCGCCGGGCGGTCCCTGTTTTCGGAAAGGAAGCAGAGATCCATGCAGCGCTCGGCCACAGCGGCGGCCTTCGCGCTGTCCGCGTTTCTCATATAGGCTCCCACCATTATATTCTCAAAGACCGTCATTTCCTTGAGCGGGCGCACGACCTGGAAGGTGCGCGCGACGCCGAGACGCGCCATTTTGTAGGCCGGAACGTTGGTAACGTCGATGCCGTTGAATGTAATCTTGCCGGACGTTGGCGTGTAAAGCCCGGCGACGCAGTTGAAGAGCGTCGTTTTTCCGGCGCCGTTCGGTCCGATCAGCCCTACGATAGTACCCTTTTCCACATCGAAGGAGACGTCGCTGTTTGCAAGCAGCGAGCCGAATTTCATCGTAAGATCCCTAACCTCGAGCAGTGCCATCAGAGCTTCGCCTCCCCTTCCTTTTTGCCTTTATTAAAGTAGGACAGCAGCCCCATCATACCGCGCGGTTCCTTTATCATCACTATGATGATTATTATGCCGAATATGATCAGGTCGACGCCGGCGCCGAGATGCGTAAGGTAGGCGCGGGTGTATTCCTGCAGCGGAATCAGCACGAGAGCTCCGAGGAACGGTCCCCAGAACGTGCCTATGCCGCCCAGTATCGTTATCAGAACGAACTTCATCGACATATCGAGCGACATGACCATCGGAGGATCAACGCGGTAGTTGTACTGAGCGAAGAAAGCGCCGCATAAAGCCGCGAGCGCCGCGGAAAGCGCCATAGCGCCAAGTTTTACTATCGTGCTGTTGACTCCGAGGGATTCGGCCGTCTCCTGGCCTTCACGAACGGCCAGCAGATAGTAGCCCATGCGGTTCTTTTCTATCCAGCGGACGATACCGAATACAACAATGAATATTGCAAGAGCGCCGATGTAATATCCGGTCTTAGTGTCCGACCACGAGAAATTCTTCCAGCCGTCGTCAAGTATCGGATAGTCGAGGCCGAGAGCTCCGCCGACAGCGTCCCATATCATGAAAAGACGGTTGAATATCTCAACGATCGCAAATGTCGCTATCGCAAAATAGTGCCCCTTCAGACGGAAGCAGGGGTAGCTTATCAGTATCGATACGACCGCGGCCGTCAGCATTCCGAGCGGAACGCCGTACCACGGCAGCGTTTCGTACGTGACCACCGCGAGCCCCGCGGCGTAAGCCCCTATCCCGAAAAAGACGGAATGTCCGAAGGATACCTGTCCGCCGTAGCCGCTTATGATGTTCCATGACTGCGCCATAGCGGCGTAAAGAAGTATCATCGTAGCGACATGCCCGAAGAATGATCCCCCGCCTATGACGCCGGGTATGAACGGCAGGATGACGGCGCAGATGATAAAACCGTACCAGAGTTTGTCTTTTTTAGTCAGCGTCATCTCACGTCACCACCCGAAGAGCCCTTTGGGGCGAACAAGTATAACTACGAGATATATAGCGAATACCGCGACGTATTTCAGAACCGCCGCGACATAGAAGCCCGTGAACGACTCCACAAGGCCGATAAGGATCGCTGCCGCAAACGCTCCCGGAATGCTGCCGAAGCCTCCGAGCGCTACCACTACGAATGCGATAAGGCTGAAAAGCCCGCCGACTTCGGGGTGTACCGCAAGATATGTCGTCATAAGGCCGCCGGCGACCCCCACGCATGCGCCGCCGAGACCGAATACGAGAAGGAATATCTTTTCGGTGTCTATGCCCATAAGTTCGGCCGCTTCCTTATCCATCGCCGTTGCCTGTATAGCCCACCCGAGGCGCGTCTTCTTGACGAGCCAGTAGAGGGCGGCTACGACGATGAGCGAGAATATGCCGGTGACGAACTGAGGCAGCGAAATTATCGCCCCGCAGAATTCAAACGTCTTTCCGTCAAGAAGCGTTCCGGAAAGAAGCCGGAAATTTGGGGAGAAGCGGTTCATGCAAAAATTTTTAAGGAGCATCGAAAGACCGAACGTCGCAAGCAGCGGCGCCATGGCGGCCTTGCCGAGGCTTCCCTTTACTATCCACCTGTATGTCACAGCGCCCAGTATAAAAAGGAATATCCCGGACGCGACCCATGTAAAGAGCGGATCGATTTTCAGTATAAAGCCCAGCCAGTAGCAGATATACATCGCTACCATCAAAAATTCCCCGTGGGCAAAGTTGATGACGTCCATAACGCCCCAGATCATGCTGAGGCCCGCGGATACGAGCGCGTAAAGAAGCCCGCTCAGCAGACCGTCAATCAGGACCTGCATAAAGTTGCTCATGCGATGACCTCCTTGCTGAAAAAAAGCGGGGCATAGCTATATGCCCCGCCGGGAAATTACATTATCTCAGATGTTATCTCTTGTCCCACGGAGTCATCGGAATCGTAGGCTCAAAATCTTTGTACTTAAGCGGGAATACCGTCTTGTAGCTCTGCTCGTGCAGCTGCGTGATAACGGAAAGAGCCTCTGCGTTCTGTCCGTCCGGCGAGAACTTTACTTTGCCGGAAAGCGACATCGTCGACGGGAACTCCTGGGTCGCTATTATCTCGCGAACTTTCTCGGTATCCGGGCCGCCGGCTTTTTCGATAGCCTGGGCAAGAACCATCATCATAACGGCTTCCTGGATGGAGTCGCTGTCGAACGGCTGGTTGCTCTTCGGCGTGTAGTACTTGTCCTGGATCTTTATGCCTTCGGGCATGAACTGCTTGGCGAGCTCAGGCGAATAGCCCATGCCGCCCATGAAGAAGTTACCGTCTGAACCAAGTTCCTTCTGGACTGCGGGGTTCTGGTAGCCGGTGCAGTAGTTGATGGCCATCTTCGGCAGCCAGTTGACCTGCTTCATCGTGCGGACCCACAGCGAATAGTCGCCGCCGAGCGCAGCGCCGAACACCACGTCGGGGTTGGCTGACTTCAGCTTCTGGACTTCGCTGTTGAGGTTGGTGGCGCCGTTGTTGAACGGGACGTCGGCAACTATCTTAAGGTCTATCTTCTTGGCGGCCTTGACAGCTTCTTCAGCGGCATGCTTTCCGAATTCGGTGTTCTCGTAGATTATTCCGAGCGTCTTGATGCCGGCGTTCTTCTCTTTGTTGAGGTATGCGATGTAATCTACGAATTCAACTGATTCGATAGCGTCGGTCGGAGCGTGACGGAAGAAATACTTGTATCCGCGCTCTGTAAGAGCAGCTGAGCTTGAACAGCCGCAGAGGAAGAGCTTCTTCGCGCGCTCGGCCACTGCGCTTGCCGGTTTTGTCGCTGAGCTGTTGTAGCAGCCGATGATCGCAAAGACTTTTTCCTGGTTGTAGAGGCGCTCGGCTTCTGACTTCGCGACATCCGGTTTGCCCTGGTGGTCGGCCGGAACGACTTTGATCACATACTTGCCGCCGACGAGTCCTTCCTGCGCGGCAAGCGGATCGTTGATGTCGGCGTTCTTCTTGTTGATGACTTCAACGGCGGCCTGAACGGCGTTGACGCAGTTCTGTCCGGAGACAGCGGCGGGACCGGTGAGCGGGAACAGGGCTCCGACCTTGATCTCTTCAGCAGCAAATGCCGCAGACGAGACAAATATGGCCGCAAGAGCCAGCATAGCGATAAAAACGGTGCGTTTACTCTGTTTCATGCTGTATCTACCTCCCTTAAATTTGCGCGGCTGAGCCGCACGCATTATTATAAGTCTAAACATAAAACAGTCAATTTATTGTTCAAATTGTCGCTTTATCAAAACTATTTTATTCATTTTGTACATTACGCCGCTGTTATATGCAAAAGTCAGCTACGTGGCGCACGTAATTTTCTTCTTCGTATTCAATATCAAAATTTTGATGCTGCGCTTAGTAAAGGATATCAGACAGACGCAGAACGGCCGCCCGAAGCGTCACGCAGCAGCGGTTTATATTGACATTTAACGCCGATTAAACTATATTATCAACCAAGTTATAGATAATTTTGCCGCATCATTTAAAAGCCGAAAGAAATATCAAGGAGGATGTTTTTATGCTCTTTCATGCAGAAACCTTAATCACTCCGCGCGCAGGGGTCCTTGACACACAGGGCAAGGCCGTCGAAAAGACGCTCGGGCAGCTTGGCTACGAAGGCGTAAGCGAAGTACGCGTCGGAAGGATCGTTACTATGACCCTTGAGGCGGCAAACGCCGAAGCGGCGGCCGAATGCGTCAGGGAGATGTGCTGCGATCTTTTGGCAAATGACCTTATAGAGACCTACAGCATCTCAGTGCGGGAAGCATAGCCATGAAGACGGCTGTAGTCGTTTTTCCCGGAAGCAACTGCGACCGCGACGTCCAGCGCGCGGTCAGCGAAACGCTGAAAAGCCCGGTGGAGATGGTCTGGCACGAGGAGCGCAGCTTTGCCTCCGAGCCGGACCTTGTGATTCTGCCCGGCGGTTTCTCATACGGAGATTATCTTCGTTCCGGCGCAATGGCTGCGCGTTCACCGATAATAGAAGCCGTCCGCCGGCACGCCGAATCCGGCAAAAGGCTGCTCGGCATATGCAACGGCTTTCAGGTCCTTACAGAGACGAGGCTCCTGCCGGGAGCGCTGCTTGCCAACACGAGCACTACGTTCATATGCAGGAAATGCTGGCTGCGCGTGGAACAGACGAACAACCGCTTCACGTCGGGGCTCAAAAAGGGAGCTATAGTCCAGTATCCCATAGCGCACCACGAGGGACTTTTCTTCCTGCCAAAAGACGATCTTGCCGAGCTTGAAAAAGAAGGGCGCGTAGTTTTCCGCTACGCCGATCCAGCGTCGGGAGAGGCCGGCGAAAAGTTCGCTCCGAACGGTGCGCTGAACGGCATTGCAGGCATCTGCAATAAAGAAGGAAATATTTTAGGGCTTATGCCTCATCCTGAGCGCGCTACGGTCTCTCACCTGAACGGCGGCTCGGACGGAGGCGCTTTCTGGCTTTCGATAGCGCAGGATTTTGCGGAAAGAGGTGCTTAAGGATATGGGTTTTCGTGAAGTCGGTCTTTCGGAGACGGAATACAAAAGGATAATAGAGCTGTTAGGGCGCGAACCGAACGGCCTTGAGCTGGAGCTTATTGGCGTAATGTGGTCCGAGCACTGCAGCTATAAATCAACGCGGCCGCTGCTACGCACATACCCCTCCAAAGGAAAATATGTGCTGCAGGGACAGGGCGAGAACGCCGGCGTCGTGGATATGGGCGAAGGCTGGGGCTTTGCCTTCAAGGTCGAAAGCCACAATCATCCGTCGGCCGTGGCCCCCTTCCAGGGAGCGGCTACAGGCGTCGGCGGCATCATCCGCGACATCATAGCTATGGGAGCCCGTCCTTCGGTATCCATGGACGGACTTTTCTTCGGCAGCGCGGAACTGCGCAAGACGCAGAATCTCGCAAAGGGGATAGTCGAGGGCATCGGCGCCTACGGAAACGCTGTAGGCGTTCCCATCGTCGGCGGCAAGACCTTCTACTCCGCCTGCTATAACGACAACCCTCTCGTCAACGCGTTCAGTGCCGGCTTTGTGCGCCTAGACAAAATGGCGAGCTCGCAGACGGCAAAGCCGGGAGACTTCGCAGTGCTGCTCGGTTCAAAGACCGGACGCGACGGCATAGCGGGCGCTTCATTCGCGTCGCGCGAGCTTGACGAAGACTCGAGGGCAAGCAAGCCGCAGATACAGATAGGAGACCCGTTCGAGGAAAAGCTCCTTATAGAATGCTGCCTGGATCTCCTTGACAGGGGAATGATCGCGTCGATGCAGGACATGGGCGCGGCCGGCATCCTTTCATCCTCGAGCGAGATAGCTCACAAGAGCGGCTGCGGCATAGACATTTTTGTCGAAAAGATACCGCTTCGTGAAGCCGACATGCTTTCGTGGGAGATATTCCTCTCGGAATCACAGGAGCGCATGCTTCTTATCGTCGAAAAGGAAAAGCTTGACGCGGTCTTTGCAATGGCCGCTCACTACGGCCTCGACTGCGCCGTCGTCGGCGAAATGACAGACAGCAAGCGCTACCGCGTCTACAAGAACGGCACGCTTGAAGCCGACCTGCCCACATCGATACTCGGCAGCACGCCGGAAGTTTTCTGGCCGTCGGAAGTACCTGCCGACATGAGCGCGCGTCAGGCGCTGGATCTTTCCACCCTTAAATCCGAGGACCCCGGCAGAGATCTGCTCGAGATGCTCTCATGCCCCAACGGACACAAAAAGGACGCGATATGGGATCAGTATGACTCGATGGTGCAGCTGCATACGATAGCAGGGCCGGGAGAGCCGGCCGCCGTCGTCGAAGTGCCCGATACGCACAGGGCATGCGTGCTGACGATGGAAGCGGAGCCGTACAAATGCTGGACCGATCCCTACACAGGCGCGGCCGAGACAATGGCGCTGTCTCTCCGCGGGCTGTGGCTGACAGGGGCGGACACCCTGGGCATGACAAACTGCCTGAACTTCGCGTCACCCGAACAGCCCGACAAATTCTACGAGCTCAAAGAATGCATACGCGGCCTTGCCGATGTCTGCCGCGCGCTCGACTGCCCGGTCGT
>JAFYJW010000002.1 GCA_017537925.1 Synergistes sp. | reverse complement strand
CTTATTTGCGAAAGCTGAGCCATTTCTTTGGATATCGGTCATCCGTGAAAACGGCTCTTGTTTTATGTAAAGGAAAATAATTTATCAGGGAGGCATTTATATGATAAAGCGGATATTGGCACTGCTTCTGCTTGCGGCGCTCTTTGCTGCTCCGGCATGGGCGGATACGACTACCGTCAGCAGCACTGCGGACCTTGAAGGGGCGCTTGCGAACGAGCTCTTCGATACCATCAACATAGCGCCCGGAACCTACAGCGGCAGATTCACGATAACACGTCCCGTGAAGCTCATCGGCGACGGCAGTTCGAAGCCGATACTGGACGGCGGGGCTCTCGGGACCGTACTTACGATAAGCGGCGCGGAAGTAACGCTCCGGAACATCATCGTCCAGAACGGCAGGGCGCAGTACGGAGCCGCGCTGAACACGTCAGGCGGCGCCAATGTGACCGCTGAAGGCTGCGTCTTCAGAAACAACTACGGCAGCGGCGAGTCGCAATACAGCTTCGTCTACGGTGCCGTACGCGTGCAAAGCAGCTGCACGATGACGCTTACGGACTGCGAGTTCACGGGCAATACCGTAGTAGCGGGCATCGGCAGCGCCTTCTATTCCACAGGCATGGCGACGCTTACGAACTGCTCCTTCACGAACAACAGCGGCAAGACTCTGCATCTGGAGCACAACAACACAAGCAGGAGCGACGGCGCGGCCGCCTTCGACGGCGGCACCGCGGTGCTGACCGACTGTTCCTTCATAAACAACAGCTGTGAGGGGCGCTCGGCCGGGGTAGACATCGGAGCCGTGAACTCAATAGTGCTGCAGGGCTGCGAGTTCAGGAACAACCGCGGAAACTTCGGCGTTGCGCTGGGCATCTCGGTATACAGCAATAATGTGACAGTGACAGACTGCGACTTCATCGGCAATAAAAATATCGAAGAGGGGACCGCCGAGGCAGGCGCGGTCCGATGCTACGCAAAGACGCTCTTCAGGAACTGCGCTTTTGTGGATAACGGCGGCGAGAAATGCCAGTACGGCGGCGCTGTCTATTTCAATGACGAAGGCTGCGACTCCACGCTTATCAACTGTCTCTTCACAGGCAACAGCGCTCTTGATGCCGGCGAATATGAATATGACCCGCGAGGCATAGGAGGCGCGTTCTACGCCTACAACAGCGGCTACGGATTCGAAGATCGCACGCTCACGTTCATCCACTGCACGCTGGTCGGCAACGACGCAGTGAGCGGCGGGGAGGTCATGTATGACAACGTCCCGACGCGCTTTGTAAACTGCGTGATCTGGCATGCAGGCGACGATATTTACCAAAGGAAATGGTATGAACTCAGCGAGCCGCCGGTCACATTTGACAACTGCGCGGTATCCCCGAGCATCCTGGCAACCGAAAGCATCCTGTCATGCGAGCTTGTAAACGACCGGGGCAGCAAGATAATATCCGGCGGCACGCCGACGCGTGTCACCTACACCCGTCCCAACGGGCATTCCGTCGAACTGGTACAGACCGTCAGCGTCACCCTTGAAGATGCAAGCGAGACCATGACCGGCAAATCGCTTTCCGCCATCGTAAGCGAATATAACGTTGAGCAGAGCACAATAGAGACCGACCTTACAGCCCGTGAGCGCAGCGCCGCGGCCCCGGAACTCGGCGCAGTGAACCCCGGAGACGTCAATCCGCCGGCGCCGCCCCAGGTCACGCCGCCCGTGATAACCTCATTCCAGGTGGGCGGCTTCGACGGCAGCACCGGTCTTTCTATGGTAGCAGGCCGCACCTATACCGCAACGGCTACTGCGACTGGCGAAGGCGTCACATGGACAGTCGAGGCAGACGACGCACTGACATGCAGCGAGCCGAACGCAGGCAACAGCACCACGTTCACGGTCACGCCAAACGCGGCAAGCGACGGCGCAAAGATCTCGGTACGGGCGCAGAACGAGGGAGGAGTCACACAGCCGGCGACTCTGACATTTGAAGTTCTCCCGCAGCTGGACGAGAAAGAGGAAAAGGCGCGGGAGATGAGCGCGGACCCGCAGTCTGTCGATCCGCAGGGGCTCAACATCAGCGCGAATGACATAGTCACGGTAAACATGAGCCTTGACGACCTTGACAGCGGACTCAGGAACGCGGTCTCAAACAACACAACGACTCCGCTTGCGATACTTCCGGAGCTGCAGCCGCAGCAGAGCGGGACATACTACATGAAAGTGCTTGTCGAGCCCGGCGCGACGGGAGACCTGCTCTTCTTCACGGGAGAAGACAGCAGCGCGTCTGACGCTGTCTTCTATGATGAGAACTGGAACGAGATAACGAGCGTCGATTCGTCAGTGGTAATCATTATAGTTGCGGCGCCGCTTGAGGCCGGCAAGAGCTACACGCCGGTCATTGCCGCGGAAAACGGTGAGGGGCCGCAGCCGGTAAGACCCGATAACGGCAGCCACAGCAGCGGATGCAACGGCGGATTTGGGGCGCTCTCCCTGCTGCCGCTTCTTGCCCTCTTCGTGCTGAAGAAAAAGTAACGAAGAAACAACAAAGAGAAATGACAAGGCGGGCGCGTCCCGCCTTGTTTTGTTCCTGACAGGAGGCGCAAAAACCGCGGCGGGCAGAGCGGTGCGCATGCACGGCTTACGCTTGCGCCGAAATATGAAATCCGCTATAATACTCTTTCGTGAACGGAGAGTTGTCCGAGTGGTCGATGGTGATTGACTTGAAATCAATTGGGCCGCAAGGTCCCGGGGGTTCGAATCCTCCACTCTCCGCCAAAGATATTTAAGCCCTGCGCACAACAGATTCGCGCGGGGCTTTTTTATACTCTGCCGCCGCGCGGCCGCGTTCCGTGTTAAGTTCAAAAATGTATCCTTCTTTTCGGGATCTCCGCAGCTCCGGGCACAGCGGGCGAAAATGCGGAGCCATGCTCGTGAAGGCTGTGCCAGCGCCGCCTGCCGCCGGGGCTGAAATTATCGGCAGGCGCTATCACAGTGCGCCCTGCCCGGCTGTTTATCGCGTCTGTCACGCCGGCTGCCGCGTGCAGCTTATCGTAGGGTACACCTGCGGCGTTTTCCATGTTTTCGCCGAAAAGACGCGTCTGGACGCCGCAGGTCGTATCGGAGAACTCCGACAGAAGCACTCCCGCTTTTTTATAGGCAAAGCCGGGCCGGTATATCGAGCTCAGCATATCTCGCGCGGCGTATAAAAAATCGCTGTCCACCGAGCACGCTTCGGGAAATTCACGCTCCGCCGAGCGCGCATAGAAATTATCTCTTCTAAAGCGGCTCGTCATTATCCATATCTCCATACGGGACGCGGCCCTGCCCGCTCTCCGCAGCTGACAGGCCGCGGAGAGCGTAAAGCATGAAAGCGCTTCCAGCAGCTCTTCGTACGAAGAGACGTTCTCTCCGAAGGAGCGCGAGACCTGAATCGATTTCGGAGGGGATATTTTGTCGGAGATCAGATACACAGGGAAGCCGCGCAGCTCCCACGCTGTATAGAGCGTCTGCACGGAGAAATTTTTCTTAAGCAGAAGGTCGTCAGCCGACGCAAGGTCATAGGCGCTCTCTATCCTGTGATATATGCTGAGCCGTTCCGCTGTGCGCCTGCCGACGCCCCATATGTCGGACGCGCTTACACCGCCCATCCACGCCGGGTCAAGATAATGTTCCGGCCGCAGCCGGAATATGCCTGAACCGGATTTTTTTGCGCACCTGGATGCCAGCTTCGCAAGCGTCTTTGTGCGGGAAATCCCTATCGACACAGGAACGCCGCAGCGCCGCATTATGTCGCCGCGCAGCCTGCGGCAATACTCTTCCTTGTCCGCCACGGAAGCTATGGACAGATTGAAAAAAGCCTCGTCTATCGAATAGACCTCCATAAGATCTGTAAAATGAGATATCCTCTCCATGACATGAGCGGATATCTCGCCGTACAGAGAAAGGCGTCCTGAAAGCACGGCGGCCCCCGCGTCCTCAAGCTGCCGGCGCACCTTGAAATACGGAACTCCCATAGGAATGCCCATATCCTTTACTTCTTTGGAACGCGATATTACACAGCCGTCGTTTCCGCTCAGCACTACCACGGGGCGGCAGTTAAGAGACGGATCGCAGCGCCGTTCGCAGGAGACAAAAAAATTATCGCAGTCGCAGAGCCCTATGATGCGCGCAGATATACTCATAGTAATCTATTATCTCCTTTTATAAAATAATAGATATACTATATTTATATACTGGCATATGTCAACTATATGTAACTATATAGTATTAAAAAACAATCTCAAACTATTCAGAACACAATATTGCAAAAAACATGATTATGGAATAGTATATATACTACTCCACTATTAAGAGTGGCTGTAATATATTTTTAAATAATTTCGGGGGAAGTGACTGGTATGTTTAAAGAAAAACCGAAATTACCTTCGCTGAAAATCGGAGAATACGAACCTAAATATCCGATAATCCAGGGCGGCATGGGAGTTATGATATCAGGGCCGAAGCTCGCCGGAGCCGCAGCCGCGGCAGGCTGCATAGGCACCATCGCGTCGGTCGGGCTGGCAGCGTCATATCCTGAATTCAATGCGCTCGGCGACAGCCGCGAATTCGATAAAGAAAACAATACGATTCTCGCCCGTTTTATAAAACAGGCAAAAGAAGTCTCCAGAGGCGGGATCATAGCGGTAAACTGCATGTGCGCGCTCAGCAATTACGAAGACCTTGTGCGCACCTCCTGCGAGGCCGGCGCGGATATCATAATTTCCGGAGCAGGCCTGCCGCTCAAGCTGCCGCAGCTTGCCGAAGGCTTCCCGAAGACGGCCCTCGTCCCGATAGTGAGCAGCGTAAAGGCCGCCGCGCTTATAGCGACCCGCTGGCTTAAGAATTACGACAGATTTCCCGACGCCTTTGTCGTAGAGACGCCGAATACCGCCGGAGGACATTTAGGCGCGCGCGACGAAGAACAGGCGCTCGATCCGCACCTCTCTCTGCAGGAGGTCGTACCGGCTCTCGTCAAATACCTTAAGGAATTGGGACGCAATATACCCGTTATATCGGCTGGCGGCATATGGAACTCAGGCGATATGAAAGAGTCGTTTGATATGGGGGCAAGCGGGGTGCAGATGGGAACGCGCTTCGCGGCCACTGAAGAAGGCGACGCATCCGACCGCTTCAAACAGGCTTATGTCGACGCTGAAGAAAAAGACGTCGTACTTATAAAGAGCCCCTGCGGACTGCCGGGGCGCGCCATAATGAGTCCTCTTATAGAACGCTATCTCTCCGGCGGGCTGAAGAAAGCCATCTGCCGCAGGCTGTGCCTTTCCCACTGCCTCCTCCGCACGCACAACGAAACTTTCTGCATAGCTGAAGCACTCGTAAGCGCATATAAGGGAGACTGGGAAAACGGGCTCTTCTTCTGCGGGAGCAACGTTTTCAAAGTAAGATCCATAGAGAAACTGAAAGAGATAGTAAACGAGCTGATAAGCGACTTTTCGCTCACAGACCTGCAGAGCGAAGCATAGCGCCGCCGCGTTTTCTGCCGCCCGCGTTTGAACACGCTGGCAGCGGCACATGTATGCGGCCCCCGTGCAAAAAAACAGCAGGCACGACACTCCCCCCCCAAAAAAAAGAGGAAGGATATGTGATATTTATCCTTCCTCTTTCGTTTTAGATGCTGCGCCCGTATGCTCTTTATACGGGCAGCTGTTTTAAGCAGGCTTTCTGCGCTTACTGCAAAGCTTAAATACAATGATTTGCCGCGCTCCGCATCAATTCACGCGCCGCAAGACGCAATTCATGTCAGAAGGACGTGAGCGAGCCATATCGCGAGCCCGCAGGGGACCGATATCGGCTCGCTGATCTTCTGTGCTTACTTCTTAGTCTCCATCAGCTTGCTGAGCTGCGCCTTGAGCTCCTCGTAGCCTGCCCGCAGTTCTTCGTTATCGCGCTTGATCTCATCATAGCCGGCCTGCAGTTTATCGTTATTCTCTTTCAGCTTTTCATTCTCGGCCTTGAGAGCGGTGATCTCATCCTGCATCACATAGGTGGCGCTGATCGGACCCGCCTTGTAGCGGTCCGGTATGCCTGTCTTCTTCGCTCCGACCCTGAACGTCACGCCCGCGTTCGCAAGCACCCTGTGGCTCGTGCCGCCGTAGGAGGCGCCCATGTGGAACATCACGTTCTCGCGCATGTAGTGAGCAATACCCACCGCTATCGCTCCGCTTCCCCTGTACGCTCCGACCGCTGCCATTATCTGCGTCGGCTCGAGCGGGTCGTACTGTATCGGCTTGAGGCCCGCCAGGGCCGCCGTCTCAGCTCCCAGATCCTCTATCTCGTCGGAGAGTTCGCTGTAGGCCCTGTAGAGGTTGTCTGTGCTTTCAGTAAGCTGACCCACGGTCGCCGCGTCTGTCGGGGCAACTCCGGGCGCTACATTGCTTATCACGTTGCCGCCCATCGACACGCCGTCGTTGTTTATTACCACTTCGCCCGCCGCTGTGTTCACTCTTACCGCGTTGGTGCTTACGCCGGATGCGTTTATCTCAGTGTTTCCGGCTACCGCAAGAGTGTCCGCGATCGTCAGGTTCTGTGTCGAGGGAGACGCCGCAAGGTTCATTTCGTAAGTTCCCGCGGCTGTCTTTGTTATTTCTATGTTGCTGCCTCCGTTTAACGTTACCGTGTTGTTGGTCTCGTCTATCGTTTCCGTTTCACCGTTCACGGAGAGCTGCCAGCTTCCCGTGCCGCCTCCTGCCACGTGTCCGGCGTTTTCTTCCCTGCCGTCAGTGTAGTCGATGATCAGGTCTCCGTCGGCATTCACTGCAGCGGTGACTATGCCTGTGCCGTCAGTGCCGGCAGGACCTGTTTCTCCCTGCGGGCCCTGTTCACCCTGAGGTCCCTGCGGACCTGTGGCTCCTGTCTCGCCCTGCGGCCCCTGCGGACCGGCTGGGCCTGTTTCTCCCTGCGATCCTGCGGCTCCGGCATCTCCCTTGTCGCCTTTATCGCCTTTTTCTCCCTGAGCTCCTGTGGCTCCGGTGTCGCCTTTGTCACCTTTGTCTCCCTGCGGACCGGCGGGGCCTGTCTCGCCCTGAGGTCCCGTGGCTCCGGTATCTCCCTTGTCTCCTTTATCTCCTTTTTCTCCCTGCGGGCCGGCCGGGCCTGTCTCACCCTGCGGGCCTGTGGCTCCTGTAGCTCCGGTATCGCCCTTGTCGCCTTTGTCGCCCTTCTCGCCCTGCGGTCCTGCGGCTCCTGTATCTCCTTTGTTGCCTTTTTCACCCTGCGGACCCTGTGCTACGGTCTCTCCGGTATCGCCCTTGTCGCCTTTTTCACCCTGCGGGCCCTGCGCTCCGGTCTCTCCGGTATCACCTTTGTCGCCTTTATCGCCGTTCGCTCCCTGCGGGCCGGCCGGGCCTGTCTCGCCCGGCGGGCCCTGTGCTCCGGTCTCGCCGGGATCACCTTTATCGCCT
>JAFYJW010000077.1 GCA_017537925.1 Synergistes sp. | reverse complement strand
GATTCCTTATATATTCCCCGATATAGGCTATCCTGCCAAAGTATGTAGTCCTGTCCGGCCCAACAAGCGGAGAGATATCCTCCAGACGGAATACAAGAAAAAGAGAAAAAAACAGAGCCGCAAATATTGCGCTGTAGATGAGAAAAGCCAAAGGCCAGGATATTCTGCCTGTTTTGCGGAACTGTCCGCCTGCTATTTTTACAGCACTGTCACTGTCATCCATGATTATTGCTCCTTCCCGCACGGGACAACCCCGCGCTGTCTGTTTACCCCTCTGCATTCATAGACGACGGCCGGGGGTATGTTCATAACGACAAGCCTCGTCGAGACCTCTTCAAACATTCTTTCAAACGCGCTTTTCATATGAAATGAGTACTGAAAGGCGATAAATGTGCCGTTATATGTCATTCTGCTGCCTTTTTTCTTTTGTTCTGAATGATCATTCCGGACAATATGGCTGCGCCCAATGCAAATAAGCAGAGCCCGAGACGTAAGCCGGGAACGTGATACTCTAACTCTATCTTATGATCCCCCGCTTCAAGCGGCAGAGCCATGAAGAATGAATTTGCCTTAAGCAGTTTTGCATTTTTCCCGTCGGCCTTCGCGTGCCAGCCTTTGCTGTACGGTATCGACAGGCAAAGGATCTTGTTTTTCTTCAGGCTTATAGTTCCTGAGACTTTATCATTTCCCACGTAAATATTTTCCAGCACATCTTCGCGCAGCTTGTTTATCCGCGCCGGGTAATTGCCCATCGGCACCGCGTATACCTGTATACCGCCGAAACGGTAGAAACCTGGGCGCCAACTGATTCTGCATCTGACCTTTTGTGCGTCATACGAACCAAGTCTTACCAGATAGTTTTCCCTGCCGCAGTATGAGGCGTTGGTCTTACTGACAAGCACTGTATATTTCTTAAAGCCGCTCCCGGAAAGAAATACACTCCGAATTTCTCTTTCAGAATTGACAATACTGACGCCTTTCAGCCGGATATACATCTCCGCGCCGTTTAAGGGGGTAAACTCGACCTCTGTATTTGCTTTGTCTCCGCTAACGACGATAATACCGTTCTTTGTTTCATTTATTCCGGTATGAGTCAGTGTGAACGGGACATTAACATATCTAAATCTGTCTGTATTCATGTTCTGGAAACCGGGGGGAAGCTCCTTCAGCGCTGCTGCCTGAAGCTGGGATTCAATTTTTTCAAATGCCGAAAGTTTTTCGTATTCGGACTGCGGAATACATTTCTCATAGGTGTAGCCCAGAGGAAGGAAGCATCTGTTTTCATAAAGTGTATAGTCGACGTCAGCCCTTTTTTCTTCAAAGCCATAAGGCACATATGCCGCATCTTTTTTTTCTGCAACAAAATATTTCACGGAAAGCATGGATTCAAGAGACGCTATATCATCGCAGCCGCGTGCCTGCCATGGCAGATGCGCCGCACGGTTTTCCAGCCCGATAAGATAATCTGGATATTTAGTCATAAGACTTCCGTATGAATAAATGCTGTACTGCCCAAAAAGTATATAATTATGTCCCCGAAGGTTTGACGTATCGATCCTGAAGAATGAGGTCGCAGACGGCATTTCCGTACTATCGGCAATACGGTATGCCCGCCTGTTCTTTTCATAACGCATGAGCATAGTCCCGGCAGGGATAAGATGTTTTTTGAAGCCGGACTCCGGTATAGCTGCTGCATTCACTGCCGCATCATCCGGCGCATCTTCATACAGATAATATATATTCGCCGACGCGGAGATCAAAACAAGCAGCGCAAGAATGATTTTCCTCCGGGCTGCTTTCCTGCTCCTGTACGCGCATATGAATACGGCTGTCGTAAACAGCGTTAAAAGCGAGACAATTATGTACTTATCTATGCCATAAAGCTTCAATATGTGCAGCAACAGGACCAGCAAGCAGTATACAAGCATCGCTGCAAGACATGAAGTTCTGTCCTTCTCTTCAGGCTCCGCCAAGTGCTGGAACATAATAACAAGCATATAGGAGAAAATGAAGGGAAAAATGAAAGACCAGCGTTTGGAAAAACAGGAACCGGTCCCGAAACTGAAGATTCGCGTTATCACAGGCGAAAATATCCCTACACAAAATATCAGCAGGAATATCTTAAGCCAGCGCTCATAAGAGAACTTTCTCCTGAAAAAGCACACAGCGGCAAAAAACGTAATCGGCAGAAGCGACGCTCCTATCCCGCGCATACCCCCGGGAGAGAAAAAGTAAAGCAGGCTGTAAGATATATTGTTCACAGGGTATAAACAGCCGTAAACTATCGGCGCGCCGCCTCTGCCCGATTCGGCAAATTTGGCGATGATCGGAAGCAGTGCCGGCGCAGCAAGCATTGCGCCAAGCATATATGCCGCCGCGCATTTAAAGAAAAGGCGGAAGAAGTTTTGCTTCCGCCGGCTTGTATATACTTCGAAAAAACGCGCCGCCGCATATATGAGCAGCATTAAGGTTATCATTGCCGCAAAATAGAAATTTACCGCAAACGACAGCGCCGTGACGAACACAAGCGGCAAAAGCCGTTCTTCGCAAAGCGCGGCTTCCGCCGCGGAAAACATCGCGGGCAGTATGATCATCGCCGTCATAAACTGGAAATCCCTGAATACGTGGAATAGCGCAAAACCCGAAAATATGTAAGCGACAGCCCCGCAGGCGGAAGCAAAAGCGTCATTCCTCCTATATCTGCAGAAAAACATGAACGCTATGCCGGAGATATACATATGCAGAGCGCATATTATCCAGTACGCGGTTTCCGCCTGCTCCACCCGGAAAAAAGGCGCGACAAGGAAAACTACCGGGTTCAGCGCGCCTTCCCAAAGAAAATTGAATATATCGTCGCCGAGCCCGATGCGGAAGTCGTAAAAATAAAAGCTGTGCGGCAGATTTCTTATATACTCGCCGATATAGACTATCCTGCCGAAGAACAAAGAACTGTCCGGACCGGCAAAGGGGCCGTATCCGTTTTTACGGAGTATCAGGAAAATAAAACTGTACAGCGCAGCAAATATCGCGCTGTACAGGACAAAAGCCAAAGGCCAGGATATTCTGCCTGTTTTGCGGAACTGTCCGCCTGCTGTTTTTACAGCACTGTCACTGTCATCCATGCTCATTGCTCTTTCCCGCACGGGACAGCCCCGCGCTGTCTGTTTACCCCTCTGCATTCATAGACGACGGCCGGGGGTATGTTCATAACGACAAGCCTCGTCGAGACCTCTTCGAACATTCTTTCAAACGCGCTTTTCATATGAAATGAGTACTGAAAGGCGATAAATGTGCCGTTGTCTGAAAGAGAGCGCAGCACGGCGCGCATAACCGCAAGGGTCGTATCGCGCGGCAGCACCGCAAAGGGCAGGCCGGAAATTATAAGATCTGCCTTTCTGCCGTGAGCGGCTTCAAGCGCCCGCGGCAGTTTTGCCGCATCGTCATACACATCTATTTTCAGGTCACGTTTTAACATCTCCCGGAGCTCCTTTTCTATTTCAAAAGCAAAGAAAAGGCTGCCGGGAGCTTTTAGTTTCAGTATCTCTTTCGTCATAACGCCGGTGCCCGCGCCAAGCTCGGCAATTACTCCGGTCTTCTGCCAGTCCACATTCCGAAACATAGAAGAGATGAGCTGCGGCGAGCTTGGAGTGACGCTGCCGACAGTACGCGGCGCAGCTGCGAATTTTTTGGCAAAAAGCAGCTTTTCCTTTATCAGCTCCGCCGGCTGTGTTATTGTTGAGCGGTTTCCGCTGCGCTGTGAAAACACCGATGCACTTCTCTCCTATGTTTTGACGCTGTATGTATACTTTTCGGCTTATATTAATGGTTCAATACGACAGACCCCATTATACGGGGGCAGACACGTTTTTATACCGGAACGCTATCCTTTGTACGCAAGCGCGAAGACTTTCGCTACGCCCTCTTCTGTCGGCACGCCTTCAGTGATCTTTTCCTCCCCGACATAGAAGGTCGGCACGTAATAATAATCATACTTGTCGGCCGTTTCAGGTTCTTTCTTTTCGTCTATCATCACGAACGGTATTGTCTTATACTCGGGATGCGCTTCCAGGAGCGCGGCCTTCATCTCGAGAGCCTTTTTGCAGTGAGGACAACCTGCGAACATAAACATTTTTACTTCTTTCACCGGGAATCACATCTTTTCTGTTTTTTTGCGCATACACAGCTGTATGCGTGAAGTGCGGCCGTATATGGGAGATTATACATCGAATCCGCCATGCGGCACAGAGCGCGGGCATTTGCGCCGGAGTCTGCGGAGCGCATGGTCATCCGAGATATTTTTCTGCCGCCGTGATATCGAGCATATATCCGCCGCTTGCCGCGCGCGACAGATATATGCCTGTCCAGTGCGGCAGAGGAGAGTCCCATGCGGTCTCATAAGCAGGAGGCGCAGGCAGCAGGCGCATATAGCGCGGCTCCTCCTTCAGGGCCTCCGCAAGCCGTGCGAACGGGGATCCGTCCCCGCGCTTCCAGAATGTCAGAGCCCCGTACGATTTCCACATATTTACCAGCCCGAGTTCCATATGCTCCGGCTCTCCGCGAAAGAGAGGCGTTCCGGAAAACTCTTCGGCAGATCTTATAAAATCTCCCGCCGCAAAGGCGCGGCTCTTGAGAAATCCATCCGCCGTCCGGGCGCAGAGTTCCTGCGCGGCCTGAGAATTCGGAATGCGCAGCCCGATAAAAGCCGCATTTCTGTCTGTTTCAAAAAAAGCCTCGGCGCCGATATGCGAACAGTCAAGGCCGGCAAGCCACGCCCGCACATCTGACGCGTTGAAGCCTTTTTCGACTATAAGAGCTTCTTCCCATCGTGAAACAGGAGCAAACTGAAGCTTTGAGACTTTTGCGCCGCCGAAGGACTGCTTCATTCCTTTTCGCGCCATACCGAGGCAAATACCGCAGGGACTTCGTCCTCTGACGATAATGAAAGCGTGACCGCTCCGCAGAGCGCCGGACGGTATGTTATCAGTACGAAATCTCCCTTATTCCGCGAAAGGTCGACGCGATAGCCTTTGTACCTTACCGAGGCTTCAGCGTCGGCGGTGAAATAGATTCCGTACCAGAACAGGTCGGAGTCTCCGGAAGGCAGATGCACGGCAATCTGCGCATTCAGAGGGCCGATATCGCCGCGAAAACCGCCGCAAAGCATCAGGTTGAAATCCACACAGCGGCCTGCGGACGTCGTTTCTTTGCCGCCGTCAAATCTGAACACGTCACGCAGAGGCGTCATATGTATTTTTTCGGTTCCGTCGTACACAAGCGACAGTTCTCCGCTGAGCGTCATAAGGCAGCGCCTCACACCAGGCAGATGAGTGAAGACAGAGCTTTCTTCCTCAACGACGGCCGAGCTGATGCGCCACTGAAAGTCCCTTGAAGCATAGTCGGCGCCGGCAGGCCATATCGCAAGCTGCGTCGTTATTCCGCCGCTCCATCTGCTGTGATGGAGCTCAAATTTCTTTTTTGCCGATATCGTCATCGGGGCTTCTCTCATGCGCTCTCCTCCTTTAAGAGTTCCGTCTCATCCTCGCTGAATACCTTTATCCCCGCCTCGCGCAGCATCCGTGAAGTGACGCCGGAGCCCGCTATTTTTCCTCCTGAGAAAATCCCGTCGTGAATATAATTTACCCCGCACGACGGGCTGTTTTCCTTCATCAGCGCAAAGCGGCAGTCAAACATTCGCGCGACACGGAGAACTTCCCGCGCGCCTTTTATAAAATTATCGGTGAAGTCAGCTCCTTCTGCGTCAACGACCCTGCCGTCCGATATCTCGCATGCATTCCTCGGAGTCGGAAGACCGCCCAGCTGTTCCGGACAAATGGGCATAAGAGAATATCTCTCCATAAGCTCAAGTACCCGGCCGTCCGCCCGGCACTCGCCGCTGTAGCGGCAGTCCACGCCAAGCAGACAGGCGCTCACTATCACATACGGTCTGTCATTCCGCACGACGTCACCTTCTTTTACAGTAAAGAATAGCACAAAAGCATAATATAAGGCTAATTATTGTGGTATACTCTGACTTGCTTTAAACAGAACAAACGCGCCGCATATGCGCGGATCTCAGGGAGGTAATATATATGCTTTTCGACTTTGAGTTTACAAAAGAAAAATGCGCTAAAACCAAAAGAAGAGCTTACATCGTCGGCGCTCTTATGCTCATAATAGGCTTTCTGTCGCTCTCCATGCCGCTGCTGGCTTCTTTTGCGATAGAGACCCTGCTCGGATGCTTCCTGCTGGCTGTGGGCTTTTCAAACGCGTTCAGTGCGTACGGGGCGTTCCGTGAAGGCATGAGCCCGTGGCAGCACATATTCATGGCTGTTATATCCGTGCTTGCCGGGATAGTTTTTCTCACTCACCCGATCGCAGGAGTGGTGACGCTGTCCATGATACTTGCCGCATACTTCCTTGCCGACGGAATATTCAAGGTGGTGCAGTACTTCCGTCTGCGCAAAGTCGGAGGTTCGTTCTGGATCCTGCTTTCCGGAGCGCTCGGCATATTACTTGCATTTCTTATGTGGAAGAATTTCTTTGAAGGCGCTACGGTAATCGGCATCATCCTGGGCTTTGACCTGATATTCAGCGGTGTAAGCCTGATAATGATAGGACGCGGCCTTTCAGATATGAGCAAGAATCTTTAAACAGCGGATATAATACCGTCCGTAATTCGAGCCGTCGGGGTTCCGGCGGCTCTTTTATTTTCCGGCAGCCCTTTCCAGCCTGTCTTTAAGCGCTCTGCCTATGCCCGCTTCGTCAGGCGACTCGGCGTATATCACCTCTGCTCCGCTTTTTTCGAGCATGCGAAGAGCACGAAAGAGTCCTTTAGCATATTCCGCTTTGTTTTTAAAAAGCACAGCGGCGCAGGGCGTTCCCCCCGGCTCCTTTATGCCCATCCATGCCCATTTGCGGCTTTCTTCCGGCACGAGATGCGCTGCGCAGAGCACGAGCGGCACAGAAGGCGCGTAATGGCGGTATCTGGTTCCCGGAGAGCGCTTTATTATCTGCTGATCCTGCGGCAGCAGGACCTCTTCATCAAGCGTTTTTTCCAGATCTTCCTTTGATACTCCCCCGGGCCGCAGAAGCACGGCATGCTCTCCGGTCATATCGACAACTGTCGATTCTACGCCGAAACGCGTATCCCCGCCGTCTATCACAAGAGGTATCCTGTCCCCCATGTCTGAGCGCACCGTCTGCGCGTCCGTTGGGCTCGGGCGGCCGCTTATGTTTGCGCTCGGAGCCGCTATCGGCAGACCGGACATTTCTATAAGAGCAAGGGCGGGAGCTGAGTCTGGCATCCTCACCGCTGCCGTAGGAAGTCCTCCCCTCGTGCGCGGCGGCACTATGTCTTTCGCCGGAAGTACAACTGAAAGAGGCCCGGGCCAGAAAGCATCTATAAGCAGCAGCGCGCGCGCGTTTATCTCAACGACGCGTTCTGCCATTTCCACAGAGGAAACGTGAAGTATAAGAGGATTATCCGAAGGGCGTCCCTTAGCTTCGTAAATAGACGCGACCGCGTCCGGGTCAAGAGCGTTGGCGCCAAGGCCATAGACCGTTTCTGTCGGGAACGCCACAAGCCCGCCGCTTTTTATTATCCGGGCGCCCTCTTCGGTAAGACTGCGCAGCTCCGGCGAAAGCGATGCGATCTTCCGCGCTGCACGTTCGGTGGCCCCGTCCTTAAAGCTGCTCATTAAGATAAGCGCCCTCCATGAAGTTTTCCATAAAAGCGCGGCGGAAGGCCGGGAAGCGCCCTTCTATAACCGCGTTTCGCGCGTCGTTGACAAGATTTACAAGGAAATAAAGGTTGTGCCAGCTGCAGAGCCTGGCGGCGAGAATCTCTCCCGCCATGTAGAGATGGCGCAGATAAGCCCTTGTGTAATTCCGGCACAGATAGCATCCGCACTGCGGGTCTACCGGCGTGAAGTCGCGTGCATAAGAAAGATTCTTTATGTTCATCTTGCCGAAGCGCGTAAAAAGCTGTCCGTTGCGCCCGTTGCGCGTCGGAAGCACGCAGTCGAACATATCTACGCCGCGGGCGATGGCTTCTATAAGATTTGTGGGAAAGCCCACCCCCATAAGGTAGCGCGGCCTGTCTTCGGGCATCGCGGGACAGAGCGCGTCAAGCATCCTGTACATATCGGCATGGCTCTCTCCCACCGAGAGGCCTCCTATGCCGTAGCCCGGGAAGCCGATCTCTTCAAGGCGTTCGATGCATTCCAGCCTCTGGCTCTCATAGACCGCGCCCTGGACTATGCCGAAAAGGGCCTGGTCGCGTCTGTTGTGGCTGTCTCGGCTGCGCTTTGCCCACGCTATCGTGCGCTCCATGGCGGCTCTTGAATATTCCGGCGTGGTGGGCAGGCTGACGCATTCGTCGAAAGCCATCGCTATGTCGCCGCCGAGCTTCTGCTGTATCTCCATGGAATCTTCGGGGCGCATGAAATGTTTGCTGCCGTCTATATGAGAGCGGAACTCAACGCCCTCGTCGGTGATCTTATTCAGCTTTGCCAGAGAAAAGACCTGAAATCCGCCGCTGTCCGTAAGGATCGGGTGTTTCCAGTTCATGAAGCGGTGCAGCCCCCCGGCTTCAGCCACTATATCCTCGCCTGTGCGCATATGCAGGTGGTAGGTGTTTCCCAAAATGATCTGCGCGCCGAGCCCTTCAAGCTCTTCAGGGGTCATAGCCTTGACGGTGGCCTGAGTGCCTACAGGCATGAATACCGGGGTCTTCACGACCCCGTGAGGCGTGATGAATTCACCGGCGCGGGCGCCTGTTTCGGGACATTTGGCTATAAGTCTGTATTCAAACATATCCATCATTCCGTTTCGTAAGAGGCCGGCTGCGCAGACACAGGCGGCGGAATGATTATACAATATTTGCCGCCCTTTTTTAATAAAGAGAGCCCTCCGGCAGCAGCGCCGCATAAAAGAGCCGGCCCCGAAGGACCGGCGTCCGTTGTTTTTACCGCACGATATGCGCGCGCAGTCTATTTCAGCATCGAGGCGATTATCTCCGCTGCCTCCGCAGGGTTCGCGCTGCCGCGCGTCTCGCGCATCACGAGTCCCTGAAGGAATTTCATCTTGGCTCCTTTTTTGTCGGCGCCTTTTCTTATCGTCTCCACCGCTTCCGGCTGCGAGGCAAAGACCTTTTCGACGACGGCCCTGAGCGCGTCTGCCGTTATCTTTCCTCCGGAAACGCCGCATTTTTTCATAGCCTCTTCAAGGGAGAGTCTGCCAGCGTACATCGCCGCGAGCACATCTTTCGCCTGAGTGTTGGAAAGATCTCTCTTTTCAATCTTTGCTATCATCTTGCCGAGCTCTGAGGCACCGACCGGGAATTCCGTTATATCGATGCCGTCCTCGCGCAGCAGACGCTGGACTTCCGTGCGCATCCAGTTTGCGGCCTTGGCCGCCGGAGCTCCGGCCTTTACCACGGCCTCGTAATAGTCGGCAGCTTCGCGCTGGTCCGTCAGCTGCTGGCTCTCTTCAAGCGAGAGACCGTACTCTTCGATGAACCTGTCGCGTCTGTCCCACGGCATCTCCGGCAGGCTCTCGCGTATCTTCTGCACATAATCAGGCTTCGCGTCGATCGGTGCAAGGTCCATCTCGACGTAGTAACGGTAGTCGCGCGCGCCCTCTTTGCTGCGCATCGAACGCGTGACTCCGGCGACGTCGTCCCAAAGGCGCGTTTCCTGAACAAGCTTCCCGCCTTCGTCCAGGACGCGGTTCTGGCGCGCTATCTCATATTCGAGGGCCCTCTCTATGGACCTGAGCGAGTTTATGTTCTTGAGCTCGACGCGCGTGCCAAGCGAACCGTCCGGATTTGAGAGGGAGACGTTGACGTCGACGCGCAGCGAACCGGACTCCATCTCTCCGTCGGAGACGTCGAGGTAGCGGGCAAGCTGGCGTATCTGCGTAATATAGGCGATCGCCTCTGCCGGGGAATTCATATCCGGCATAGAAACTATCTCGGAAAGAGGTGTCCCTCCCCTGTTGTAGTCGACGAGCGAATATGCGGCGCCGGAAAGGCGGCCGTCCGCGGTCGGGTGCACTAACTTCCCGGCATCCTCTTCAAGATGCAGATGGTCGAGGTGCACGCGTTTTTTCTTGCCGTCGGCAATGATATCGAGATAGCCTCCCTGCGCTATCGCGTGTTCGTACTGCGTTATCTGATATGCTTTCGGCAGATCCGCGTAGAAATAGTGCTTCCTGTGGAAGCGCGTTCCGTCCTGTATCTCACAGTGCAGCCCGAGCCCCATTTTTACAGCCAGGTCAACCGCGTGGTCGTTTATGACCGGCAGTGTGCCTGGCACAGCGAGGCATACAGGGCATACGTTGGTGTTCGGGACAGCGCCGATATAATCCGTCGAACAGCTGCAGAAGAGCTTTGTCTTTGTTTTGAGCTGCAGATGTATCTCGAGCCCTATAACGACTTGTCTTTCCATTTTAATCATCCTCCGTGAGTACGGCGATATGCGGCGAGCCTGCGTTCTTTTCAATGGCCGCCGCGCAGGCGATAAGTTCGGCGTCGCCGAAGCGCGGAGCCAGAAGCTGGACGTTCGTGGGAAGTCCCTCTTCGGTAAAGCCCGCGTTGAGGCTTATGCTCGGAAGGCCGGCAAGGTTCGCGATAGTCGTGAAGACGTCGCCTAAATACATCTTTACAGGATCTTTTTCCACAAAGCCGCGTTTGTACGCAAGGGTCGGCGTTATCGGGCATATAAGGATATCGGCCTCTTTAAAGAGTTCTTTGAATTCATCCGATATCAGCTGGCGGACACGTGTGGCCGGCACAAAGTAATTATCGTAGTAGCCGCGGGTCAGGATGCATGTCCCGACGAGTATGCGCTTGCGGACTTCTTCCCCGAAGCCCTCCATGCGGCTTTTCTTGTACATCTCGGAAAGGTTCCTGCCGTCCGCGTGATGCCCGTACCGCATGCCGTCGTAGCAGGCAAGCTTTGAGCTTGCGTCTCCCAAAGCCACCATGTAGTAGCAGGCCACAGTATGTTCCATCGTTATCGGCAGCTTCGCTTCAAAGACCGAAGCGCCTTCAGCGCGGCAGATCGCAGCCGCACGGTCTATCGCGGCCGAAAGCGGCGCGTCTATGCTGTCGCGGTCATAACCTGTAAGCACCGCGACTCTTTTTCCCGCAAGAGACGCTTCCGCCGCGGCTTTTGTGAACGAAGGACGATCGTACGCGTCGCAGGTCGTGTCATTCGGGTCTTCTTTTGCGAGCACATCCATCAGAAGAGCCAGATCCCCGACGTTTGCCGCAAGCGGCCCGACCTGGTCGAGAGATGATGCGTATGCCACTATCCCGTAGCGGCTGATCTGTCCGTACGAAGGCTTCATGCCCTGCACGCCGCAGAATGCCGCCGGCTGGCGCACAGAGCCTCCGGTGTCGCTTCCGAGAGCCACCGGCACATAGCCTGCAGCCACAGATGCGGCGCTGCCGCCTGAACTGCCGCCCGGGACGCGGGTGAAGTCGCGCGGGTTCAGCGTCGCGCCGAATATCGAGCTTTCCGTCGTGCTGCCCATCGCGAACTCATCCATATTCGCCTTGCCTATCAGCACGGCGCCCGCTTTTTTCATGTTTATCACAGAGGTGGCATCGTAATTCGGCACCCAGTCTTCAAGCATCCTGCTGCAGCAGGTCGTTCTTATGCCTTTTGTGCAGAAGTTGTCTTTCACGACAAACGGGACGCCGCAGAGGGCGCCGGGATCTTCTCCCCTTGCCACTGCCGCATCGATCCTTTCAGCGTCCGCCATCGCCTCTTCTTCGCAGAGAGTTACTATCGCGCGGCATTTTTTGTCATATTTTTTTATGCGCTCTATGCAGGCACGCGCAGCTTCCACAGCAGTGAATTTTCTCGCTTTAACGGCGGACGCTATCTCGCGCGCCGATAATCCGGTCAGTTCCATCACTGCGCCTCCTCTTCATCTTCCAGCGCTATGATGCGCGGCACACGGAAAAAGTCGCCCTCACGCACCGGCGCATTCGCAAGAAAATCGTCGCGTCCGTCCCAGCGTCTTGGCTCGTCCGGCCGGCGCGCCGGTATTTTTCTGACGTCCCATTCAAAGGGACGCACATCCTCGTGCGCGACCTCCTGCATCTTATCGCAGAGGCGCAGGATATCGTTTACGCGGTCAAGGACCTCCTGATAATCTTCTTCGGGCAGGCCTATGCGCGCCATCGTGAGCACTTCACGCAGACGCTCCCTGTCCATCTCCATTTTTTCTATCATTTCATTACCTCCGCAGCCGGGGAATTGTTTTGCTCAGCTTCGTTTAGTTTCTTCAGGAACTCTTCTTCTGTCAATATGGCAACGCCAAGTTTAACGGCTTTTGCGTATTTGCTGCCGGGAGCGCTGCCCACGACGACGAAATCGGTCTTTTTGCTCACGCTTTCAGAAGTGTCGCCGCCCATAAGCCTTATCTTCCCGCCAGCTTCGCTCCGCGTCATCGAAGAGAGTTCTCCGGTGAGAACGAATTTCAGCCCGTGCCATGGCAGTGAAGATCTGTCTGTCTCTTCTCCGCTCTCATAAAAATTAACGCCTGCCGCTTCAAGGCGGGAGAGCAGCTGCTGATTATGCGGTTCACTGAACCATGCGTGCAGCGATTTCGCAAGCACCGGGCCTATGCCGTCCGCAAGCTCGAGCTTCTCTTCCTCCTCCCGCGAGACCCTCTCGAGTTCGCGCAGCGAACGGTATCTTGCCGCAAGGTCGTTCGCCGTTTTTTCGCCGATGTTTGATATTCCGAGCGCGTTTATCACCGCGCCCAGAGGCCTCTGTTTAGATCTCTCTATCGCCCCTGCAAGATTCTGTGCAGAACGCATGCCCATACGGTCGAGAGATGCAAGCTCTTCTGCGTTAAGGGCGTAAATGCCGGCATAATCATGCAGCATATCCTTTTCAACGAGCTGGTCGATTATCTTCTCTCCGAGCCCTGTGATATCCATTGCGCTGCGGGACGCAAAATATATGATGCGTTCTTTCATCTGCGCGGGGCAGGCGCTGTTCGTGCATTTGACCGCTGCTTCACCGGGCAGACGCACGGCAGCCGAGCCGCAGACGGGGCATTCAGAGGGTATTCGGAAAGGCACGGCGCCGGCAGGCCTTTTAGAAAGGTCCACGCCGGATATCTCCGGGATGATCTCACCGGCCTTGTGCACACGGACAAAATCTCCCACCCTTACATCCATGCGGTCGATCTCATCCTGGTTATGCAGCCCGGCTCTCCTTACCACGGTGCCGGCAAGGTGCACGGGATCAAAAACGGCAGTGGGAGTGAGCACGCCGGTCCTGCCTACAGTCACTTCTATCGCACGCAGCTGCGTTACTTTTTCCTCCGGCGGGAATTTATACGCTATCGCCCATTTGGGGGCTTTGGCTGTCGTTCCGAATAACGGGCGCAGCGTGATATCATTGAGCTTCACAACGACCCCGTCGGTATCTATCGGGTGCTCGAAACGCTTGTTTTCCCATTCGTCAAGATAGGCGTTCACCTCGGATATATTCCGGCAGAGGCGCTGCGCGCCCTGCATCGGAAGTCCGAGAGAGACTATCCTGTCAAGCATCGCCGCCTGTGTTTCGACGCCGAAGCGTTCCGGCTCAACTATCTGATATAGATATATCTTCAGCCCCCGCTTTGCAGTCTCGCGAGGGTCAAGAGTACGCAGGCTTCCGGCAGCCGCGTTGCGCGGGTTTGCGAACAGGCTCTCGCCCTTTTCTTCTCTTGCCGCGTTCAGCGCCGCGAAGCTTTTTTTGTCTATGCAGACCTCCCCCCGCACCTCAAAGCGGCCGGCAGGGCCTTCTTTCAGCCGCAGCGGAAGAGTCTTTATCGTACGCAGATTGGCCGTCACATCTTCGCCGGTGCGCCCGTCGCCGCGGGTCGAGCCGAGCATCAGCAGTCCGTCTTCGTAAACAAGCGAGACCGCAAGTCCGTCTATCTTGGGTTCGCAGAGGACTTCGACGGAATCAGTATGCATGGTTTCCTGAAGGCGGGAGTAAAATGAAAGCAGCTCTTCGCGGTTCAGAGCGTTGTCGAGGCTCATCATCGGAGCTTCGTGCGTTACCTTGACGAAGCCTTCCCTCGGAGCGCCTCCTATGCGGTGCGTCGGCGAATCCGCCGTCACAAGCTCCGGATTTGCCTTTTCTATATCCTGCAGTTCACGCATAAGTGCGTCATACTGAAAATCGGATATCTCAGGCGCGTCTTCCACATAATAAAGCAGCGCATGCCGCGTCAGCTCTTCACGCAGCTTTCCGGCCCGCTCTCTGAGACTTTCAAGATCGTTCATGGCCCATTCCTCTTTTTCGCAATATCAGTTAATTATAAGCTTTTATCAAAATACTTAGCAACAGCAAATCATAAGCGGACAGGACAATAAAACTAAAACAGCCTCTTCGGAAATATCCTAAATTAACGGAGGCAATTTTTAATGAAGTTAAATCTTTTTTGATAATTGTCTGACAGTATGATGGTACAATAAATTGACGAAATATACTTTTTCAGGAGGCAAGTATGACGGGAAACCTAAAAGAAATACTGAAATTTCTGTTTCCGGAATACCAGATCATAGAGGCTATAAAAGAGAACGGATTTATAGCAAAGAGTCTGCCTCAGACATACTATGCAGACGTTAGGAATGGCGATAATACTCGCTTACCAGAATTTGCGGGGGATTATAGGCCAATAGAGTTAGAAGAAACACGTAAAGAGTTGAATCAGGTAATCGGACTTGCAAAAGTCAAAGAGTATGTATTTAACCTTGAGAATAACTACAAAGTACAAAAGCTGCGGGCGGAAAAAGGACTGAAAACGTCCGGCATCTCTATGCATATGGTTTTTGTCGGAAATCCCGGGACCGGAAAGACTACTATTGCCAGAATCGTGGCAAAATATCTGAAAGCGATAGGAGTTTTGTCTTCCGGGCATTTGCGCGAGGTCACAAGAGCAGATTTAGTCGGTCAATATGCCGGACATACTGCGGTAAAAACCACAGAAGTAATAAAGAGCGCGTCGGGCGGCGTGCTGTTTATCGATGAGGCATACTCGCTCAGCAGAAGCAGGGAAGATACATTCGGGCTGGAAGCGATCGATGCTCTTGTTAAAGGAATGGAAGATAACAGAGATGATTTAGTAGTGATTCTCGCTGGCTACGAAGATGAAATGCAAGAGTTTTTCAAGGCAAACCCCGGGTTGAAGTCAAGATTCCCAAATGTGGTTCATTTTGAGGATTATACTGTTGACGAGATGTATGAGATAGCTAAAGTTACAGCCGCATCAAAGGGATATAAGATCTCAGATTTATGTGAGGACGGATTAAGGCATCAATTTGAAAAGCATCAGATAAAAGGGAAAAATGACGGCGGCAATGGGAGGCTCGTAAGAAATCTCATAGAATCAGCAATAATCAGTCAATCACAACGCATCGTGCATAATCCAGAAGACAATATGGAATTACTGATCCCTTCGGATTTTGGCTTTGGCCGAACGGCAGAGTTTGACCTCGAAAAGAGCCTATCTGAAGTAATAGGTATGGAAGAGGCAAAGAAGTTTATCCGCACTCAATATACTCTGCTTCAGGCTGATAAGAAGAGAAAAAAAGCCAACATCGATGTCGATACCACGCAATCGCTGAATATGATCTTTGCAGGAAATCCAGGAACAGGAAAGACTACTATGGCGAGAATAGTTGCGAAGATGCTGCATTCTATGGGTATCTTAAAATCAGGTCATCTGATCGAAACGGATAAAAGCAGGCTTGTTGCCGGTTATGTCGGTCAGACTGCGCATAAAACCGAGGAAGTGTTCAAATCAGCGTTAGGCGGAGTATTGTTCATCGATGAAGCATATTCTATTACAAATGACGGCAGCGGCTTTGGACAGGAATACATTGACACTCTCGTAAAACTCATAGAGGATTACCGCGGGGAGACAGCAGTCATTCTTGCCGGATACAGCAGGGAAATGAAAGACTTTATTAAGACTAATTCAGGACTTGCGTCGAGATTTCCTCTTTTCATAGAATTCCCTGATTATTCTGTTGATGAACTATATCAAATTGGAATGAAGATGATAGCATCCAGAGGGTTCAGGCTTGAAAGCGACGGGGAAACAGCTTTCAGGGAAGAGATAGCCGATAAGAAGCAATACGCATCAGAGAATGCCGGCAACGGGCGTATGGTACGAAACATACTCGAAGAGATCATCAGAAAGCAATCCGTCAGAGTGGCGGAAGGGGATATCGCTCAAGAGGATACTAATTTGATAAAACCGATAGATATAAAAGATGAAAAGAAACTAAATAATTACGATCTTGAAGCGGAATTGGCCAAAGTTGTTGGACTGGAGTCAGTCAAACAGTATATCCGCAGCCTTAATGCACGACTCAGGGTACAGGCGGAGAGAAAAAAGGCCGGATTAAAAACTGATAATACGCAGACCTTGCACATGATATTTACCGGTAATCCAGGCACCGGAAAGACCATGATGGCAAGAACAGTTGCCGCAGTTCTCTATAATATGCATGTGACACAAACGAATAAACTTATTGAGACCGACAGATCTGGCCTTGTGGCGGGATATGTCGGTCAAACAGCCATAAAGACCAGAGATGTAATTGAGACAGCTTTAGGCGGAGTTTTGTTTGTTGATGAAGCATATTCTCTGGCACAGGGCGGAGAGAATGATTTCGGTCAGGAAGCCATAGGTACGCTTGTGAAAATGATGGATGACAACCGCGACAGGCTTGTCGTGATCCTCGCAGGATACAGTGATGATATGAAAAACTTCCTGAATAAGAATGCAGGCCTGCGGTCAAGATTTTCCAATATCATCGAATTCCCGGACTATACTACGGACGAGCTTATGCTTATTGCCGATAGAATGTACTCTGAACACGGCTATCTCTTAAGTGATGCAGGTTGGGCCTCGCTGAGAGAAAAACTTGATAAAGCAAAGAAAAACAAGCAATTTGGCAATGGAAGATATGTAAGGAATCTGTTTGAAAGATCATTGAATAACCAGGCATTAAGGTTAAGCAGTGAAAGCGATCTCTCAAAAGAAGCATTAATCACTGTTACAGAAAACGATATCATGGATTTGTAGCGATATGAAAATCGTACTTATTCTTTTCATCCTTCTATGGTTATTCAGAAAGCGTATCGGTCCCAGATCAAATATGTTTACTGTGCTGTGGTTTTTTTGCGTTTTACTGCCTGTAATTCTTGGGGGCTTGCGGATAACAGCGTTAATATTATTCAATATTGTCGAAATGCTGAAGAGCGGTTTTTGGACTATCCATGGAGGTTTGGGGTTATGTGCTATTATAGGAATGGTCTTTGCATTTACGGGACTGATACCTACTTTGAGAAAGTGCTATTATAAACTGCCATGGTTATATCCATTATCTATGATGATGACTATGGATATCTTAATACTGGCGATTGCGGAGGAGATCCTGGCAATAGGATTCTCTGTTATCAGCTCTCCCAGACATTTAATTACAACCATAATTATGATTATTCAAATCACGGTATGCAGGATGTTGATGTGCGTATACCTGAAAAAACATCCGCTGTTTTTTCAAAAATATGATCAGGTAGAGTAAGAATGGGCATAATTTATTGGTTAAGACGACACTTTTTTGAAATAACCACGGACGGCGGCAGAATAGAATCAGATTTTTCCCGACGGATAATGTTCGGGGCACGGATAATGTCGTATTCAAGTATTGCTATAGCCTTTTTCTGCATCAACATGCTTGGCACAAATAAAAATGTTGATACAAGCAAAGCCGCCAAAGAAGCCCTGAAAACGCATACATCAACGACGCTTGCTGCCGGGACAAGGATAATCGAAAAAGATGACAGCTATATAGGCGGAGATATTACAATCAAACACTCATCCGATAAAAATGAAACAACGCTCTGTGTATGGGATTATGCCGCTGAAGACGGAGACTACGTCCAGATCTTCATAGACGGCGCACCTTTGGGCGATCCGTTTATGATAAGAAACGAACCAGTGTCATTTAAGGTTCCTGCGGCGGGTAAGGTTAAAGTTGCCGGAATAAGAGACGGCGGCGGCGGAATCACCTATGGCGTGTACTGTGAAGCAAATAAGACCTCATATTTTAATGGTATGAGTCAGGGCGGCAGTAATATTTATACTCTAACACGTGAATGAACGCCTAATTGTTTAAAATAAGGTTGAATCAATGCCATAACGTTAATGCTGTATCGCCCTTGACAGCAGTACCGTACAGTTATAAAATCTGCACAATCAAACTAACGTCTGACGAAGGGAAAGGAGCGTCCGCGATGAAAAAAGCATACGGAAACAGAGCTTTTATAATGTGCATGATGATGCGCGGCAGCGGCGGTCCTACTCCCAGGCGGTTCGGCGTTTAGTTTACGCCGCCTACAGGGAGCCGGATCAGCCGCATGGCAGTCCGGCTCTTTTTTATTGCCTTTTGAAATACTTGAAGAAAGGAGCATGCAGCGTTCAAAGGGCAGCAGCGCAGGTTTTTAAAATAACAAAAATCATCGGAGGTATCAGCATGAAAAAGGTAATATTTGCACTGTTAGCGATCATCATCCTCTCGGCTCCGGTGTCAGCCGCCCAAAAAATAGTATTAGGCGTCACCCCGTTCCCGGCCAAAGATATTGCGGGAGTCGCAAAAGAAGTTCTGGCTAAGGACGGCTACGAGCTCGTGATCAGGGAATTCACCGATTTCGTGCAGCCCAACCTCGCGCTGCAGGACAAAAGCCTTGACGCCAATTTCTTCCAGCATGTGCCTTATCTCGAGAACATGAGAAAAGAGAAGAATCTTGACATAGTGCCTCTTGTGAAGGTACACCTGCTTCCGATAGGAATCTATTCCCAGAAGGTCAAATCGCTGAAAGACGTACCTGACAAAGCCGTCGTTGCGCTCCCGAACGATCCGACAAACGGTTTCCGCGCATACAAACTGCTTGAGCGCGAAGGACTTCTTAAGATGAAGCCCGGGAACAAGCTTACCGTGCTCGACATCGAAGACAACCCCAAAAAGCTCAAGATAATCGAGCTTGAAGCGCCGCAGCTCCCGCGTACTCTTCCCGACACGACTATCTCCGTGATCAACATGAACTTCGCCGTGGACGCAGGTCTTGACCCGACAAAAGAAGCGCTCGCCCTTGAATCAAAAGAGTCCCCCTATGCGGTCGTTCTTGCATGCCGCAGCGGCGACAAGGACAGCGAATGGATCAAGGCTCTCTCAAAGGCCCTCAATTCGCCGGAGGTCAAGAAATTCATAAACGAAAAGCTTTCTGTGAAGGGAGTCGTTCCCGCGTTCTAAGTCAATATCCGCAGTTTCAGGATAAAACGGCAAAAAAGCAGGCTTCGGCCTGCTTTTTGCCGTTAAATGACAGAAAGAGACAGTAGCCCGGCACCTTTACTCAGAGCATATCTCCACAGACTTGGACGCGCCTATCCTGTCGGCGCCGGCTTCTATGAGCTCGCGCGCGAAAGCCGCGCTGCGTATGCCGCCTGCGGCCTTTATCTTCATAGCGTCCCCCACGGCCTTCCGCATAAGCTTAACGTCATATACCGAGGCTCCTCCGGAAGAAAAACCTGT
>JAFYJW010000076.1 GCA_017537925.1 Synergistes sp. | reverse complement strand
CTTGTGTAGTTGCCTGTCTCCGGATCGTAGGAGAGTATCTTTTCCATCGTCCCGTTGTAGCCGCCTTCTACAAGACGCCACTCGCCGTTCAGGTCCACATCGCGGATCTCGTATTCCTGTTTTGCCATTCTGATCTCCTCCCTGAAGTTTTCCAACTGGTGGATACATGCTGAATAATATTATTGCATATACTTATATATACCGCATACCTATTATGCTCTTTGCATATCATTTACGCAACAAGCCGTTGCAGAAAATTGTATAACAATCTTAATACAACGATTTTCGATGAACAAAAAAATGCTCATTCCTCTTTCGATTTACATGCGCTTATCCTATTATGCTTATCAGACGGAGCATTTCTGCCCGTTCACCATATTCTTCATGTCGCAGCTTTTCTCAGGATACCTGCCGCAAAAATATCAGCCGGCTTTATTCCGCGTCGCTCACCAAAGGGGTCCTGCAGAGAGCAGAAAGCGTAATGAGAAGAAGAACGCAGATAATTAAAAAGAAAACCGCATACGGCGATATGCAGGCGATACCGATATGTTTATCATAAAAATGGATAAACGCTCCCGAAAACCACTGGCTGAGAAGAACTGACAGGAAGATCACAAGATTTGCTGCGCCGATGGCTGTGCCGATATCATCTGACCCGACTATCCTGTATGCGAAAATGTTGCACATCACGTTTACCGCTCCTATAACAATGCCAAGGAAAAAAGAAACCGTCAGAAAAATGAGCCACGGGCACTTAAGTTCGATGCAGATCGTCAGAACCAGCAAAAAAGCACAGAGCGCGGCGCAGGAGCTTCTGATATATCTCTGGCTGCCGGCCAGACTGTTCCCGAATATCCCGCAGAGCACCGCACCGATAAGCACTCCGACGCCGCCTGAAGACATGCACAGTCTGGCATGCCCCACAGCCGCCCCGGATACTTTCTGGATCCATATCACACCCCATAATCCCATCAAATTCAAATGCAGAAGCATGCCCATGACCCAAAGGAGCAGAAGAGTTCTGAGCGGGCGGGAGCGGGAAATGATCGCAAAACCGCGCAGAAAATTAAGTTTCCTTTCTTCGGCTGCCGAATCACTGCGGTAAGAGCCCTTCAGAAAATAGAGCGAAGCAGCCACAAGAAAAGTCACCGCAGCAAGGAACATATGGATATTGCGGTAACCCCAGCGGTCTACAGCCCAGCCGAGCGGTGTTATAGAGACGACCCCGCCTAAATGCCCCAGCGTTACGGTAGCCCCGGTAAGTTTGGAGTACAGCCCGTCCGGGAAAGCTTTGGCCTGATAAACAAGTATGCCGGAGAAAGTGGGGCCGGCGCCTAATCCGATCAAAAATCTCGCGGCACAGAGCATGAACGTGTTTTCAGCCACGGCAAAAAGATAGAGGCCTGCGGCAAACATAAACAAAAAGAGGCTTTCTATAAGCAGAGGGCCTTTGCGGTCGCATAAAGTTCCGCTGAAAGGCTGAATCAGCGTGTAACCGTAAAAATACATTCCGGAAACAAGCCCAATAGCCGCCGATGTGAGCTTAACAGTATTAGAGACGTCGGGAAAAATTATGCCCCCGGACGTCCTCAGCATGCATGCAAGAAAATATGAAAAAGCCAGCAGTCCGTATATGAAATAATTACGGATGTAACTTCTCACGCCCGGCATAATGTCATCATCCCTCTGAAATGATATGCTGCATACAGTAAAAACACTTCATATAATCAATATAAAAATATGTATATCTGTGTATATTTCCACTCTGCGCCGCGTCATGTTTCTGCAACAAGCAGGACACGGACGGTATAGTCCGTGCCCTGCTGCAGTATTTCAATTATTCAGCGCTTCCCTGCGCTTAAAATATTGCTTTTTTAGTCGAGCGGTGACACCATCGAGTCGTAGTCCTTCTTCTCAAGGACAAGTGCTACGACCGTACCGGCAACGAGCGCCCAGAACGCCGAGCCGATTCCGAAGAACGCCACGCCGCTTGCCGCCGTTATGAAGGAGGCAAAGCTGGCGAACTTGAATTTGCCGGTCCCGAAGGAATCCGACAGACCGCCGATGATCATACCGACAAGGGTAAGGCTGACGACCATGTTGAGAGCCTCCGCAGGGATCGCGGCGAGCAGGCCCATCGTGAACTTGGCGAATATTCCGGTAAGGGCAAACGCGATACCGCACCAAACCGCCGCGACATAACGCTTGTCAACTTCGCCGCAGTCGTCGCTTCCGGCCCAGGCCGTCATCGGTCCGGCGATGTTGCAGTTATGGCCGCAGAAGAACGGTGCGATGATTCCGCCGATGCCGCTGATGATCGTGATAGCGTTTACAGGGGGCTTCTTGCCTATTCCGATCTGAACGCCTATCGCCTGCATGTTCTCAGCGCAGACGACGAGGAGTCCGAGCGGTACGCCCAGTGAAAGAGCAGCTTTAAAGCTGAATGTCGGCATTACGAACATCGGTTTTGCGATGGAGAAATCGAAGGAAATAGGAGCAAGCTTGCCCATTGCAAGAGAGGCGACGAACACTGCGATCAGCGTGCCTACCACAGCGGGTATCTTCTTGAGGAACTTCTTGCAGACAACGAAGCCGATCACGCCGCAGGCGCAGATAACAGGCGCCGTCTTAAAGGATGTGACGCATTTTGAGCCCCACCCGAAAAGCGTTCCTGCGACCATTGCCATCATGACAGCACCGGGTATCTTTCTGACAAGTAATTTGACCGTTCCGGTCAGCCCCAGCAGCAGGTCTATCAGGCCTGCGACAAGGAAGCCGCCGACCATCTCTGGCAGAGTGAAGTTGCCGAGCACCTGAGCGAGCGCCATGGCTCCAGGAATCGACCATGCGCCGACGATGGGAAGTTTGTAATAGAGCGCCATGATAACGCTTATTATGCCGCCGCCGACATAAACGGTCACAAGCCAGCTTTCCACTACTTCAGGCGGCAGATTCGCTACCGAGCAGGCCTTCTGAATAAGAGGAATAGCTATGATTCCAAAAACCGCGCCGTCGATTATGCCGTTACTGACGTTGGCAAAGTTCTGGTCTTTCCAGAATGAACTAAGCCCTGCGCCAATTCCTGGCCCTTTTTCCCAAATTGCCATTGATACCAGCTCCTTATAAAGGTATTTGAAATATGTAGCTGCTATAAAGCTGCTTCTCTTCAACACAGCCCGGAACCGCGCTGACGGCGCAGCGGACGGGAATCCGGCGCCGCCTGCGCTGATATCTGAGCTGCGTTAAAACTTATTGCTTATCTGCTGTTAAGCAAATGCCTTTTTCAGGCACTTCCTCACGTTTTCGTAAACCATATCTTTCCTGTATTCTTCGGTGCCGCGTACATCTGTGATAGGCTTCGCCTGTTTCTCCGCAAGCGCAGCTATCTCTTCGGCTGCAGCCTCGTTTGCCATAGCTCCGGCGAACTTTTCAAGTCCTGTCACATAGATCGGCGTAGGGCCTACCGCACCGAGTGCAACTTTGACGTCTTTTATCTTGCCGCCGTCGACACATGCATTGACCGCTACGCCGACCGTGGCAAGATCCATGCCGATGCGCCTGCCGTGCTTCGAAAAAGCGGCTTTGCTTCCTTTTTCCGGATAGGGAAGCACAAAACCTTTCAGCAGTTCACCGCTCTGAAGGACGGTTTTGCCGGGCCCGGTGAAGAAGTCTTTCACAAGGCAGCGTCTTTCGCCCTTCTTTGAAACTATTACGGCTTCAGCCCCGTAGACGATAAGCGGCGTCACGGTATCGGCAGAAGGCGCGGCATTGCAGATATTGCCTCCGATAGTGGCAAGATTCCTTACCTGAACAGAGCCGACTACGCTTGCAGCCCAGGCAAGGATGGGGAATTTCTCGTTTACCGCGCTGTTGTACTGCACAGCGGCCATTTTGGCGCCGGCCCCGATGAACAGGCCGTCTTTGCCTTCTGATATCTCGGCAAAGTTTTCGATATTGCGGATATCCAGCAGCTCCATATCCGGATGCCCGATCTTTTTCCATTTGGCGATAAGGTCGGTCCCACCGGCCAACACTTTTGCTTCTTTGTGCTCATAGAGATATTCGAGCGCTTCCGACAGCTTTGCAGGTGCAAAATAGGATATGTTGAACATGGACGTTCCCTCCCTTACGCCTTGGCCCCGGAGGCTTTGGCTTTTTCTTTCAGCGCTTTGAGCACCTTTTCCGCAGTAACCGGGAGATCGTAGAACCTTATTCCGATCGCGTTGGAGATAGCGTTAAGGATCGCAGGGGCAGTGGGATTCAACGAATTTTCACCTATCGACTTCGCTCCGAACCCGGTCGTCCATTCAAAGGAGTCCACAAACTCTACGTCGATCTCCGGGATATCCGCCGACGTCGGTATCTGATAGTCAAGGAAGCCGGCGTTTGCGACCCTGCCTTTTTCGTTATACTTCAGATGCTCCATGACAGCCCAGCCGTAGCCCATCGCGATTCCGCCCTGCAGCTGTCCCTCCAGCGCCAGAAGGTTCATCGGCTGTCCGACGTCATGAACGCCCCATATTTTGGAGACCTTGATCTGCCCCGTCTTTACATTGACCTCGACCTCGGCCACGTCTGCGCCGAAGGCATAACCGCCGGATATGTTGTTGTATTTGGTCGCGTCCGGATATTCAACTCCGGCAGGGGTAAAATACCCGATTCCGAGGATATTCTGTCCGGGGAAGTCGCAGACATGCTTCCATGCCAGTTCGGCATATGTAGCCTTCTTTGAGGGATCCTTCACAGAAACGACTGCGCCGTCCTTCAGATCCAGTTCATCCTCAGGCAGAGAGAGCAGTTCCGCGGCAAGCTTTATCAGTTTCGCCTTCATGTCGTTCAGCGCCATATGTATCGCGCCTGTCGCCATGTACGTACCGCGGCTTGCGAAGCAGCCCAGTCCGAACGGAACGACATTGCTGTCGGGGTCAGGCACGCATATATGCTCGGGATCCAGTTTGAGCCCTTCTGCTACGCACATGGTCAAAACTGTCCTTATGCCCTGCCCCATGTCGGGTTCGTTGCTTAAAACATAGACCTTGCCCTGCTCGTTCATCCTGAGGAGAATGCCTGCGCCTTCAAAGGGCTTTATAAACGACCTGTTGCCGGAAACATGCACGGCTGCCGCTACACCGATACCTTTTTTGATATCGGGAGAAGTTTCGTTCTCCTTTGCCATTTCAGCGGCCTTGGCATGGTAATCGGATTTTTCAACGGCTCTGACCATGCACTTGGTGACCTCGCAGCTGTTGGTCTTCCAGCCGTGCGGGTTCTTATAGTTCTCGCCGGCGAAATTGCGTATGCGCAGCTCATCCGGAGCAATTCCCAGCATCTCGGCAACTTCGTCGATGTGAGTCTCGTGCGCAAGGTGCATCTGTGTGTTGCCAAATCCGCGGAAGCATCCTGTCGGCACCTTGTTCGTATAAACGAGGTCCATCACGGAGTGCACGACGGGGACCTGGTACATGATGTCTATACGATACATTGCGGTCAGCCCGATAGGTATGCCGTAAGAACCGTAAGCGCCGTTATCGGCAAGTATATAGACATACTTGCCAAGATACTTGCCCTCTTTACTCCACGCCGTCTTGATCTTGAAATACATCGGCACCCTCGGAAGGCCGCACTGGAAATCCTCTTCCCTGTTCATAACGAATCTGACAGGCTGCTCGGCATACTTAGCGATCAAAGCTCCGAGCGGGTGCACCTGCTGCGAGAGCTTTGCACCGAAGCCGCCGCCGAAGTACATCTGTACTATTCTTACTTTTTCGACCGGTATGCCGAGAGCTACCGCATAGTCGTTCCTTGACCAAGTCGGGGTCTGAATGCCTGCGTAAATCGTTACATTGCCCTTGCGATCCCATGTGGAAACGCCTGCCATCGGCTCAATGTAAGACTGATATTCAAGCGACGTCTCATACTCGCCTTCATGAACGAGGTATGCGTTTTTTGCAACAGCTTCAAAGTCGCCGCGCGGGATATCAAAATGGCAGTTTACATTGCGGGGGAATTCCTCGTGAATAAGAGGCGCGCCCTCCTTCATTGCGTCGTGCATATTAAGTATCGCCGGGAGCGGCTCGTATTCGACCTTGATCTTTGAAAGGGCTTCGTCGCAGGCCTCTTCGTCGACGCCTGCCACCGCTGCCACTTCATCGCCTGTAAAGTTGGCTTTGTCCACCGCCAGCAGATATTCATCCTTTGTTACGGGCCCCCACTTGTACTGCTGTACGTTCTTGCCGGTCAGCACGCATTTGATTCCTGGCACCTTCTCCGCCGCGGACGTATCTATTGAGAGGATACGCGCGTGCGGATACGGGCTGCGCAGGGCCTTTCCGAAAAGCATGCCGGGAAGGGAGAAGTCTGAAATATAGGTCGTCCGCCCCGTGACCTTGTCATATGCGTCAATATAAGGCTGCTTTGTACCTACTACGGAATAATTGCCTTTTTCGTAGTGAACATCCGGAATATTCGGCATTATGCTTCACCCCTCATCCTTTTCGAAGCAAGCCTTACCGCTTCGAATATCTTCTGGTATCCGGTGCAGCGGCAAAGGTTGCCGTTAAGACCGTAGCGAATCTGTTCGTCGGTAGGATCCGGATATCTGTTGAGCAGCGCCACTGCTGACATAACCATGCCTGGAGTGCAGTAACCGCACTGTATCGCGCCGGCGTCAATGAAAGCCTGCTGAACCGGGTGAAGTTTATCAGCGGAGGCAAGGCCTTCTATAGTGGTGATCTCAGATCCTTCGGCCTGAACTGCAAGAACAAGGCATGAGGTGACGGTCTCACCGTTCATAAGCACCGTACAGGCTCCGCACTCTCCTTCGCCGCATCCGACCTTTGTCCCCAGCAGGCCGAGTTTTTCGCGCAGCACCTGGGCCAAAGTCCAGTTGGTGCGTACATCTACTTTATACGGCTTGCCGTTTACGACAAAATTGAGTTCCTTTACTTCCAATCAACTCATCCCCTCGTATTGTGATGTACTGATTGCTTTAAATCTGCCGGGCGGCCCCTTTCAAAAAACCGCCAGGACGGCAGGCTCCGTTACCTGCGTTTCGCTGACAACAGCCAGCCTGCCGTCTTTCGGCATTTTCGGTTTCGCTTCTTTAATCCAGGTCTCCGAGATATACCGGGACCGGTCCTTCCATCTTTATCGCGTCTTTCGGGCAGAGCGCCGCGCACAGGCCGCAGCCGTCGCATTTGCCCGGGTCGATGACGGACTTCTTCTTACCGCCGTCTTCCGTGATCTTTATCGCGTCATAGAAGCACCAGCTCGGGCACATTCCGCACCCTATGCATTTCGCCGGGTCCACTTTGCTTATCGCCTTGTGCTCACGGTCGACCTTGTCCCATGTGATTATCTGCGGGAGCGTGATGCCGCGAAGCTTGTTGATGTCGTCTATATTGCGGTCGACCAGGTACTTCTCCACTCCGTCCAGGAAGTTCTTCACTTCCGCAAACTGCTTCGGTCCGTACATCATCGCCGTGCAGGTCTGCACCGTCGTCGCTCCGCACATGATGCACTTGATAACGTCTTTCCAGCTGAATATGCCGTTCGTCGCCGATATCGGCATATGGTGCGCCGACGCTATCTTCGCTATCCATTTCAGCGTGATCGGACGCATCCACGG
>JAFYJW010000075.1 GCA_017537925.1 Synergistes sp. | reverse complement strand
GGCCGGCGCTGCATATGCCGCCGCGGCACTTCGCCGCGGCGCCTACGCGCTCCGCCCTGTCGAGCGACTTAAGCAGCAGCTGCCCGGCGAAGGTCCCCATATCCTTCATCTTTATGCTGCCTCCGCGCAGAGCGTATGCGGTGCGCATCGAAAGAGCTTCTTCAACGAGCGTTCCGGCATAGCGCAGTGTCATTTCGAAAAGAAAAACAAGGCTGTCCGGGATGTGCATGGAGCGCATCGCGCGCGTTATGCCGTACATCGGCGTCGCAGCAACAAGTATAAGCACGGACGAAACGCACAGAAAAGAACGCAGCATTATCGAGAAAAATATGATCCAGCCGGATGTTACCGTCATTCCCATCAGTGAAAAAAGCGGCGTTCTGTCGAAGAAAACGGAGGAAGCTGCCGCAAAGAGGCAGAAAGGCAAAGCGGCGGCGCTCCTCTTTAATATCATTCCGGCGGGAATGCCTGCCGCAGCGAAAGCCGCTGCCGGATAGAGGGCAAACGGCACGGCCGCGGAAAGCTCATAACGCCCTAAAGACATCAGCACCGCGATATAGAATACCGTGCCGGCAATCTTCGCGCGCGCATCGACCGCATGAAGCGCTGAATGCCCCTCTGACAGCTCTTCCAGCGAACAGATATCGGAAAGCGCGGCGCGAAGCCCGGGCATTTATGCCTTTCCAGTCAGATCTGTTTTCTTTTTGCGTCCGCAGATCAAAGCGCAAATGGCCGCGGTGACCGCGAATGTCACTGCGGTGCCGATCACTCCAGCCGCCGCGGTACCGCCGCCGCCGATGCTGTAATCCGGCATCAGCGCGCTGCGCTCCTGCAGCTCAGCCGACTTGTCGTGAATGGCTCCGGAGGCGCTGAGCTCTTCGCTTCCGGTGACCTTCAGTATGGACCATTCCAGCCCGTCGGGATATTCTGAAGCAAATGATGAGAGTATCGCGCCGCAGAAAAACGCAAGCGCTGCAAGCACTATGATAACGGTCTTCATAGAGCCGCGCTCAGGACGCGCCGCAGCGCAGTCGAGCGCTTCGGGGCGGGCCTTCCATACGAACGTGAGCACCGCGCCGGTAATAAGCCCTTCCACTATGCCTATCGCAAGATGTATCGGAAGCATAAGCGTGATAAATGCGGAGAAGGGCAGCTCCGCTATACCCGAAAGAGTCGTTTCGATCACGACGGAAAACGCCCCGGCCTGCAGCGCGAGCACCGAGGATATCACAGAAGCCGCGGTAAGTTTCTGCGGCGTTATGCCTTTTCTCAGCATCGGCCTGAAGATAAGAGGATAAACGATTAGACAGGGGATCACTCCCATATTGAATATGTTGCAGCCGAGCGCGAGCAGCCCCCCGTCCGCGAACAGAAACGCCTGTATCAGAAGCACGGCTACGACGGCAAGCAGCGCCGCATGCCCGCCGGCAAGGGCGGCAAGAAGAATGCCCCCCACAATATGCCCGCTCGAGCCTGTGCCGGGTATCGTGAAATTGATCATCTGGGCAGCGAAGACAAAAGCCCCGGCTATGGCTGTAAGAGGCAGTTTGTTTTCCGAAAGATCATCCTTTTTCATCGCGGCAGCGGAATACGCCGCAGCGGCGCCGGAGACCGCGCACATCGTAAATGCGACGGCAGGCGAAAGCAAAGCGTCCGACATATGCATAGTTATCCCTCCATAAAAAAGCCACGAAAGCTTTTTTTCGAAAAAGAAAAAGCCTTCGTGGCTGAGATTTAAAGTGCCGAAATATGATATTGCGCAGTATGAGGCGTTTTCCGGCCGCCGCTTCGTGCGGCAGCGCTCCTTCCTGAAGCTTTGCCTGAAACGTTCCATACACCGGTAAAATATCATTAAATCGGCTCAAGGTCAACATCGCCCGGGTTCACGGTCACAAAAAAAGAGACCGCCGAATGCGGTCTCTGCGTCTTTAAAAATGGTGCCGGAGACGAGAATTGAACTCGTACGGGTTGCCCCACACGCCCCTCAAACGTGCGTGTCTACCATTTCCACCACCCCGGCGTCAACACGGGAAAGTATATAGAAAAATCTTTTTTTAGTCAAGTCTTTTTAAAAAACAGCGTACTGTCCGACATAGACACGCTGCATGCCGTTTTGCTGCCTTTAATTTTATATGCGCCGATGATGTATAATTTCCGAAAGCCTTAAAGACCGAAACGCTTAAAAGGGAAGTGGCATTGATGTGGAAAGGACGTTTTGCGCAGGATACAGACGAGGCCGTAGTCAATTTTACCCAGTCGCTCGATCTGGACTGGCGCATGGCCGGGGCCGACATACGCGGGAGCATCGCGCATGTCAGGATGCTTGCTCATACGGGGCTCCTCAAAAAAGATGAAGCCGAGCAGATAGAAAAGGGACTCAGGGAGATAGCCGAAGAGATAAAGAACGGAGAATTCACGCCGAAAGTCTCCCTTGAAGACGTGCATATGAACATCGAAGCGCGGCTTACGGAAAAATGCGGCGAGACCGGCGCAAGGCTGCATATGGGCCGCAGCCGCAACGATCAGGTGAACACTACGGTGCGCCTCTATCTTCGCCGCGAGCTGCTGGGAATCTGGCAGGGACTTGAGACGCTGATATCCGTGCTGCTGAAAAAAGCCGAAGAACATGCCGATACGGTAGTTCCCGGCTATACGCATCTGCAGCAGGCGCAGCCGGTATCGATGGGGCATTTCTGGATGGCTCACGCGCAGGCCTTCCTGCGCGACGCGAAGCGTCTTGCTGCGGCTTACGATGCGGTAGACGAGTCTCCGCTCGGCTGCGGCGCGCTTGCGGGCTCGACGCTGCCTCTTGACCGCGAGTTCACGCGCGAGGACATGGGCTTCTCCCGTCTTACAGAAAACAGCATGGATACGGTCGCCCACCGCGACCATTTTATGGATATACTCTACTTCGCCGCGGTATTCGGAGGGCATGTCAGCAGGCTTTCCGAAGATCTGATAATCTATTTCAGCTCGGAGTTCGGCTGGCTGAAGCTCCCGGATTCATTCTGCACCGGTTCAAGCATCATGCCGCAGAAAAAGAACCCGGACGTGCTGGAGCTTCTGCGCGGCAGGGCGGGGCAGCTCACGGGAGCCCTTGTCGACCTGCTTATTATGACGAAGGGCGTTCCCCTTACCTACAACCGCGACCTTCAGGAGGACAAGCGCAGCCTCTTCAGCGCGCTCGACTGCCTTAAGGGAATCTTTACAGTCCTGCCCGCGCTTCTTTCGCAGGTCGGTATAGACGAGGAAAAAGCCGCGCGCGGCTTTTCGGACGGACTCATACTTGCGACCGACGTCGCTGAATACCTTGTGCTGCGCGGAGTGCCTTTCCGCCGCGCGCATGAAAAGGTGGGGCACGCCGTGCGCTGGTGCCTCGAGAACGGCCGTCCGCTCGACAAACTTACTCTGACTGAATGGCAGGCGCTGATACCGGAAGTCGAGGAAAGCCTGCTGCCGCTGCTTACGCCGCGCAGATCCATGGAGCGCCGCGACACCGCCGGAGGCACCTCGCCGCGTCAGGTGCGCGCCCAGATAGAACGCGCGAAGGATAAGCTTGCCTTCTTCGAAAAAGAAAGGGCGGAGTATCTGGAAAAACTGCCGGATATGCTTTAAACAGCCCGGCGGGAGATACGGAACAGAATAAAAAAAGCGGCGCTCCTTCCGGGGCGCCGCCGATATTTTTGCGAACCGGCTTTTTACGCGGGCAGGCGTCACATGCCGGGGTAGCTGAAAGGCTGTACCGGCAGCGCGTCATACAGCGCTTCCAGCTCTTCTATCTCTTTCAGCAGTTCACGCGCGTCTTCCTGCTTTTCGGCCTCTTCCTTCAGATAATATTTGCGATAGAAAAGATTTTCGTCTGTTGCGCCCGGCGCCCGGAAGACCTCTTTGTACATCGTCAGATCGACGGGCATATCGTATTTGTCTTTGACTTCCTTATAGCCGAATAGGACCCATATCTCACGAAAACCTGCCCATGAGATAGCCGATATGCACATTGGGCACGGGTCGTGGCTTGCCACGAATATGCACTCGGACGGCGCCGGATGGTTCGCCTCCGCGAAAAAGCGCCTTATCGTATCGATCTCGCCGTGGTATATCGGGTTCTCGACACGGTCGTTGCTGCCGGCGGTTATCACGCGCAGGCTCTTCTTATCGAGCACCAGCCCTCCAAAGACGTGGTTGCCGCGCGCCACCATTTTTTCGGTAAGCGGAAGCAGATCGTCTCTTATCGCGTCAAGTATCACTCTGATCTTGCTGATGGCGCATCCCCCTTTTCCCGTGGCCGCACAGGCGGCGCATCTTCAGCTATTCCCAGTTCGTTATGTCGGCGTTTGCGCCGCTGCCGCCTTCCTCACCGTCCGCTCCGTAGGATATGATGTCAAATTCTCCGTGTTCGCCGGGGCATGTATAGCCGAAATCACGCCCCCATGCGTCTTTGGGTAGCTTTTTCATGTAGCCGCCGCTTTTGTAGTTAAGAGGCTCGGGGCGGTCCGTCGGTTTCCTTACAAGCGCTTCAAGACCCTGGGAGGTGGTGGGGTACAGGCCGTTGTCAAGGTAGTAAAGTCCGAGCACCTGCTCTAACTGCGATATCTGGGTCTGCGTCGTCTTGCGCTTCGCATCGTCGCTCTGACCCATGAGCTTCGGCCCGACAAGCGCTGAAAGCAGACCGATTATCACCACTACGACCATGATCTCTATCAATGTAAAGCCTTTCCTCTTTTTAAGGGCTTTTCCTGCGCGTTTCATTACGGACACCTCCTGTTTAATGACATAATAGATATTAACCTGCCCACTGTTCTTTTTCAAGCGGCGCGCTTTGCGTTTTGTCCGTAAAAACTGTCTCATGCAGAAAATCCGCTGTGATTTTAAGATACACTATGCTGAATATAAGGCTGTAATAGTATAATTAAAAAGTTGTGTCAAAAAAGTTCTGCCGGAAGCTGGAGGAGTTTCTATGCATTTTGTGATCACCGCCCTTTTGTTCCTTTTCACTTTGCTGTCACAGAGCGGCGCTTATGCATCGGACATCATGATATATGACGTGGCCGTGATAGGTGCGGGCACCGGCGGCACGGCGGCGGCGATTCAGGCCGCGCGCATGGGCATGAATGTCGTGCTTATAGAAGAGACCGACTGGGTCGGAGGTCAGATGACGGGAGCTGCGGTATCCACGATGGACGACGTGCGCAGCACGAGGACCGGCATTTACAATGAGTTCATAACGCGCGTGCGCGAACATTACGATAAGCGTGAAACCGCGGTCAATACCTGCTACTGGGGCTCTGACACGATAGCCCTCGAACCGTGGGTCGGCCAAAAGGTCCTCTCTGACATGATAAAGGAGAGCTCCTGGATAACTCTTCTGCTCAATACCAAAGTTATAAAAGCGAATACCGAAAACGGCAAAGTCGTCTCTGCGGTAATTAAAGATGAAAGCGGGGAAAGGACGATACGTGCGAAGGTCTTCATCGACGCAACGGAAGCGGGTGATTTCATACCGCTCACGGGCGCCCGCTACCGCGCCGGAAGAAGCATCTCCCCAAATATAGACAAAAACGGCGTTATCCAGGACATAACATATGTGGCCGTGGTCAAAAAATATCCGGACGGAGTTCCGGAGGAGTTGCGCATCACGACTCCGCCGCCGCATTACAATGAATATGTCCCGCATTTCCGCACGATCACGACCAAAAACGGCAGCTGGTGGCCGGGAGAGTACCCGTTCAACGTACCGTCGCACAACGCATACCGCGGGCTGCCCGACGTGACGAACCCCGACCGTTCGAAGATCGACGGGGGAGTGGCTGCCACCTGGCCGCTGATAACGCGCACGGCGATCAACTGGGCCAACGACTATCCGGGGCGCAAGTTCGGCGCGGCAGGCATGCCGGTAAAGTTTCTTGAAGACAGGAAGTTCCGCATGGAAGCAGAGCGCAGGGCGATGGAGGAGACGCTGGCTTTTCTGTACTATATGCAGACGGAGCTCGGCATGAAAGACTGGTCTGTGGACGACCGCCAGGGCTACGGCAGCAGCTTCACGAACGATTGGCAGAACTGGGCGGAGATGCCGAAAGAGTTCGCTCCGATTCTGATGAATTTCCCGCCCTTCCCCTATATACGCGAGAGCCGCCGCATCGTGGGCGTCACCACGATGACAGTAAAAGACGTTATCCGCGACGTCAACTTAAGGCGCATACTCAACATGGTCCCGGAATCCGTTGCGCTCGGCGAATATCCGACCGATATCCACGGCCTGCGCGATACGAAATATCTTGACAGCGACCTTGGCGAGAAGCCGGAAGACATACCGAACGACAAGGAATGGAAGGGCGGCCTCTTCCAGATACCGATGGGGGTCTTCATACCGGAGAAAGTCGACGGGCTGCTCGCCGCCGAGAAAAACATCTCCGTTTCACGAGTCGTAAACGGCTCGACCCGCCTTCAGCCGGTCACGATGCTGACGGGGCAGGCTGTGGGCGCGCTTGCTGCCGTATCTGTCAGAAAAAAAGTCGCGCCGCGCGAGGTATTTCCGATAGAGGTACAGTGGGAGCTGCTTGGTTCAAAGGACAAGCTCTCATATTACAGCTTCGGCGACGTGCCCGTAGATTCCCTGTGGTGGCGCGGCGTCGAACTTGCGATGCTTTACGGCTATATGGACAACCCGGGGGAGACTATCTTCGGAGTGGAGCACGATATGCACTGGCTGGAAGTAAGAGACGCATTCCGCCGCATATTCGGCAAAGTCGAGCTCCCGCAGCGTGAATATGAAGCCTCCGTGACGAGGGGAGAATTCGGCGAGTGGCTGAGAGAGGTCTTCGGGGAGAAGGCCGAAAAATACGACGCCGTCATCAGACAGTTTAAGGGCGGCGAGATAATGAAAAAAGGACACCTTGCCGCGGCGCTTGCCGAGATAAAGTATATATACGAAACACATAAGATAAAGAAGTAACTGAGATTCGTGCACAGCGGCGCGGCAGGCACCGTGCATCAGATATCCCGGATATAACAGCTCTGTTGAAAGGCGGGGAGCCGGCATGGAAAACGGCATTGAGTTTATGGTAGTTATAGATATGCAGAACGACTTTGTAAGCGGGGCTCTCGGCAGCGATATGGCGCGCGCCGTCGTCCCGAACGTCGCGGAAAAGATAGCCTCATTTATCCGTGAACAGGGAAAAGAACGGCTGATATTCACAAAAGACACGCACGGCGAGGATTACGCCGACACCAACGAAGGCAGGCATCTTCCGGTGCCGCACTGCATACGCGGTACATGGGGCGCGGATATAATCGATGAGCTTAAAGAGTATGCCGCGGGGGCTGCGGTAATAGAAAAAAGGACATTCGGCTCGACGTCGCTGCCGCAGGCAGTCCGGGAGATTGCGGAAAAGCAGTGCGTAGCGGCGGGCCGGCCCTTTGCGGAAAAAGACCTGGTCTTTCATATTATGGGGCTCTGCACGGACATATGCGTCGTATCCAACGCGATGATCCTTAAAGCAAATTTCCCGGAGAGCCGCATCAATGTCTTTTCGGACTGCTGCGCCGGCGTGACGCGCGAAAGCCACGAAGCCGCGCTTCAGACGATGAAGATGTGCCATATGGAGATACTCTGAGAACTGGGCCTCCGTCTCGTCGGGAGTTTGACAAGCCAAGAATATAATGTATAATACTTTCGTTTCGAATATGGATGTAAGCCGGTGTAGCTCAGCTGGTAGAGCAGCTGACTTGTAATCAGCAGGTCGGAGGTTCGAATCCCCTCGCCGGCTCCAGAAAATCCAAGGGTTTTCGGGATGTTCCCGAAAGCCCTTTTTATTTTGTGATCTTTTCTGCCCCCGAACATCCTTGTAATTGTTCCATTTTACCGGCCCGGCTTTTATAATGAGAAAAGAGCCGCACGCATACGTTTGGGGGAGACGCGATGGAAAACCTGAAAGAGCCGCAGGCAGCATACGCACAGGAAATGGAGGTCGAAGCGCAGAACGCGCAGGCGTTCTATGACTTGCTTAAGATAATCAGCAGCGCGACGATGACAGAGCGCGACAAGGGGACGCGCTTTGAGACGCTCGTCAAAGAATACCTTACGCGGGAGCCGTCATACAAAGACCTCTATTCAAAAGTCCAGACATATAAAGAATGGGCGGCGGAGCGCAGCATGTTGTCCGGCAAAAGGGACATCGGCATAGACCTGGTGGCGGAGAATGCGGACGGAAACGGCTTCACCGCGATACAGTGCAAATTCTACGCGCCCGGTGCGACCGTAGGCAAGAGCGGCATAGATTCCTTCGTAGCGGCCTCAAACACCCCCGATTTCACGGCGCGCCTCATTGTCGCGACGAACGACGCATGGACGGACAACGTCCGCGCGGAGCTGCAAAACTTCACTCCTCCCGTTATGCTCATAACGCGCGAAGACATGGCGGCCTCGCGCATAGACTGGCGCGAATACATGAAATGCAACTCGGCGGACATACCGAAACGCAGGCCGCGCCCCTATCAGCAGGAGGCGATAGACGCGGTGCTGGAGGGCTTCAAGACGCACAGGCGCGGCAAGCTGGTAATGGCCTGCGGATCCGGCAAGACCTTCACAGCGCTCAAAATTGCGGAAGACCCGTCTGCGGCCGGCCCCGGTTCGCTCGTGCTCTTCCTCGTGCCGTCGCTCTATCTGCTCTCGCAGACATTGACCGACTGGAAACAGCAGAGCGCTTTCCGCATCAACGCCTTTGCCGTATGCTCCGACTCGAAAATAGGAAAAGCCGACGGCGAAGACATAGACGAAATAACTGCGATAGACGAACTTTCATATCCGGCGACGACGGACGCGGCATCGCTTGCCGGAAAGATAAAAGAGACGCACGGCAGGCCGGGCGAAATGACGGTCATCTTCAGCACATACCAGTCCATACAGGTGATAAGCGACGCCCAGAAGCGATACTCCATGCCGGATTTCTCTCTGATAATCTGCGACGAAGCGCACCGGACGGCGGGCGGCTTCTACGTGAACGAAGAAGAAAACGCATTCACCCGCGTACACAGCCAGGAATTCATACGGGCGGACAAACGCCTCTACATGACCGCCACGCCAAAAATATACGGGACGGCCCCGAAGGGGCAGCGCGAACGCGGCGAAATAGTCCTCTACTGCATGGACGACGAAGAGATCTACGGCCCGTCATTCTACGAACTCAGCTTCGCGCAGGCCGTAGGCTACGGATGCCTGGTGGACTACAAAGTCGTAGTGCTTACGGTAGACGAAAAACTCGCGGGCGACGCATTCAACATATTCGACACGCCGGCCGGAGGCATAAACTTAAGCGACGCGGCGAAAATAGTCGGCACATGGCGCGCGCTTGCGAAATACGGGCTGAAAGACGCGGTCGGGAAAAAATACGAAGAAGCGGACGCCTCCGCGATGAAGCGCGCCGTAGCCTTCGCGCAGATAATAGAACCCAAAGAAGACAAAGTATCGTCGAAAGCCTACCGCGACAATTTCAACGAGGTGATCTCGCGCTTCAGGCAAAAAGTCCTCCGCGGCAAAGCTGCGCCTGACGAAGCGCTTGGCCGCGCGGACTCGCTCTCCTGCGACGTGCGGCACATAGACGGCACGATGGACGCCGTCGAGAAAAAGGCGCTGCTCGCCTGGCTCAAAGAAGAACCGGAAGACAACGTATGCAAAATACTCTTCAACGTCCGCTGCCTCTCGGAAGGCGTGGACGTACCCGCGCTCGACGCGGTCGTCTTCCTCACGCCGCGCAGATCGCAGGTAGACGTAGTCCAGACGGTGGGGCGCGTAATGCGCACCGCCCCGGGAAAGAAGAAAGGCTACGTAATAATCCCGGTCCTCACGCCCTCCGGCGTAGACCCGGCGCTCACATTGGACAACAACAAAGACTTCGAAGTAGTGTGGCAGATACTCCGGGCGCTCAAATCCATAGATTCCCGCTTCGGCGCGGACGCGGTAGACGGGCAGCTCGGCAGGGTGAACCCGGAAAAAGTCGACGTCGTCTGCCTGTCGAACGTAGAGATCAAACGCCGGTCCGGACGCGAAGGCGCCGGAAGCGGCGGGAGACTCCCGAAGAAGGGCGGCTATCGGGAACACGAAGGACAGGGCCGCCTTGAGTTCGAATTCGGGCAGAACGCCGTGCTCGAAGAAGAAATAAAAGCCCGCATGGTGAAGAAAGTCGGCAACCGCCGCGAATGGGGCGACTGGGCGGAAGACGTCGCCGATATATGCAGCGAACAGGTCGGGCACATCAACGACGCGATAGCGAAAGATGCCGGCGGAGAGGCGCAGAACGCCCTTGAGCGCTACGAAAAAGAGCTGCGCGCCACACTCAACGACGGGATAAGCCGCGACGAAGTCATAGAAATGCTTGCGCAGCACGTCGTAATAAAGCCCGTGCTCGACGCGCTCTTCGACACGCAGGAATACCGCTTCTCCGAACGCAACCCCATAGCGAAAGCCATGACCGCGATGATGGAAACCCTGGACAAAGGCGTGACGCGCAAGACTGAGACCCTGCTCTCCGCCTTCTACGGTGAAGTGCGCGCCCGAGTCCGCGGCATACGCAGCGCCGCGGCCCGCCAGGTGCTCATAGTCGAGCTCTTCGACAAATTCTTCAAAAAAGCATTCCCCAAAATGCAGGACAAGCTCGGCATAGTCTACACCCCCGTCGAAATAGTGGACTTCATAAACAGCTCCGTCGCGGAAGTGCTGAAAAAAGAATTCGGCGCATCGGTAAGCGACAAAGGCGTGCATATATTAGACCCCTTCACAGGCACGGGGACGTTCATAACGCGCATGATGCAGAGCGGCCTTATAGAAAAAGATAGCCTGCCCTACAAATATAAAAACGACCTCCACGCGAACGAAATAGTTCCGCTTGCCTACTACATCGCCTCAGTCAACGTCGAATCCGTCTACCGCGACCTCATGCCGGAAAGCGAATACGAGCCGAACAACGTAATGATATGGACGGACACCTTCAAATCGCGCGGGCGGCAGGAAGACGTATTCAAAACCGAGCTGAAAGACAACGAGGCGCGCCGCGTAAAAGAGGACGGTCTGGACATAAAAGTAATAATAGGCAACCCGCCATATTCCGTCGGCCAGGATTCGCAGAACGACGACAACGCCAATGAACTTTACCCTGAATTACGAGATAGAATTAAATCTACTTATGGTGAAAAAGGTGACGCTCAACAGCAAAAGTCAATACATGATTCTTACATAAAAGCCTACCGCTGGGCCGCCGACCGCATAGAGGCTGCGGGCGGCGGAATAATAGGCTTCGTGACGAACGCGGGCTGGCTGGAATCCAACAGCGCCGACGGCATGAGGAAATGCATGGCGGAAGAATTCAGCTCGATATATATTTATCATCTGAAAGGGAATGCAAATACTTCAGGAGAACGCCGTCAAAGAGAAAAGGGCAACGTCTTTGGAGCCGGAAGCCGCGCGCCGATAGCGATAACGATCCTCATAAAAAACAGCAATTCCGCCGAAAAGGGCAAAGTATACTTCCACGCCGTAGACGACTACCTGACGCGCGAAGAAAAACTGGCGGAAGTCAAGCGCAGCCGTTCGATAGCCGAAATGGAATGGCAGGAAATAACGCCCGACACGCACGGCGACTGGTTTAATCTTAGAGATGATTCTTTTGATAATCTTATTTCTGTAAATGGTAAATCCGGTAATGCTAATGGTATATTCTATAATTATTCCCTTGGAATTTATACAAGTAGAGATGTTTGGGCATATAATGCAAGTCGTTCTTCCGTTAAAAAGAATATGAACAGTTCCATAAATTTCTATAATGAGCAAGTAAAGCTCGCAGCGACAAGGGAAGATTACAAGTATGATTTAGATCCCCAAAAAATGAAATGGGACAGACCGCAAAAAAAAGGTGTGGCTAGCGGCAGGATGGCGGCGCCGTTTAATCAGATGCTAATTGTAGAGTCATGTTACAGGCCGTTTTTCAAGCAATGTTTATACTACGATAGGATTCAAAAATTTTGGAATAACTGTGTTTACCAGATGCCGCAACTTTTCCCAAATAATGATAGTCGGAATTTGATTATTACGATAAACCAAAACTGCAATGATGTAGGAAATATCTGCCTTATGACTAACGTCATTGCAGACTTGCACTTCAACGGTGATGCGCAGTGTTTCCCGCGCTACATCTACACACAGGACGCGATGTTCGGAACGCAGAGAATAGACGCAATCTCAGACGCCGCGCTCCGCCATTTCTCTGAAGCGTACGGCGAAAAGATAACGGCGGACGACCTTTTCTACTATATCTACGGCATCCTCCATTCCGTGGACTACCGGGAACGCTACGCGAACAACCTTATGAAAGAGCTGCCGCGCATCCCGCGCGCAGCTACATACGGACAGTTTGCCGCTTTCCGCGACGCGGGGCGCAGGCTCGGCGAGCTTCACGTAAACTACGAAAGCGCGCCGGCCTACGCGGGCGTGAAGATAACGGGCGAAGAGAGCGGCAACTTCCGCGTGACCCAGATGAAATACGGCAAGATCCCAGGAAAGACCGGCAACGCGGCGAAGGACAAGACGACGCTGATTTACAACGAAAACATAACGATAACGGAAATCCCGCTCGAAGCGCAGGAATACGTAGTCAACAAAAAATCCGCGCTCGACTGGGTCGTGGAGCGCGCCTGCGTCAAGACGGACAAAGAGACGGGGATAGTGAACGATTTCAACCAATGGGGAACAGAGCACGGCAGCCCGCACTACCCGCTCGACCTCGTGCTGAAAGTCATCACAGTCAGCCTTGAGACGATGAAGATAGTGAGATCCCTCCCGCCGCTCGAGATCCATCCGCTGGACGCAGACTGAGCCACAAAGCGGGACGAAAGAAGGACGCGGCGCCGTGTCGGAATATTTGCAGCATGCCAAGGAATATTTTAGTGAAGTATTCAGGGTACGCAGATATACGTATCCTCTAATATTGGTATGTCTTGCGTTTTTTAGCTTTCTTGATTTTTCAGGCGTATTTTCAAGATTTATACACGCCCGGCAAATTGATATTTCTGGTCCGCAGCCGCTGTTTTACGTAGCGTGCGCTTTATGTATATTGTATGTCATCGCATTGCCCAGCAAGTACCTTTGGAAAAGACTTTCAGTGTCGTTGGACTATGCGAAAGACCAGTATTTTTACATCGTTTGCGTTTCTCTGTCGGCCTGCGTAACCGTGTCGCTGCTGCGATCAGATTGTCCATGGTGGCTGCTGAGTTTGATAACAGCAGGCGGCGTGGTCTTTATCGTCGCATTGCACAGGATAGCGTATTACCATGACGCATTGGAACGGACGACACGGTATAATGCGAACTTCTATGACCTGAAAGATATATATGAAAACGTAATAAACAAGCAAAAAACGGACCCGAAGCCGAAAACAGCCCATCCAATATTATTGTCGGACAAAGCTGCGGACTATGATTTATTAAATAGGAAGCATATCATAGCCAGTTTGTTCGGAGCCATTACGCACTACAGGCCGCAGTCGTCTTTCGTCATCGGGCTGGAAGGCGAATGGGGCAGCGGCAAGAGCACGATAATCAACATAGTAAAAAGCATGCTTAAAGAACTGGGAAACGTTACAGCAGGGCAGGACTACGTTATAATCGACAGCTTCAACCCATGGCTTTACAGCGATAATGAAACGTTCCTGCTTGGGATGTTCGACGCCATACTGAAAAATTCCGGAATACATTACAGCGTTTCGCACAGCAGAAGGACGATCGCGGCGATCAGCGAGCTGCTGTCGAAAAACGACGTTACGAGCTGCGTTGGCGCGTTGCTGGATATGCCTCGTAAGTTGAGCGGTGCAGTGCAGGATATAAAGGACGATATAAACAGATACCTGGAATGCAGCGACAAGGTCATAGTATTCTTCATCGACGACGTTGACAGGGCGCTGCCCGAAAACGTCATTTTCCTATTCAGGATTTTAAGCGTTGTTCTGGACTTGAAGAAGACGATTTATGTGTTGTCTTACGACCCTGTCCAGCTATCCAAAATCCTGTCCGACGGGCTGAATGTCGATCCTAAATTTATAGAGAAAATCGTCCAAATGAAGATAAAGGCAGACGTGCCTTCTTCCTCTATGAAATATGTCTACCAGACCTGTTTATACAACATCCTTTCCGCTTACGGTGAATCCTGCGATAACAAGGACTACAGGACGTTGATATCGCATATCTGCTCGTCTATCGCCAACGTAAGAGAGTTCAAGCGGTTCGTCAATTCCTCGCTATATACGGCGATATCCCAGGGAGAGCATTTGTACAAGCCGGACCTGCTGGCTATAGAATATATCAAGTATTCGAACAATGAGTTGTATCAGAAACTGCATAACAACAAACAGTTCCTAGTCTCGCATGATATAGATTGCGATATAAGCGTTTATGCCGCTAAGATCAATGAAGCAAGCTTCATCAAGTGTCACAATGAATTCGTCGCAGAGATAGAGCAGGACACAAAAAATGCTCGTTACATGGGGATTCTAAGATGGCTGTTCCCTGATACTTTACAAAAGAATGACGATTCAGCAAAGGTTTTCGGACATAAGAATAACGACAGTGAGGTTGCGAAAAACGCGCGTATTTGCAGCGCCAGGTTCTTTGAACTCTATTTTTCGTATGACAGTAACGAATATATAACGATAAAAAACAATGTGTTAGACTTTGTAAGTAAAATCAGCGAGGATATTGATATAGATACAGCATCCGGCCTTTTTGAGGATAGTATCAGACCGCTGAACTCCTATTTGCAAGATATCTGGATCCGCCTTTTTCGTCTCTTTACCGAAGATATATCAAAAGATAAAGCTTCGTTCATCGCTAAAATGCTGTTTGTCTCAGTGTATCAGCTAAGCGACGATCCAGACGGATGCTTTTCTTCGCCGCGCCGCAAAGCAGTCTTGTATCTATCAGAACTTTTATTGAAAGTAGATGAAAAGTCGCTCGATGAATTTGCGGAGCTTGCGGTGCGGTCGTATTCAAAGCTGGAGGTAGTATCGCGATTAGTGGATTATCTGAAACAAACGGACGGCAAAGGAACTGTATCTGAGCGTATTTCTCTCTGCTATGAAAATATGTGTAAATCTGTCGTTGGCGAAAACCCGAAAGAAAAAATTAATTTATATGCAGACGAACATTATCATTTCCATAATATCCATGGGCTGAGATTGTTTTGTAAAGATGTCCCGGACACATTGCGCGGATATATATTAGATATTGCTGCCGAGGATAGTATATACAGGATACTTGGCGATTTCGTATCTTACGAAATAGGCGGAGGTTTTAGTTACTCTATTCCGTCCGATATTTATAACCTGCTGCTGAACAATAGTAAAGGCATAGATCTGACGTCCAAGCTGGACGAGTTATTAGGTAAACGTCCGGCTGAAACCGAATCTGAAAAGCTGGTGCTGGAAATCTACAAAGGCAGGGAGAAGTTGAACAGGGAAAGCGACGGACGCGGCGCCGTAATACGTCCTGAAATATTCCACTTCGACCTGTAGCCCCGCCTCTTCCTGCGCCGCGGATGGTATTTATAGGCCGGACGCTGCGCGCAGTCCGGGAAAATGCCTTCTGCCCCGGGTAATGTGTTAAGATAATACGCAAGATAATACGCAAGTCGAAACGGGGGCTCCGTCATGGAAAGGTATATACCGCCATACAGCATAACGGACGCGATGCTCGCCCGCGTCGCATCTGTCTCCGAGAAACTCGGACGCATAGGCGCGCTGCACAGCCTGGAATCAAAACCGCATCTCAGGAGGAATAACAGAATCCGCTCTATCCACTCATCTTTGAAAATCGAAGAGAACTCGCTCTCCCTGGGACAGGTGCGGGATGTTATTGCCGGGCGCGCCGTAATCGGAGACAGGAAAGAGATTCAGGAAGTGAAGAACGCCTATGCCGCCTATGAGATGCTGAACGGGATAAATCCGTACAGCATAACCGACCTGCTGACGCTGCACGGGGTGATGACCCGGTACACAGTAGACGAGGCGGGGACTTTCCGTAAAGGCGAGGAAGGCGTGTTCAGCGGAGAGCGCTGCATCTTCATGGCTCCGCCTGCGCGGCTCGTCCCGCAGCTTATGGAAAGCCTGTTTGCATGGATGGGCGAAGCGCGCGAAACCGTCCATCCTTTGATTTTGTCCTCCGTTTTCCATTACGAATTCGTATTCATACATCCGTTCTCCGACGGCAACGGCAGAATGGCGCGGCTGTGGCATACGGCGCTCCTTGCTCAATGGAAGCCGGTCTTTGCGTACATCCCGCTGGAGAATCAGATAGAGAAATTCCGGGAGGACTACTACCGCGTTATTGCCGAATGTCACAAAGCAGGGAATTCCGACCTATTCATCGAATTTATGTTGGAACAGACGGATCGCCTGCTCGGCGAGATCTCTGTAAACGCGGATGAAGAGCGCGCCGTCTCCGAATATGTGAAGAAGCTCCTCTCCGTCATGGAATACGGCGTGCCCTATACCGCCTCTGCGATAATGAAGAAGCTGGACCTCAAATCAAAAGAGACCTTCCGCAAACACTATATGGGTCCCGCCATCGCCCTTGGCATGGCAGAAATGACCGTGCCGGACAAGCCGACCAGCCGGAACCAGAGGTATATCAGGAAGTAGCGGATACAGCGTGCGCAGCAATACCGGAACGTTCGGATAACCGTAAGATAGCGAAAAAATGCCGCTATAGCAAAGGCTTATTGGATTTTAAGCATCATCTTATTCAGATTACAGGCGGTGCTTCCTGCTCTCTTTTTTGATGCTGCACATTTCTGAGATAAGCGCGCGGCTGCAGACAGATTTATGGAATCAGTTTTATGTTCATGATCTTGCTTATGATAAAAGCTCTTTCTTCGTGCCGCAGATGGCAGAAGGCTTTCAGTATGTCATTGCCGGACGCGGACAGTATGCATGTATTCGGCGTCACTCGCCGGCGGCTCATTTCTCCATCGTTGTTTATATAATCGAATTCTATGTCTTTTCCCGCGCTTATGGCACGCTCTATGATCTCTCTGGTCTGTTTGACGCTCTCGCTGTCAGCAGACGGCGGAGAAAGGATTTGCTGTATCTGTCCCAGCGTGATTCTTTGCCTGCCTTTTACGGCCGCAATGAATTTGAGCATCCGGCTGTTCGTCCTGACGTCTTTTAACTGCAGCGGGGAAAGCAGGGTAATGTCGCTGAAGTTCCGGCCGCGGCTCAGCGCGACGTAGGCGAGGTTGTCGGTGAACTGCATTTTGCCCATATCTATCGCGTAATTATCCAGCGTCAGCCCCTGGCTTTTGTGTATCGTGACGGCCCATGCGAGTTTTAACGGGAATTGCGAGAATTCTATCTCCTTCTGCGGCATTATCGTTTTTGTTTCCGTGTCATATATGTAATGTATTTTTGCCCAAGTTTCGGGGGTGACTTTTATCCTGTATCCGGGACGCGCCGTAAAAAGCGTTACCTCTATCGCCGTGTTCGATATGCCGGTTATCCTCCCTATCGCGCCGTTGGGAATCATGTTTCCCCTGCTGCCGGCGGGATAGATGTTCTTTGTTATCATAACGTTTGCCCCCGGTTTTACCGTGAGGGTCTCAGGCGCCGGGAACTCTTTCTCGGCGTTTGTTTTGTGAGAAGGCGTATAGTATCTTATGCCCGCGGTAAATGTGCGCGGTTCGGCGTCAAGCGCCGCAAGGCGTCTTTCGTTTATCCGGGAAGCGCTTTCGTTCGTGGTGGTCAGGTACAGCAGCGGTTCCGGCTCTGTGCCGGGCCTGCGGCAGTTCGCGTTGAAAGCGTTTACTGCGGTCTGTATATCTGTCCCTGTTCGTATTTTGTTGAGGCTGTCGAGGAAAAGACCGTTTCCCTGGCGGTGGCATGTCGTAAGTATCGCCGTATCGAAAGTGACGCCGCGCGCGCCGTCTGTGAAGTACGGGAAGGATGGGTCATATCCCGCCTGTTTGAACGCAGACGTCTCACCCTCGGTAAGTACGGGCGGCAGCTGCATCAGGTCCCCCACGAGAATAAGCTGTATATTTGGGTTGTATTGCCCGATTCTTTTGAGCACCGCTTCCATCAGGTCGGAGCGCACCATGGATATCTCGTCGATAATTATCGTGTCAGTGTTTTTCAAAAGCATACTGAGAACACGGCTGTCTCTGAGGCTTCTGGCGGACGCTATCGCAGCGGGAATCTCAAACTGTGAGTGGATGGTGGCTCCGCCGATATTTATTGCCGCGATTCCGGTCGGGGCCGTCAGAAGGACCGTTTTCCCGGCTGCCTCCAGCGTTTCTTTTATTGCTTTTATAACTGTGGATTTTCCCGTTCCCGCGGCACCTAATATCAGGATGCGCCTTGCGCCGCTTTTTGCCAGATCTAACGCATATCTCTGGCTGCTGTCCAATATCAGGCCCGGTTCCGCTGCCGGCGCGGTATAAGAAGCCTTTTGATATGCCGGACGAATTGGCTTTTCTGCTGTCTGCTTTTTTCTTGTCAGCTGAGACAGTACAAAAATGCATATTAATCCTATAACGTGTAAGTAAAGAGACAAATGTTTTATCCTTTCATCGCTGTCACTATGTGCACGGCCGCGGACACTGCCGGGTTCTCTCTGTGGCTTGCATGCGCTGAAAAATATCCTGACTGCTGAAATTTATCCCCGCAGTTGTTTCAGGCGCTCCGCCGTTATATGCAGCGATTTTTGTTTTACTGATAAAAAAAATATTTCTTTGATTATATTAAATCCTTAAACATTATAATTTTCAACTGTGACGATAAGAGGCCGGACAAAAGCAAAACGCTCCCGTCCGGCCTCCTTCTTTCAGCTTATTTTTCCGGCCTTTTCCTGTCAGTCGGAGAGGTCTACGAGCTTTGCCTTCACGCCGTCGAGCATATTCAGTTTCTTTTCCAGCTGCTGTGAGGCTTCGCTGTCGCTGCAGAGCTGAAGGACGAGAAGCCCTGCCGGGGAGCAGGTGCCGGGGACGGACTGATCATGCAGGCCGAGCCTAGTCAGGACGTAGCATCCGTACTCTGTCAGCACCTTCTGAACGTCTACCGCGCTTTTGCCGCGGTCTGTTATTCTTACGGCCATTATCTGATAGCAGTTCATTTTTTCTTCTCCTTTTTTCGTATTTTTATTATGATTCGGGTTTTCATTTCGCTTTTTCAAGCATATCACAGTACGGGCGGCAGCGCAAACTAAAAAACCGAAAACCCCGCCTGAATGTTTATGATGAAAAACAGGCCGGGAAAGCGGACTTTCCCGGCCTGTTCACAGGCATATGTCTCAGAAGCGGTATCCCTTAACGTTTATTAGTGGCCGTGGCCGCCACCGCTGCCGCCGTCGCTTGAACTGTTTGCGCTTGCGGAGTCGTTAGCGTTTTTGACTGCTGTCACGCCTTCGCGTCCCGGCATTTTGGGATTCTCGGCTTCATTCAAAAGCGGTATCCATACGTCTTTGGTGCTGTCTGCGACGTCGACTGCGAGCTTTACCGTTTCAACTGCCGAAGTCACGCCCGCCGCGCCGGATCCGACGCTGAGCAGGCTGAAGCCCAGAGCCATCTTTTTAAGGTTTTTTGTATCGGTCTCCTGATCGGTTACCGCATCAATGAAGCCTATTGCCGCGTCTGCTGTTGCCAGCATTCCGCCTGTGAGCCCGGCGGTAACGCCGACGAAGAGCGCTGCGCTTGCGCCGACAGTGGTCACGGCAGGCGCTGCCACCGTTGCCAGCGCGAGCCCTCCTACCGTAAGCCCGGCGGTCGTAATGACGCATACGCCCGAAGTCACTATCTCCCCGATCTTTGCGTTGGCCGCTACGCCTCTGTAGTGATCTTCAAGGTTGTTGTAGCCGATGTTCGCGGTTCCTGCGGCTATGTTGTTGAGGCCGGCTTCAATGCTGTTAAGAGAAGATGAGTCAAAGGCATAGGCGGGGGCAGCGAATATAAGGCTCAGCGCTTTGACAAAGCGAGTCCTTTCTTCGTAGTTCATTTCCTCCATCGCCGCCCTTACCACGCGTATGTTTTGTGAGTATCTTTTCGCGCAGGCGCACAGTTCCTTGTCCAGCAGCTTGAGCTCGAATTCCATTGCCCTGAGTGATTCTTTTGTCGGTTCCTTTTTGCCCCTGTTCACCGCGTCATATATCTGTTTGAAGTAGTACCTGTGGGCCATCTCCGAATTGGCGAAGGCCTTTATGAATTTTTCGTGCTCCTTCACTATCTGTTCAGTGTATTTCTTAGGCAGGTCGACGACCTTTTTCTCCTTTACCTGCACATTATCGGCAGCGAAGAGCGCCGCTGCGTTTGACAGCAGAAGCGCGCATATCAGCGCCGCAAAGGCCGTCATAATAATGTATCTTTTCATCCGCGCGATCCCTCCCCCTATTTCCCGTGACGTGGCAAAACAGGCTGAAATCCTCTCTCCGTCGTTTGTGTTCCCATATTCTTTTGAAATGGAATCAATTCTGTTCTGTTCCTGCAGCCCCCCTTCAGATAACGGCTGTATATCCCCTTACAGAAAACACATTTACATAAAACGCATGACAGCCGTTGGCAGTGAATGATAATGGATACAGATACAAAAGCATTATATCATACTGCCGCCGGGAAAAGGTGCCCGGCATATACGCCGCCCGCGGCTTTGCCGCCGCTTGCATTATTAGGCGCTCTGCTGAATAATTATGCTGCACAGGCAATGGATGGAAAAATATATGCGGAGGTCTTTCCTATGAATAAAAAAGCTTACGTTGGATATGCCGCGGCGGCTGCCGTGCTGCTCGCCGTGATCTTCGCCGGGATGCGCTCCGGAGGCGGAGGTTTTAAAATACGCGAATTTTCGCCGCAGAACGAGGCCGCGCGCAGCGCGGAGATTCGGTGTGTATTCAGCCGGAATGCGGTATCGGACGACATTATCGGAACGCCGCTTGCGCCGGGCGATTATCCGCTTGTCTTTTCGCCTGAGATAACCGGCTTCGGCAGATGGACGGCTCCGGATACATTCGTGCTTACCCCGTCGGGCGGGCTTGCCGCAGCTTCACGTTTTTCAGCCTCCGCCGCGGAGGGGCTGAAAGACCTTAAGGGAGCCGCGCTTACCGGGGTCAGGGAATTCTCTTTCAATACTCCGCCGCTTGAGTTTTTGGGCGCAAAACAGGTTGATTTCAGCGCGGGCGGAAGAAACGTGACCTTTGAAGCGGTTTTTTCTCTTCCTGTCGACGCCGCGCGTTTTGCCGGCTATGCCAGGATAAACGGTGAAAAAGGGCGTCTTGTCGACTTCAATGCAGAGAGCGCGGGCAATGACGCCAAAAAGCTTATACTGAGGCTTTACGGCGTTTCCGAAGAAGAGGTGACTTTGAACATAGCGGAGGGGTTCACTTCGGAAGCGGGGCCGCTTGGGCTTGCAAAGGCATGCAGCGTTAAGCTGAAATGCGCTCCCGTCGTTGAGATTCGCGACTCCTACGCTTTTTCCGATATGGACGGCGGCAGGATCATGATAGAGACCACAGCTCCTGTCGATCTCGCAAAGGCGTCAGCTTTTATCGGGATCTCTCCGAAGAAGGATTTTACAGTTGAGCCGGCTCCGGGCGGTTTTGCCCTTTCCGGAGCTTTTGCCCCGCAGGACAGAGTGACTGTCGAGGTGAAGAAGGGGCTGCCGTGCGCCGGACGTTCCGAAACAGTTCTTGAAAAAGACTGGAGCCGCGCGTTCATTTTCCCGGATATGGAAGCGCAGATGCGTTTTGCCGGCGACGGGCGCCTGATCTCGCCATCCGGCTCTCTGCGAATTCCCGTCGAGAGCGTGAACATCGATAAGATCAGCATCACAGTGCGGGAACTTTACCCCAATAACATCGCCTACGCGATGCGCGCCTATGACGACGCCGCCCCGTACGGCCTTGCGCATACGGTCGCCGAGAAAGAATATGCGGTGCGCGGACGCCCGAATGTCCCGGCACGCCGCGCTCTGGATCTTGCGCCGCTGATCGGCGGAAAGAGAGGCGTCTTTCTGATCACCGCCTGCGGCAGAGGAGGCGGGAATTTCCTTGCGGAAAACTGCGTCGTCAACGTAAGCGACCTGGGGCTTTCCGTCACTCTGTCGGAAAAAGAGGCTCTGGTCAGAGTGCTCTCGGTCTCCGGCGGCAGGCCGCTTCCCGGCGTGGAAGTCTCTCTGCTGTCATGGGAGAACCAGATCATGGGGCGCGGCAGGAGCAATGCCGACGGTGTCGCAAAAATCGCCATTACCCGTCCCGAGGAAAGCAGCCTGCCTGCTATTGCCGTAGCAAGCAGCGGAGGGGACTGCGCATATCTGCGCTTTGACAACGGGATATACAGAGGCAGCGACGATTTTGACACAGACGGCGCAGAATGGCTGAAAAGCGGTTATTCGGCATACTGCTATACGCCGAGGGATATCTTCCGCCCCGGGGATACCGTGCCGGTCATGGCCGTGCTGCGCGGCACCGACGGTAAGGCTCCCGCTCCTTTTCCCGTAACGGTGAAGCTGTACGGTCCCGGAGCCAGGGAGTGGGGCTCTCAGAGCGTAATGCTTACTAAGGAAGGAACGGCTTTCGCCTCCTTTGAGCTTACTGCGGAAGCGCCCACCGGAAGCTGGTATGCAGCGGTAGTTGCTCCGGGCAGAAAAATGCCGATAGGCTTCAGGGATCTGTATGTTGAGGATTTTTCGGCGCCTCGTATGTTTGTCGAGGCAGAAAGCGATAAAAAAAGCATAACGGCGGATGAGGCCTGCAGCATAGATCTTTCCGGACGCTATACCTTCGGTACGCCGGCTGCTGCGATGCACTACGAAGCGGAGCTCGTCACAGGGGAACACGTCTTCGGGCAAAAAGAGTGGAAGGGTTTTTCCTTCCGGGACGAAGAGGCTGACTTCGTTTCCGAAAGCGATTTCATCTCTTCCGGCGTGCTTGACGCAGAGGGACACGCCCGCTTCAAAATAAACGGTTCGGAGCGCGTGTCGCACACCCCGCTCGACATGGCGCTGCGCTGCGGCGTTATGGACGACGCCGGCCGGTGGACATATAAAACCGTTACGATTCCCTGGTATCCTTCGGAGACCATCGCCGGAATCGAAGTCCGCAGAGAAGTCTCTCCGCGGCAGGAGCTTTCGTTCCGTGCCGCCGCCGTGAAGACCGACGGGAGCGCGTCAGACGCCAGGGAACTGCATTATGAGCTTTTCCGGCGCGTCAGCCGGGGTGTTACTTTTGAGAGCGGCGGACGCGGCGCAAGAGACACGGTAAAAGAGCTCATCCCGCGCGGAAGCGGCACGGTCAGGCTTTCCGGAGGCACGGGCAGCGCTTCTGCCGACATAAAAGAAGCCGGAGAGTATCTGCTCCGCGTCGAAACGCCGGACGGAAAATCCAGGGCGTCCGCTGTGCTGTATGCATACGGGAGCGGCGGCGCGGAAGCGCAGCTGCCCGACGTTGCCCTTATAACTACGGACAAAAAGATATATAAAGTCGGCGATACGGCAAAGGTCAAGATAAAATCCCCGTTTGCCGGCAGCGTTATGATAAGCGCGGAGACCACGGGCATCGTCTGGAGCTCGGTAAGAGAGATGAACAGCCGTGAAACGGAGTTTTCCGTGCCGGTAACAGAAAATATGAAGCCCAACGCATGGATCACGGCCCAGGTAGTGCGCGCCTCTCAGGCGGACGGCGCGTCCGTCCGTGCGGCCGGGGCTGCGCCTCTTATGGTGGATAATTCGCCGAGCCGCCTTGACGTCGAGATAGCCGAAAGGGAGAAGCTCAGGCGCGGGAAAAACAGCGTAACGCTTTATGTGAAGGACGCCGAAGGGCGCGGACGCGCGGCCGACGTGACGGTGATGGCTGTCGACGAAACGATTCTGGGGCTTACCGGGTATACTACCCCGGCGCCGTGGAAATACTTTACTTCGCGGCGTGCGCTTGCCGCGGAAACATATGACTTATACGGCTGTCTGATCACCCCGGACCGCGTGTCGGAGGCGCTGCAGACCGCAGGAGGCGGAGCGGGCGAAGATTCGATGATGAAGTCGAACTTAAGCCCCGTGCAGGCCAGACGATTCAGGCTGCTGTCGCTGGCCGTCAAGGCGCGCAGCGGCAGCGACGGCCGCTGCGAAGCTGAGCTTGAGATACCGGAATTTTCCGGCGCGGTGCGTCTGATGGCTGTGGCGGCTACTGCCGAAGCCGAAGGCAGCGGAGAGCGCATGCTCCAGGCAGGCGGGGATATCGTGACCGAACTTTCTCTGCCGCGCTTTGCGGCCGACGGCGACCGCTTTACTTCGTCGGCGCGCATATTCAACAACGCAGACCGCGATGTTTCCGTCAGATTTTCGCTGAAGTGCGAAAACTCGCAGGCTGAACTGCTGACGGATGACAAGCTCACGGCTTCGCTGGATATCAAAAAGGGTGAATCGGCTGTGCTTCCTTTCACTTTTACAGCCAAGGGGACAGGCACGGTCAACGTCATATGCGAGACCGAGGCTGACGGCTCCGGAGAGAAGACGCGTCAGGTCACCGAACTTCCGATCCGCCCCGCGGCTCCGCGCGTGACGGAAAATCATTCGGCAGTGGTGGCGCCGGGAAAAACTCTCTCATTCGATGTGCCGGACGATTCCCATAAAGCAGGATTTGCTTCGGCACGGGTGATGCTCTCCGCGGCGCCGTCGGTATCTCTTTCCGCGCTTGCCGAATTCCTTATCTCTTATCCTTACGGCTGCATCGAACAGACAGTCTCATCCGCATGGCCGCTGCTGATTCAGCCGGAATTGGTGAAGGATATCGACCCCGCTCTTGCGGATAAGGCCGCTTTGCTCAGGCGCGTCGACAAGATAGTCAGAGCTCAGAATTACGACGGAGGCTTCCCGCGCTGGAGCGGGGAGGGGCGCTCATATCCGTGGGAAAGCCTATATGCCGCGCATTTCCTCTTTGAGGCCCGCCGTATGGGAGTAAACGTTGCAAAAGAAACGCTCTCGTCTGCTGCCGACTACGTGCGGCTGCTGCTTGCGGGACTGCCGGAGGATGACAGCGACGAAGCATGGCGCGCGGTGCTGACGCGGCGGGCTTATGCTGCGTTTGTCCTTACTCTTGCCGGAGAACCGCCGCTGGGCTGGATGGAGAGCATAAGAAACCGTCTGGGAGATGCGGAACCGGCAGGCAGACTGCTGCTTGCCTGTGCTTATGCCGCCGCGGGGGAGAAGGGTGAAGCTAAAAAGATAATAGGGGAAAAGGGCGTCCCGATAAAAGAGATGCCGGGACGCGACGAAAACTGCGGCTCAGCGCTGCGTGATGAAGCCCTCGGCCTGCTTGCCTCGGTGTACATCGATCCTGCTTCGCCCGACGCCGCATCCCGCGCGGACGCGCTTCTTAAGCTTCTTGCGGAGCGCGGAAGCTGCAGCACCCAGGAGGGAGGCTTTGCCTTTGCTGCGCTCGGACGCTGGATAGAAGGACGTCCGCGCGAAGGATCGCCTTCCGGCCTGCTTGCCGGAGGCGGAAAACAGCTTTCTGTCGATGAAAAACATCGCAGCGCCACTCTTTCCGGCACCGGCAGCTATACTGTCGAAAACAAAGGTCAGGCCCGTCTCTATGCGTCATGGAGCCTTTCTTACATACCTGAAGGCAGCGTCCCCGCAAAGGATGACGGAATCTCGATACGTCAGAAGATAACGACCAGAAGCGGCAGGGAAATAACCGACAGCGTTGAACAGGGAGAGGCTCTTACCGCGGAAGTGACCGTCGCTCCCAAGGCGGGCAAACTGCGTTCGGTAGCGGCGGTGCTGCCGCTGCCGGCCGGATTTGAGATAGAGAACCAGCGGCTCGCAGACGCCGAAACGGCTCCCGCAGGCGTGCGCTGCGAAGCGCGCGACGACAGGCTGATACTCTTTATCGAAGAGCTGGAAAAGCCGCTTACGTGGCGTTATTCTCTCCGCGCGGTCACGCCCGGCACCTTCACTCTCCCGCAGATATATGCCGAATGCATGTACGACGGCGGAATCTCAAGCGTGAACGGCGGCGGCCGTATCACAGTGAATGACGGCAAATAAAAAAATATCCCTGCTGTATGAGAAAGCGGCTGCTGCCTGTAAAAAAGTCAGACAGCGGCCGTTTTTGCAGCGCCTGTTCCTTGCGCTTGCCGCCCTTTTCTTTGCCGCGCGGGCAGCGCTGCTTCTTACGTTCCCGCTGGAAGCGGTCACGGAGCGTCCCTCGTCGCTGGTCGTTACTGATCGAAACGGAAAGTTCCTGCGTGGATTTCTTTCCTCCGACGGAGAATGGCGTCTGCCGATACCTCTCTCGGAGATGGGGGAGATCATGCCGAGGGCAGTGGTTTTGCTTGAGGACAGACGCTTCCGGCTGCACGGAGGCACAGACCTTTTTGCGCTGCTGCGCGCGGCATATCAGAATGCGGCGCACGGCAGGGTAGTATCCGGAGCTTCCACTATAACGAGCCAGACGGTGCGTCTTCTTGCCGAACGCCCAAGAACCCTCCGGACCAAGCTGATAGAGTTTGCCCAGGCGTCGGCGCTGGAGTTTTATTTCGATAAAAAAGAGATACTTGAAATATATCTGAATAACGTCCCGTTCGGCGGCAATATCCGGGGGGTAGAGGCCGCTGCTCGTTCATGGTTCGGCAAACCGGCGAAGGAGCTGTCGCTTGCGGAGGCCGCGCTTCTTGCCGGTCTGCTGCGGGGGCCGGCGTACTACCGCCCCGACCGCCATCCGGAACGCGCAAAAGAAGTGCGCGACAGGATAATCGATACGCTCTGCGAGCGCGGACTTGCCGATGGGGAAGACGCCGTACGCGCGAAAAAAGAGCCGCTCCCGCTCGGACGTTTTGCTGTCGGAGGCCGGTATATACAGGCCGCGTCTGCCGCTGTGCGTCTCGGGGAGGGCCGGGGCGCTGCCGACCGCTACGGGCGCTTCCGTTCCACGCTTGATGCCGGACTTCAAAACATGGTCGCGTCAGAGCTGAACCGGCGTCTTTCCTCTATGGAGCCGGAGATAACGGCCTGCGCGGTCCTGATAGAAAATGAAAGCGGCGCTGTCCGCGTTTATATCGGAAACGCGCGCGAAGGCACCGGAAGCGCCGCGGCCTGGGTCGACTGCGCGCAGTCGGCGCGTTCTCCCGGCTCTGTGCTGAAGCCTTTTATATACGCTCTTGCTTTCGAAAGGGGCAGACTCTCTCCTGCCTCCATGCTTAGCGACGCGCCGGACGACGGCGGGGCGGGGGTAAGGAACTTCGACCGCCTTTATCGCGGCCCTGTCTCCGCGCGCCTTGCGCTCACAGATTCGCTGAATGCCCCGGCGGTAGAGGTCTTTCGTCTTGCCGGCCCGGAAAATGTGCTGGCCTTTCTGCGCGCCGTCGGTTTTTCACGTCTGACGCGAAGCGCGTCCTACTACGGTGAGAGCCTTGCGCTCGGCGGCTGCGGCGTCACGCCTCTTGAGACCGCGCGTGCCTATTCCGCGCTTGCAAGAGGCGGAAACCTGCCGCGCCTGAAATGGGCCGAGGAGAGCAGGCCGGAGGGAGGGACTCAATGCATGACCCCGGCTGCTGCTTTCCTCACGCTTGACATACTTAAGGACGTGCGGAACAATCTCCGTGCTTTTGCAGACGCTGAGGCTGACGGGAAAAAAATCGCGCTGAAAACAGGCACTTCCTACGGTCTGCGCGACGCATGGTGCGCCGCGGTCACCAAAAAGCACACTCTTGTCATATGGTTCGGCGATCCGGGCGGCGTCCGGCACAGGGGCCTCGTGGGGCTCAGAACGGCAGCGCCCGCGGCAGCGGCTGTAATGCTCAGAATAACCGAAAAAGATGCCCCATGGTTCGAGGCACCGGCCAATGTTGTGAAAAAAGAGCTCTGTTCGCTGTCGGGTTCTCCGCGAAACCGCTACTGCGGCGGTGTGCGCCGGGATTATGTGATAGAGGGCGTTACAGACAACACGCCATGCGCGCTCCATAAATATTCTGACGGCGGGGCAGTGACGGTGTGGCCGGAAAAGCTTGAACGCTGGCGGGCGCAGCGCGGCGGAAAGGAATATGCGAAGATCGAGATCACTTCGCCTAAAAACGGAGCTTCATATGTGATGCGGAACGGAGAGGAGTATCTTCCTCTCGCATCCTCCGGGGGAAAAGACGAAATATACTGGTTTGCCGACGGAGTGCTTATAGAAAAGAACGGCGCGGAGCCGCTGTCGTGGGAGATGCGTACAGGCAGGCATGTGATAGCCGCGGCGGACGCCTTTGGAAATTCGGCGGAAGCGGTGATAACGGTAAGGAGTCCCGCGGAGTCCGCCGCAGACGCACTCCCGCTCCTTGAAGAGGAGCCCGCCGGAGGCTATAATCTGAAAAACAAACAAAAAACAGGAGGGGACTGAGATGCCGGTAAAATATGTTCTGATCATCCAGTGCGACAAAGCGCGCGAAAGATGCAGCGGTTTTGCCTGCACGGACAGCTTCTATAACCGCGAAGGATTTTTTAAGGACCGCGGCTATGAGCACGGAGTGCGCTATCTTGCGCTCACCTGCGGAGGCTGCTGCGGCACCGGACTTGCGATGAAGCTGGAGCATTTTTCGAATAAACTGCTGAAGAAGACCGGGATAAAAAAGGACGAGGTCGCCGTTCACCTTTCTTCCTGCATGGTCACTGACAACTATCATCATGACCGCTGCCCGAATATCGAGCATATAAAAAACATCGTCGCCAAAAAAGGCTACGTTAACGTCACGGACGGCACATATCTCAGCGCGAACTCCGAAAAAAAGCGCGCTGCGGGAATATATAAAAAGTACGACTGACGGAAACCGGCGTATCGAACGCAGGCAGTCCGGAGCCATCGCATAATAAAAAGCGCCCCTGCGGGCGCTTTTTTCTGCTATGCTTCGGCAGCTCACTGTTTTTCTATCGTACCCATATCCCGGATGCAGAGAGCCGAGCCGTCCACGCGCTCAGCTGCTTTCTGCCTGCCGCTTGATGATGAAAGCTTTCCGTCAAGCTGGAACCGGATGCTCTTTGCGCGCAGCAGGCAGAACTCTCTTATCGTACGGTATGCCTTTTTGAATTCTTCCGCGGTGTAGAACGCGGTGGGATCTTTTTCAATATACGGCAGCAGCATTTCATAAAGAGCGTCGATCTCCCTGCCGAATTTCCCCGACTCGAAATAACTGCCGATAAGCGTGTCGAAAACATCATGGTATGCTTTCAGATACTTTTTGTCGGAGACGATCCACTTCCACATCGGGCGGTCATCTTCCGTCGTATCGGAGAGCGGGGTATCGATGCCTGTATTGAGCAGTTCCGTTGCGTCGGAAGGAACGGTACCTCTTTCTGCGCCGCCTCCGAAAGCCTGGTTGTAGTCCCACGGAAGCATGGAGAGTATGCCTTCGTTTTCATACAGATAGTAGTTGTGCAGCATGATGCCGGTGTAGCTGTCATAATTCAGCACAAAGTCATGTGCCGCGAAGTAGCGTATGACCTCATCCGTATCGACGCAGAGCTCAGGCCTTTTGCCCTCCTGCAGGAGCTTCAGCGCGGCAACGACCCGCCGCATATCCTCTTTATCCGCTTTTGTTTCGGCATTTTCAAAGATCTCCGGGTAGCTGTCTGTATCGTCGTCCGTGTATACGAGATCGGCGCCTCTGTGGGCAGAATTTAAGCCTCTGTTTTCTGTCTGCGTCTCATTGCGGGCCGGCAGGTCCTCCGCTTCGGGTTTGTACAGCATGCCGCGCCCCTCTTTTGTCCGCTGCAAGAAGGAGCTACCGACCCCCTCAACGGCAAGATACAGCCCGTGGGCCTTCCCGTTGACCGTAAGCCATACATAGCTGCAGAGCGGGGCAGGCACTTGTGTCTGCCGGAATATTTTATAGCTGAGATAGTCCTTCATGCAGGTGGCGTCTGCCGTGTTATTGTTCAGAAGCAGACTGCGAAGGCCGTGATAGCTTTGCTCTTTTATATATTTGCCGAAATTGACCCTGAAGCTGTAGCGGGTACTGTCCGGGGCGTCTGCGACGGAGCGGAGGCTGTAGCGCCCCTTGGCCGAGAAAGAGACGTCATTAAAGCGTTCCCCGTCTATCGTGACGCTTACGCGGAATTTTTTCTTCGCAAGCGGGTCGTTCAGCAGTTTTGCCCAGTCTTTGCCTGATATCGCAATATCCACGGTATGGACGTAACTGTCGTCGAAGAGCCTGCTCTCATATCCCAGCCGATACGTTTCTGTTGTTTCGCTTCCGTCTGATGCAGCCTGAGCGCCTGCGCAGGCGCAGCCGGCGGCGAAGAGGATCAAAAGGGCCGCTGTAAGCAATAAGGATGCGCGTATCACTTTCATGACTGTTTCCCCTTCCTGAATCATTCCATGTATAAAGCCTGTAAGACCGAATGCCGTCAGTATGCCTGCGGAGCTGCTGCCGTTACGTCCGCAGCGGGTTTTGTTTTGCCGAATTCGATTTCATTTACTATCTTATTATATATGTGCCCGTCTTCTGCCGGCACTATTTTTCACCGGTGCCGTATATGCTGCCGCAGCGGCTGTGATTCCCGCAGCAGAGTCGCATATAAATTGCTGTTTATTTTCTCAAATCAGCGAATAAATAATATGACCGTCAAAAAATCCGGCAGATTTTCTGCCCAAAAGCCGGGAGACGGAGAAAACTTGCCCGAATTATGTCAAAATTTGCCTGTTTTATTAATTTTTGTTCGAAATTTTCTGTTTTAGCTGACATTTAAGCGTTAAGTTATGATATAATCCGACAGAGTAGCGTATTTGAGCTGCGACTAAGCCGCGTATGTCAGGATACCCGGCTATACATATAAAAACTTTTACCCGTATTACGGAAGGAGAGTTTTTAATGTCGGAAAAAAACAGCGTATGGAAGTCTTATCGTTTCCCGATCATACTGATCATAGCGATAGTTATCGGCTGCATCATCGGCTCGGTCATGGGGGAGAAAGCCCTGGTTCTCAAGCCGCTCGGCGACCTCTTCGTGAACGCGATGTTCATGGTCGTCGTTCCGCTCGTTTTCACGACGATATGCAGCGCTGTGGCTTCGATGTCCTCAATGGAGCGCCTTGGCAAAGTCATGAAGAACTTGGTTCTGGTCTTTGCCGTTACAGGCGCGATAGCGGCTGTCCTTATGCTCATAGCGGTTACCATATTCCCGCCGGCACAGGGTACGGTCCTGCAGCTCCAGGCTCCGGAAGAGCTTAAGGCTTTCAGCACTGCCGACCAGGTTGTAAAAGCATTTACGACGGATGACTTCGTCGGTCTGCTTTCGCGCCGCGCAATGCTGCCGCTGATAATCTTCACGATATTCTTCGGTTTCTGCCTGCAGTCGCTCGGCGAACGCGGACGTGAGTTCGGACGCAGCATCGCTGTCGCAGCCGACGCGCTGCTGCAGATGGTAAGATATCTTATGTACTACGCGCCGATAGGCCTTGCCGCGTACTTTGCGACGCTCGTCGGCGACTACGGCCCGCAGCTTCTTGGCGCATACTTCCGCTCGATGGTCGTATACCATGTCGTGACTTTCGCTTATTTCTTCATAGCTTTCACTATCTATTCATGGTGGGGCACGAACGGGCACGGAGTCCGCACATTCTGGAGCCGCATAATCCCGCCGGCAATAATGGCGCTCGGCTCCGGCAGCAGTGCGGCTACGCTGCCTATCAACCTTGAAGCGGCAAACAGCATGGGCATCCCGCATGACATCAGCGAGATAGTTCTTCCTATAGGCGCTACCGCCCATATGGAAGGTTCCTGCCTCTCCGGAATCCTTAAGATATCCTTCCTCTTCGGAATCTTCGGCATCCCCTTCACCGGTATCGGCACGATGGCGACCGCGGTCGCGGTAGCGGTGCTTTCCGGCGTTGTTCTCTCCGGTATCCCCGGCGGCGGTCTTGTCGGTGAAATGCTGATAGTCAGCCTCTACGGCTTCCCGCCGGAAGCTTTCCCGATCATCGCTACGATCGGCTTCCTTGTCGACCCGGCGGCGACGATGGTCAACGCGACCGGAGATACCTGCTCGGCTCTTATGATCTCGCGCCTCGTCGAAGGAAAAGACTGGTTCGTGAAGGCTATGTCCGGAAAAACGGAGGAAGCAGCGTAACAGCGCGTTTGCGCAAAGTAAGCAGTAAAGCGGTGGCAGGGCTCCGGGCAATTTCCGGGGCCCTGTTTTATAATACGCTCACAGCACTTTTGCGCTTGTCAGACTTCGGAAATACTAATAAAATATTTTCTGTTCCGTTTATATCAGGAGCTTAAAAAAATATCAGGAGGAATATGTGCATGAAAAAGACGGCAGTTATAGCTGCTGCGGCAGTTATACTCTTTTCGGCGCTTTCGGCCTGCATTGCGGAGCAGTATATCGGCGAGGCAAAGGCTAAGGAAATAGCGCTGACACATGCCGGCGTCCTGCCTCAGGCTGCCGGTTTTACAAAGATCGAGTTTGAACGGGAGCATGGCAGGCCTGAGTATGAAATTGAATTCTTTGCCGACAAAGTAGAATACGACTACGAGATCGACGCAGTGACGGGCCTGATATACAAATACTCAGCCAAAAGAAGAGGCGGCTCGTCACAGGCCGGTACAGCTTCGGGAAGTGAGATAAGCGATGCGGAGGCAAAAAGAACAGCGCTCTCAACGGTCTCCGGCGCGACAGAAAGGGATATCACAAAGTTCAATACCGACTATGAATACGGCAGAAAGGTCTATGAATGCGACATCGTCTGCGGCGGCAGGAAATATGAAGTCGAGGTAGACGCCGTGACGGGCGATATAACAAAATGGGAGATGGACGACTGATTCTCTGCCCTTTTAATCCGCCGGTGAAAAAACGCGGCAAAAAGCTCTGATATATAATAACAGCAGTCACAAAACGGAACGATGGCGCCCTGCGCCATCGTTCCGTTTGTGTGAGAGGGAGGTTTAAGGAAGGTATCTTCGTAAGATTCTTTATGCAGACTGTTTATTTACTTTTCTTTTGCGCCGCGCTGCTGTGATGCGCAGCAGCCTCCGCTGCATCCGCAGGAGCAGCCGCATTTACCGGCGCGCCTGTCTCTGACAAGTTTTACTATGATCGCAGCGGCTGCCGCAAATATCAGTGCGCTTATAACGAACGTTGCCATGATTGATCGTCACTTCCCTGTATGTTTTTTCGATATCATGCCCGGACCGCGCTTGCGTCAGGGAGTGTATTTTTCTTTGCCGGACGGAAAATCATATATATCGCTCCCGCGAGTATCAAGGCGGCGAGCACAGCTGCAATGCCGAAGCCTTTTCCCTGCGCCGCAAGTCCCAGCTGGTAGAGCACGAACGATGCCGCGTAGGCATAGCAAGTCTGGTAGGCTATCGCGATCGTGGTCCATTTTGCGCTGTTCATTTCTCTCTTTATAGCGCCGATAGCTGCGAAGCAGGGGGCGCAGAGCAGGTTAAAGAGCATGAAAGAGTAGGCCGCAAGCGGCGTATAGTGTGCCTGGAGGGTTTTCCAGATCTCCGCGCCGTCTTCCGACACTTCCGCGAAGCCGAAAAGTATGCCGAATGTGCCGACAACGTTCTCTTTCGCGACAAGCCCCGTGAAAGCCGCGACCGCCGACTGCCAGGAACCCCAGCCCAGTGGCGCGAATATCCAGGCAATGGACTGTCCTATCTTTGCAAGGAAGCCGTCGGAGAGATCTTCTACCATTTCTATATGTCCGTCCACGTAGCCGAAGCTTGATGTGAACCAGACGAAGATCGTTGACAGAAGGATGATGGTCCCGGCTTTCTTAATAAAGCTCCAACCGCGCTCCCATGTGCTCGATGCGATATTTGCAGGTGAGGGCATATGGTAATCGGGGAGTTCCATGACAAAAGGCGCGCTCTCTCCGGCGAAAAGAGAGTTCTTTTTCAGAATCAGACCGGAGATTATTATGGAGGCAATACCGACAAAGTAGGCTGAGGGGGCAACCCACCATGTTCCGCCGAAGAGCGCGCCTGCGATAAGAGCGATGATCGGGAGCTTTGCGCCGCAGGGCATGAAGGTGGCGGTCATTATAGTCATACGGCGGTCATGTTCATTCTCTATCGTGCGCGACGCCATGACGCCGGGGACTCCGCAGCCGGTGGCCACTATCATCGGTATGAAAGATTTGCCTGAGAGACCGAAGCGGCGGAATATCCTGTCAAGGATGAAAGCTACGCGCGCCATGTAACCTGAATATTCAAGGACCGCAAGGAGTGCGAAGAGCACGAACATCTGCGGCACGAAGCCGAGCACTGCTCCGACGCCTGCGACTATGCCGTCAAGTATCAGGCTCTGCAGCCAGTCGGCAACATTAAGAGAAGCCAGGAAGCTTTCGACAGCAGGCGGGATGATCTCACCGAACAGCACGTCGTTGGTCCAGTCCGTTACAAAAGCGCCGACGGTAGTTACCGATATGTAGTATACGGCGAAAATAACAACGGCAAATATAGGCAGGGCAAGCACACGGTTGGTCACTACCGAGTCGATCTTATCAGTAAGAGTGACCAACTCTTCTCCCTTTTTCTTATGAACTTTCTCTATGACCGAAGATATATAGGCGTATCTTTCTCCGGTTATGATGCTCTCAGCATCGTCGTCGAATTCCTCTTCGCAGCGTTTGCGTTCTTTTTCTGCGGCAAGCAGCGCGTTTTTATTATTGCGGAACATTTCAGCTGCCGGCGTATCTCCTTCAAAAAGCTTTATCGCATACCAACGCTTCTTCTCAGAGGGTACTTCCCCGGCAAAAGCGGCTTCGATCTCTGTGACCGCGCGTTCGACCGAGGGACTGAAGATCTTTACCGGATCGCCTGCGGCCTTGTTTTTCGCCGCGGTCACGGCGATATCGGCAAGTTTGTCCAGCCCGCTGTTTTTAAGGGCGGATATCTCGACCGCCTTTATGCCCATCTTCTCTGAAAGGGCGGAGCAGTCTATCGATTCTCCGCGTTTTTTTACGACGTCTATCATATTGACCGCGGCTATGACCGGGATACCCAGTTCCGCCAGCTGAGTCGAAAGATAAAGGTTGCGCTCTAAATTGCTGCCGTCGATTATGTTTATGACCGCGTCCGGCCTTTCTTCAAGCAGATAATTCCTTGCGATGCGTTCCTCCGGGCTGTAGGGCGCAAGCGAATATATGCCGGGGAGGTCAGCTAAAATCACATCCTTATGACCGCGAAGTATCCCTTCTTTTTTCTCTACAGTCACTCCCGGCCAGTTGCCGACCGACTGATTTGCTCCGGTCAGCGCATTGAATAAAGTCGTCTTTCCGCTGTTGGGATTTCCCGCAAGCGCTATCTTCATAACCATGATCTTTCCCCCTCAATTAAAAGTACATGAATTAAAGAATAAAAAACAGATTCCGCAGGCCGGGGCGCTATTCGACCTCTATGATCTCGCCTTCGGCTTTGCGCAGCGAAAGTTCGTAGCCGCGCACCGTTACCTCTATCGGGTCGCCGAGCGGCGCCGTTTTCAAAACGTTGATCTGTGTGCCCTTTGTGATCCCCATATCCAGCAGACGGCGGCGAAGCGCCCCCTCTCCGTGCACCTTTACGACACGGGCCGTTTCCCCCGGATCTGTGTCTCTCATTGTCTTCATGACGAACCCCCCTGTTGTCAGATAAGAATTTTCAGTGCCGCCTGGCGGTCCAGAGCAATGCGCGAGCCCTTGATGCCAACGATAAGGCTGCCGGAGCCGGAGCTTTTAGAAAGCACTACGACCTCTGCGCCGGGGACGAAACCGAGTCCTTCGAGGAACCGGCGCTTTTTACCTTCCCCTCCGACAGTTTTTATAGTGTGTATCTCCCCTGCGGCCGCCATGACCAAAGGCATCATGATTACCCCTCCGTTCTGCGTTGATTAGCTTAAGCTAACCCAGCGCACAGACAGATTAGCATCGGCTAACAGTTTTGTCAACAGCTTTTGGGGAGTATAATTATAATAATTAGTAATTAAAGAAAAAATCAGATGGAGGCAATACCGACAAAGTAGGCTGAGGGGGCAGGCAACCCACCATTCCGGGAAACGGGGGCATGCTATTAAGAAAGATTCTTGCAAAACGGTTCGCAGCAATGTTCGTTATCTTTGCTCTTGTGGCCGCCCCTCTCGGAAGAGGATACAGCACGATATTTTTCCGCTTTATGCAGGTTAGGAGGAGCGGCAAACTATAGCAATGGATCATCGCAATATAGACCCCCTGCTGGAGGAGTGCTGCCGGCGCAATGAAACGGTACGCGCCTGCCGGAGCCGGGGGAATCTGACTCTGGACGCATTTCTCCGGGCGCAGGCGGAAAAGGTTCGGACCAACCGCCGCGTCAAAGCCCCGAGTGATCCGGGGGATTTTCTGAGCATCGCGGCGGATTACGTAGCAGAGCGGCTGGGCGAGGCTGCAGGGAGCGGCACGGTTGCCGCACTGAGCCTGGGCGTAACCTGCACGGCGGATCACCTGGGTTCCCTGTTCAACTCCCAGTCATTTCAGAGCGACCTGCTCTACGCAGCGCTGCTGCGGGAGATGGGGGACGGCTCAGGCTATGTGCCGATACTCTGCGCCGGTCAGGTGGAGCTGGGAAGCTCATCCTATGCCAGAGGTATAAGCGCATACACCATCCGGGATAAAAAACAGTTGCTGCCACTGTTCCCCGACAAACACAGCGGTCAGCTCGCCTCCTGCGCCGCACCGGTGGACCGGGAGCTGCTGGACCGCTTCCGCAAGCACTATTTCGGAGCGGCAGGCTCCCCCAAGCTGGAAAAGGCCTTGGATGAAATCCTACGCGCCCTCTATGAGACGGAAAAAGCCGGACTCGCCGCCCGTTTTTCCGACCAGGTCACCATGGCGGGGGCGACGCTGTCCCGGGGACTGTTTCGAGACAGCGCTCCCGTTCTGGTCTATATGGAGGCGGAGGAGTTGCTGCGTCCCCTACTGCTGCGGGAGCTTGCGGAAGGGCGCAGTCTGCTTGCCAGGTTGCTCCTGGAGCCAGAGCTGAGGAAAGCCATCGGCACGGCGGAACTGCCGGACGGAAGCAGGTTGTCGGAGAAACTAATCCTGGGCGTGGATGAGAAGGGGCGAAAGCTCTCCCTGCGGCTGCAGGAAGACGGCAGCCTAATAGGCGAGGATTGGAGAAAGCAGCCTGTCCGGTACCCTGTGGAGGCGCTGAGAGGGCTTTTGGAGGAACGAAAACTTCTGCCCGGCGTGCTGTCCATGGTGATCTTGCTGTTTTTTGAGCGGGGCGTGACCTGGCTCGGCGGGATGTTCCAGGCCGGCTATCTGCCCCAGTGGCAGAGGGCGCTGGCGGAGACGTTGCGCGGCGCTGGATTGGAAACCGAAGCGGAGACCGTCTTAGCGTACGATTGTACAGGTTACATCAGCGGCCCAATGTTTTCCCTGTACCGGGGCGAAGGCTTCGCCACATCGGCGGGGCCGGTGGAATTCTGGATGGAGAAACCGTCTTACAGCCGTATCGGGAAACTGATTGCCGGGACAAAGCTTTGGGACGCCCACATCATCGGCCTGTCGGAAATGTATTTCGACTTGGTATCTCCGGACGAGCGGGAGAAAGACTGGTATCCCCGCATTGCGGAGGAGTTGTACTGGAGGTATCCGAGGAATGGAATCGCGGATGGGAATACATAAATCGGCCTGGGCAGAGGTACGAATGGATCTGGTACGGCGGCGAAGGTCGGGTGAAGAGCGTCCTGCGGTTCTGCGCGAAGGTATTTGCCGTGTAGACGGTCAACGCCTCCGTTCCGCTGTGCTGCCAGCCGCTGGCTGGCTTCCGTGGTTCGCAGCGAGGCGGCCGTAGGGGATACGGCGGTGCTCCTGGGGAACCGGGCGTCAGCGTGCAGGAGATTAACGCACGCAACGGCATTGGATATGTCCACAGCGAGCGGCTGTGCATGATGACCGAAAGATTGGATAAGGTGTATCTATGAAGAAGAAAAGAAACCTTGGCGCGTTGATTTTGGTCGCGGCGCTGTTTCTGAACCTGTGGACCGTCCCAATGCTTTTCGCCGCGGCGGAGCCGGAGACGAAGGGGAGCGGCGCGCCGCACGCGAAGGAAAACGGGGACAAATACCGCTTCTCCTTTGTGGACTATGACAAGTATATGCCCGCCAGCCGCCAGTTCTACTACATTCTTACGGGACTGGAAAAATCCGGCTGGATCGCGGCGGGCAGTCTGCCCTTCACCATTGCGGAGATCGAAGCGCGGCAGCTCTCCACAGCGCAGATGTATGATGCTTTGGAACAGGCTGACCTGGGACCCTATATCGCTTTCGCGGAGGGGGCCTTCTACGACGTGTGTAATGAGGATAAAACGGACATCGCCTCTGACTTGAAAAGCCGGGCCGGTAAGGACATCGACCTGGTCATCACCTTCGGCACCAACGCTGGCGTGTTTGTCAAGAACCTTGGTCTACCCATCCCCATGACGGACTTCTCCGCCACGGATCCGGTGGCCTCCGGCATCATTGATTCCGCCACGACGGGCAGCGGGAACCCCAACGTCTGGGCCCATGTGGAGCCGTCCCTGCCCCTGCGGCAGCTCAAATACTACCACTCGATTCGCCCCTTTACAAAGCTGGGCTTGATTGTCTACGGAGACGAGATCATCTCCGGCGTGCCGGATATTGAGGCCTCCGCCAGGGAGATCGGCTTTGAGCTGGTCAAGTACAACATCGCCGAGCAGCCCAGGGAAACCGCGGAGGAGCTGGACAGCTACTATGAGCTGGTGAGGCGGCAGCTTCAGAGCATGGCGCGGGAGAACATCGATGCCTTCTTCCTGACGGTGGATCTTATCAACGACCTGAGCCGCATGCAGGACCTGTTAAAACCGCTCTACGACAAACGCGTCCCTGTGTATCTGATGGACGACGTGGAAGCCCTGCGCCACGGGGCGCTGATGCTGATCAACGCCTACGACCTGGTCAACGTGGGCCGCTTCGTGGCGAATGCCATCGTGCAGATTCTGAACGGCGCTGAGGCGGGCAGCTTGCCCTGTGTCTACACCAGCGCGCCCGGTATCTATGTCAACTTCGATGTGGCAAAGCGCATCGGCTACACCTTGGATTTTGAGTTTCTGACGGCGTGCGACGAGATATATACGGAGAGAGGCTACCGTGAAGGACAAAAATAAGGTACAACGGCTATATCTGCCGGTACTGATCCTGGTGGCTGTATTCGCCGTCTGTTTTGTCAGCGCCATGGGTTATTTGAACTACCGCACCTCGGCGCTGGAGCTGGGGGAGCAGGCCATTGCACGGGTGGAGCGGGAGACCGTTTCCGTGATGGAGACTGCCCTCAACTTTGGCAAGAGTTTTGAAAACTATTACGGTATGGACGAGGTCTTCGCCGGTTTTTCCCTGTATTGTGATGGGACTGACCCATTTGTGCTGGACCGGGAGGGCAGACTGCTCTACTGGGCCGAGGACACTGACCTCGCGCGCCTGCTCCGGTTCCTCCAGTCGAAAAACGTGATTCGGGATTTTGCGGGACTGTCCGAGGAGGGCGGCGGTATCGCCCGCGGCTCCCTCCACGGGGTCTTCACCCCCATTCATGAGGATGGCGCAATCATCGGCTGGTTCGGCTGCCTCTATCCGGAATCCGTCTATGACGCGAGCTTTGTCTCCTTGCAGCGGCAGATCTTCTTTCAGACAGTCTTTATCATCGTGGCGGAGTGCATTGCGCTGGCCATCCTCGCTGCGGTGATGCGGGGCGAAAAGTGGCGGGAGAAAAACGGCGGGAGCCGGGCCAAAGAAAAGTTTCTCACCGTGGTGATCATGTCGGCAGGCATCCTGTTTTTGTCTGTTTTCTCCCTCTACTCCTATCAGGCGGATTACCGAACGCGAATCAAGGATTCCATCAGCGTCACGCTCCTCCAGCTGGAGGAGAAGATGGACCGTGTCCAGAGTCAGGGCGTGGATCTTCGGGAGGTGGACGGGATTTCAGATTACCTCTACGACCGTCTGTCCTCCATCGCAATCCTGCGCTCTGTGACCGTTGCGGAGCGGATTTCCAAGATACAGCTCCTACCGGAAGAATCCGACCTGATAACCTACGAGTTCAGTTCCTCCGGCGAGGGCGGCATAATTCTCTATCTTCAGGCGGAAATTTCCGGCGCGGCCATTGACGCGGAGATGCGGCGCATCATTCTGGTGCTGCTGTCCACAATGGTTATCCTGATGGTCTTTGTTTTGGAACTGAATAATCTGGTGGAGCTGTACCTTCTCCGGCAGACGCGGCCGGAGGACAGCCTGTCCGAAAAGCAGGTCAGCCTCTCCCTGCGCTTCACGGGTTTTCTCTGCTCCGCAGCGGAGTACATGTGTGTGCCCTACGCCGCCATGCTGATCCGGGACAGCGGAGAGGCTCTGTTCGGCCTGTCCCTGGGCGTCACCGCCGCCCTGCCTTTGACCATGGAGGGCCTGACTCAGATGGTTGGGATGCTGTTGCTGCCCCGCTTTGTGAAAAAATTCAACGTCAGGGCGGTGCTAATACTCTCCACACTCCTCATGGCCGCCTGTAACCTGACCGTCTTTGCCTTGGGCGGTGCGCTGGTCGTTGTACTATGCCGAGCGCTGGCAGGTATCGCCTACGCCGGCTTCAAGCAGGTGTCCAACTACCTGATCACCCGCGGCTATACGACGGAGGCTGGTCGGGATGAAAATATCTCTCAGGACAACGCGGGTCTGCTGGCCGGCGCCACCTGCGGCGCTGGTCTGGGGGCCATTCTCTCCGCCAACCTGGGTTACTCCGCCACCTTTCTTATTTCCGCCGCGGTCTCCGTGGCCTATCTGGCGGGAACACTGCTGCTCCTGCCTTGGAGTGCCCTGACCCGACACGCCAAGGAAACGGAGACGGCTCCCGCAGCCCGAAAGAGTGCTTTTCAGTCCGGACGGTTTCTTCGCATGGTCTTCTCCCGGGAGATACTGTTCTTCATCCTGTTTATCGGCGTTCCCCTTAACATAGGCGTCATGCTCTGTGTCACGCTGATCCCCGCCATTTGCCAGGCCCGCGGGATATCCTCCGTTATGCTCAGCTATTGCTACATTGCCAACGGCCTTGCCGGCATCTATATCGGCCCGGCCTTAGTGTCTTCGGCGAAGCGGCGTTTTGGGCTCCAACCCTGTATTGCCTTTGCCTTTGCCCTCACCGCATTCGGCATTTTCATCCTCCATGTCCCGCCGGCGGCGGTGATGATTGTCATCACCAGTATGGTTCTGGGCTTCCTGGATGGATTTGCCACCCCTCTGGCCACTGACCGCTTTATGTCGCTCCGCGTTGTCCGACAGACGGTGGACGAGTCCACGGCCTTAGTCTTTTTCGTGGTGCTGAGCTATGTGCTGTTGGCCTTTGCCCCCATGGTCGCGGAGTTGCTTTTGCTCCCCGTTAATGGGCTTTTCACGCCGATGATGGCCGGCGCGGCGGTTTACGCTGCCGCAGCGGTGCTGCTGTTTTTCTTCCGAAGCTGGAAAACGCCACGGAAACAGGGCTGACGGGACACCGGCGGCGAAACTGACCGTCCCCCTGAAAAGCGTCTGTTTTTCAGACAACGTCATTAAGGAAACGTTGATTCAGTCATAATACAAGGATCGTCTGATTCAAAACACGGATGTTGCCATCTACTCCGTGTGCCTTTACGACACGGGCCGTTTCCCCCGGATCTGTGTCTCTCATTGTCTTCATGACGAACCCCCCTGTTGTCAGATAAGAATTTTCAGTGCCGCCTGGCGGTCCAGCGCTATGCGCGAGCCCTTGATGCCAACGATAAGGCTGCCGGAGCTTTTAGAAAGCACTACGACCTCTGCACCGGGGACAAAGCCGAGTCCCTCGAGGAACCGGCGCTTTTTACCTTCCCCTCCGACAGCCTTTATCGTGTATATTTCCCCTGCGGCCGCCATGACCAAAGGCATCATAATTACCCCTCCGTTCTGCGTTGATTAGCTTAAGCTAACCCAGCGCACAGACAGATTAGCATCGGCTAACAGTTTTGTCAACAGCTTTTGGGGAGAAAAATAAAATTAAAAATTCAGCAGGAAAATCTGAAGATGATTCCGGCAGCTGCCGAGAGCGCCACGAAGGATACGAAGCTCCACTTAAACCTTTTCTGCATCGCGTAAAGGATGACGCCGAAGATCATCGCTTTCCAGTTGAGGGCTGACGTAAACGCTGAAAAACCGGTCGCGGAAGCTATCTTTTCCGATGAGAGCATCGTAACGGAAAAGACGCTCATCCCCGAAGCGCAGAGCAGAGCGATAGCCGCAGGGCGCAGGGCGTAGAAAGCGTCTTTTACGAGAGTATTTTCATGAAAGTTCTCTAAGAGGTTGGCGACTATCAGCACTACGATGATCGATGGCAGGATAAGCCCCAGCGTCGACGCGGCTGCTCCCGGAATGCCTGCTGTTATAAAACCGGCGAAGGTCGCCATGTTGACGCCGATAGCGCCCGGAGTGGATTCCGCGACCGCTATCATGTTTGCCACGTCGGTCGCCGTGAACCAGCCGCTATGCGCCGACAGCGCGTAAAGAAAGGGCAGCGTTGCCATTCCTCCGCCTATCGCGAAGAGACCGACCTTGAAAAACTCGCAGAAGAGTTTCAGCAGAAAGATCATTTCGCTCTCCTCCTGCAGCGCTGCCAGGCTATTCCAAAGAGGGCAGACGCCGCTACCACCGCGGCCGGGCTCACGGAGAAGGGAAGGAGTGCTGCCGAGGCGCAGAGAGCGAAAACGAACGCAAAGATAAAAAAGGTAACGCGGTCTTTGACGGAGTTCTTCCAGAGCCGCGATACCGCGTTCACGACGAGCACGCACACACAGACGCGCACGCCGGCAAAAGCGTTTCTGACGACCGGGTATTCGGAAAAGGCGCGCAGCGAAGCGGCAAGAAGCGCTATTACAATAAACGGCGCCGTCGCAAAGCCGAAAGTCGAAACGAATCCGCCCGGCACGCCGCCCCTCTTATTTCCTATGAAGGTCGAAACGTTTATCGCGACGACCCCCGGCGTACACTGTCCGACAGCGTAATAATCGGTCAGCTCGTCCTCCGTGATCCAGCCGCGCTCCTCGATAAATTCGCGGTGCAGTATGGGATACATCGCAAGCCCGCCGCCGAAGGTGACGGCGCCGATCTTCAGGAATATCAGATAAAGGCGGAGAAGGTTTTTCACGAAAAATAACCCGTGAGGCCCTAAAAACGTCAGCGCCGTCCGCCGGGATCAGCGCAGGCTGCATATCCTTCTGAATCGTTTCCAGCGTTTGTCATTTCCGGCCTCTCCGTCCTCTGCCCATAAGCGAAATTTTTCCGCATTATATTATTGTAACGAATTTGCGCTGTCAACGCGCGGACTATGCCGGGGCTATGTCGGGCGCGGAGAAAATGCGGGCCGCCATCACATTGGAGCGTGTCTGCAGAAAATAAATCCGGAAGCAAAGCGGAGGGGAGCGCCGCAAAAAAAGAGGGAAGACCGAAGCCTTCCCTCTTATCGCTGCATTATTGCTGAGGCTTTTCTTCTCTCTTACAGGAAGAAGCCCTTTGTCTTGAGTCCGTCGGCAACGCGCTTGATGGCAACCAGGAAGGCTGCGCGGCGCATCTTGAAGTTGTCCTTCATGATCGGTACGAGACGGTTGTTGTACTCTTCCTCAAATTATAAAAAAAGCCCGCTCCATCAGGAGCGGGCTATTGTGTCGTGTTATATTACAGGCCGATTTCTCAGATTTACGGTCGGCTTATACCAGACCCTGAGCCATCATGGAGTCGGCAACCCTTACGAAGCCGGCGATGTTGGCGCCTGCAACGAGAGCGTTCTTGTTGCCGTAGTACTTGGTGCCTGCGTTGGCGCATGCGTTGTAGATGTTGACCATGATCTGGTGGAGCTGATCATAAACAGCCTGGTGCTGGAATGCAGTGTGACCTGCGTTCTGACCCATCTCGATGCAGGAGCAGGCAACGCCGCCGGCGTTAGCTGCCTTAGCAGGACCTACAGCTGTCATGTTGTCTATGAGATACTTAAGAGCGTCGTTGGTTGTAGGCATGTTAGCGCCTTCGCAGTAGAACTTGCAGCCGCCCTCAACGATCTGCTTGGCATGCTCCATGTGAACATCGTTCTGCATAGCGCAAGGAATGAACATATCAATCTTGCAGCCTGTATCCTGGAAGACGCCCCAAGGCTTCTTGCCTGCGAAGAACTTAGCGTTGGGGAATTTCTCTGCATAAGGTTTGCAGATGTTCTTGCCGCTGGCTCTCAGCTCAAGGAGGAAGTCAACCTTTTCCTGAGTTGTGATACCATCGGGATCGTATACGTATCCGTCCGGACCTGAGATTGTTACGCACTTAGCACCGAGCTCCCAGAGCTTCCATGCCGTGCCCCATGCTACGTTGCCGAAGCCGGAGATAGCTACGTTCTTACCCTTGAAATCTTCGCCGTTGGCTTTGAGCATTTCCTCAGCGTACCATACGATACCGAAGCCTGTAGCCTCTGCTCTTCCGAGAAGTCCGCCGTAAGGGATGCCCTTACCTGTGAGAACGCCTTCATATCTGTCAACGATTCTCTTGTACTGTCCGAAGAGATATCCGATTTCTCTGCCGCCTACGCCGAGGTCGCCGGCAGGAACGTCTGTGTTAGGGCCGATATGTCTGTAGAGCTCTGTCATGAATGCCTGGCAGAATCTCATAATTTCTGCATCGCTCTTGCCGTTAGGATCGAAGTCCGAACCGCCCTTGCCGCCGCCGATAGGAAGTCCTGTCAGGGAGTTCTTGAAGATCTGCTCGAATCCGAGGAACTTGATGATTCCGGGATATACGTTTGGAGCGAATCTCAGACCGCCCTTGTAAGGTCCGATCGCGCTGTTGAACTGATATCTGTAGCCCTTGTTGACCTGAACTTTGCCGTTGTCGTCAACCCATACTACTCTGAAAGTTACTCCTCTTTCAGGCTCGACCAAACGCTCAAGCAGTCCCGCTTTTTCGTACTCTGGATGCGCGTCCATCACAGGCGCGAGCGAGAGGAGAACTTCTTCTACTGTCTGGTGGAATTCGGCTTCTCCGGGGTTGTTCTTCTTGCACTGCTCGATAACTCTTTCCACATAAGTGGCCATGAATATTCTCTCCTTTTTCTCACTATCGGTATTTGGCTTCTTTTGGCGCTGTTCAGAGCCGTGCCGCACCCAGCACGGACATCTTACTTTGTTATTTTATTCCCTATCATTTCTTTCGTAAAGGGGAGGAAAAAAGCATATTTGCGTATTTCAGAAAATAAAATAGAAATCGTAATATTTACAATCAAAACTTAAATATAAATAAGCGAAAGCGATTTTTTCTCCAAAAAACCTTATAAAAAATGTTGCTGCAGTTCACATCGGCATATGAGCCTGCGGGACTTTCCGTTCAGGCGTATGCTGCGTAGATGGGCCGCAGTTTCCCGCATCGTGGCTTAACGGCGCCTGCTGCCGGCAGAGATGCGGCGAGGTCGGAAAAGACCATGCCGCCCGCTTCGGCGCCGCTGTAGATTTCTGATTCGGAGCACACGAAAAAAGAGAGGGACCGGCCTGTTCCTCTCTTTTTTGATTCTGACTCATGCGGGAAAGTACGCGGCGTCTGCCTGACGGATTCAAATACCGGCCAAAGCAAAGCATGCCGTATTTAACGTGATGGATGCAGACGTCACCAGAGCGCGAGCCTTTTTTCGGGCGCAAGGTACATTCCGTCTCCCGGCCTTACGCCAAAAGCGTCGTAAAACTCCTGAAGCTGCTGTACGTTTACGTTGGTGCGCAGGAAGGATCGCGGGTGGACGTCTTCCTTTGTTATGTACTCTTCGAATTCTTTTGTTGCACGGCTGCGCCATACTTTGGCGTAGGCCCCGAAAAATTTCGGAAAATCGAAGTCCTCGATGCCGCGCGCTATCACAGTCATGCAGGAAAGACCGCCGAGATCCGCTATCGCTTCGCTTAAGACCATCTTACCGTTTACTTTGATGCCGGGCATAGCGTCAAGCGTGCTGAAGTAGTCGCTTATAGCTTTTGCGCGCGCGTCGAATTTCTTTTTATCTTCTTCCGTCCACCAGTTCAGCATGTTGCCGTTTTCGTCGTACTGCGAGCCGTTCGTATCGAAAGCGTGAGTTATCTCATGTCCTATCACCATGCCTATGCCGCCGAGCAGCCCCTCTGTTTTTCCGTCTTTCGGATAGAAGACGCCGCCCAAAATGCCTGCCGGAATATTGATAGAGTTGTCGGAAGGCAAGTAATACGCATTCACCGTCTGCGGGGAGGTTATCCATTTGCTTTTGTCGACCTTTGTGTTGACGAGCTTTGCGTCGCGCTTTCTTTCAAATCTGAGAATTGCCGCCGCTGCCTCTGTGAGGCTGCCGCCTGATTTGTGATCTTTGAAATCAAGCTCTGAAAAATCTTCCCATTTTTCCGGGTATGCAGCGCGCACGGTCAGCGCGTCAAGCTTTGCGATTGCTTTTTCCCGGGTTTTTTTCGACAGCCACTCCTCTTTCCGGAGCATTTCCCTGTAATAATCAACCACTTTATGTATGAGCGCTTCTATCCGCTCCTTGACGGCGGGATCCGCGTATTTTTCGGCGTAGACTCTGCCAAGCGGCTCGTCGAGAAGAGTCTTTAGCATTTCATAGGCATACGTTTCATCGGGGATGCTGCCGCTGCTGCCCATGATCGAATTCGTGCGTTCCGCGGCCCAGCCGCGCGCCTCGCGGTCGAGCATATTCGCATTTGAGAAGAGCGTCCTTGCGATGAGCAGGCATTTGATGTCTTCGAGGTTCTCCTGAACGTAGACTTCGTTGATGTTTTTAAGCCATTCCGGCTCTCTCAGCACGAATTCGCGGCTTTCGCCGTAGCCGAGCGAGTCAAGGATCGCGACAAGCGGGAAATTAGCGGAGGCAGCGGCAAGCTCTTTCCTTGTGCGCACGTTGTAACATGCCCTGCGCGCCTCCGGCATACGCAGCTCCTCTGTCCCCATGGACTTTGCCGAGAGCTTTTTTTCTATGCGGAATACCGCATCGTTCATGGCTTTAGCGCGTTCCGCCTCATATCCGGCTTTTTTCAGCAGTTTTACTATAAATACGTCGTTTGCATCCTTGCAGCGCTTTGCCGGCCCGCCGAGTTTTGCGACTCTGTAATCGTTGGCGTTTGAAAGCAGCAGGCTGGAAGGCCAGATAGTGACAGTTTCATTCGTTGCGTCCCGTCCGTCAGGCGTTACGCCGGCGCGCATAAGAAGCGAACCGAAATGAGGATCTTCCGCGTCTGTCAGGTAAGCGGTCAGATCATCCATCGTTTTGATCTTCTCAATGCGGGCAATATACGGCATCACCGGCTCTGTGCCCATGCGATCCCTCTCGTCCCACTCCAGCAGCATGCGATAGAATCTCCGCGTCAGCTCGGCCTCGTGCCCCTTTATTGAATCGTCAGCGAGAAGTCCCCTTATTTCCTCCTCCACCTCGTCGTTTCTTTCTGAAAAAGAGCTGACGTACGATTCTCCGATTTTGATCTTTGCCGCCTGCAGCCATTCGTAATTCTCGGCGAAGTGGAAATCGTCGCGCGGCGACGGTTTTCCGGAAACATCGCCCGGGGCCGTTATATCTGAATTAACCCATGAAGCTTCGGCAAAACCGCAGGCCGCAAAGCAGAAAAACAGTGCAGCAAACAATACCGACCTCTTCAATGCACCGCTCGTAGATATCTTCATTTGTGTGCCTCCCTCGAATCATCTGATAAGCACGGATATGTGTTCGCTGTCCCGGCAAAAAGTGTTTATAAACGCAGATATTGTAACACAGCGGAAGAGAGCCGGGCGCGTTTTTTCAGCCTCTGCCGCGTGACTGCCTGTTCCGCCGTGCAGAGCCGGTTGATTTTATGTGAAGCAGTATATATTAATGTAGGAATTCTAAGAGAAATATTGCAAGCACGAAGGCGGGCAGCATATTCATGACGCGTATCTTTGTGAGCCCGAGAAGATTGAGACCGATAGCCGTCAGCATGATTCCTCCCGCCGCACTCATCTCGGTCACCGCCGCTTCTGACATAAAAGGCTGGAGCTTTGCCGCGGCTAAAGTCAGCGTGCCCTGATAAATAAATACCGGAATGGCAGACAACATCACGCCGAAGCCGAGCGAAGCCGCCATGGCAACAGACATCATGCCGTCTATGAGCCCCTTGGTGAGCAGCAGCGAAGGATAGCCGCCCAATCCCTCCTCGAAGGAGCCGAGTACGGCCATCGAACCGGTGCAGTAGACGAGGCTTGCCGTAATAAATCCCGCCGAAAAGCCTGAGCCGTCAGAACCGGAGATCTTCCCCAGTCTTTTGCTCATTGTTTCAAAAGCCGCCTCTATCCCAAGCAGTTCGCCTATAAGCGAGCCTCCGGCAATGCTCCCTACGACTATCAGCGGGCGAGTGGATTTTATGGCCATGCCGAGGCCGAGTGCCGCAACGAACAGGGACATACCCTGCATCGGCAGTTCCATTGCTTTTGGAGAGAGCCTTTTGCGTAGCAGGATGCCTGCGGCTGAGCCGGCAGCTATCAGAACAGCGTTGGCCATGCTGCCGAAAAGCGGTACAGAGCTTAAAAATTCCAATAAAACCCCCTCCTTGGACTGCCGTGCATATTATACACCGTGAACTTTTTCTTCTCTGAGAATCTGTTTTCATACCGCAGATCAATATAATGCAGCATTGTATAAGGATATATCGCGTAATGCCATTTCCGCCGATTCACCAATTCTTCGCCAATTCGGGTGGACAGAAAAGACTGTAATATATACATTTTAGTGTATAATGTACACTTGAGTGATTTACTTGGCTGTCTGAAATAACAGGTTAAAGGATCAATGAAAAGGAAAATACGGTTGTGAACGATAAAAAATCAATAAAAACCGACGGAATTTCCGCAAATTCAATTATAATGCCGCTGGCAGCGGTAATTGCGCTTCTGCATATAATTGCAATATTTCTTGTTTACGAGTCTAACCGTGCCAATAGAGAATTCTCTGTAATAATGCAGAAGACCAGCGAATGCCAGCAAAATGTTACACAACTTCAGGCAAACAACAGCACGCTCTCAGAGACAGCCGCCGCTTTTGTCAAGATGCCCACCGGAAGAGACGGCGAGTTTAATGCAGGACCGCTTCTTATGTATGCGAGGGAGCTTGGAATGGATCGCAGCGTCCGGAAAATTGCAGAGTGGTTCAAAACTCATAATGCCGGTGCGGAGATACAATCCTATATTGACACAGCCGCAGCGGCGTCGGAAAAGATGTACGAGACCCAGCTTCATGTGATCGCGCTGATGTGTTCGATCTACCGCCGGCCTCCGATTCCTGCGCTTTCCGTTATCCCTGCTGTTCCGCTGACGGAAGAAGAACTTGCCATGACAGAAAAAGATCGCGAGGCTTATGCGCGGGGACTGATTACGGGCAAGGATTATTCTTTGCTCAGGGCGTCTGTCGCGGCAAGCGTCGATAACTGTCACAGAATTCTCCAGCAGGAAAGCGACCTCGCTTTATCGGAATGTGAAAAACATATCAGAAATTTGCGGATTTGGTTATGGGTGGTAATGATCGCTATTGTAATTATAATGACCTTATCTTTTGTTCTGTTTTACCGTTGGCTGATAACGCCATTGAAGGTCTCTGCGGCTCAGATCGCCTCCGACCAAAGAATGAAGCAGAGCAGCGGATTCCGGGAAATGCGGCTGCTGGTCAATGCCTATAACGCGCTGCTGAGCCGCCGCGATAACCTGGACGCGATTCTTCGCTCCGCCGCCGAGACGGATGCGCTTACAGAATTGCCGAACCGCTACTGTCTGCAGCACGATATGCTGGGGGCCGGCGATGATGCCGGCTCAATGGCGGTGCTGGTGTTCGATGTGAATTACCTGAAGCGTATGAACGACACAAAAGGGCATCTGGCGGGCGACAGACTTCTCAGCACGGCGGCCGCCTGTATCCGCGAGTGTTTCTGGATGGAGGATAACGGACGCTGTTACCGCATCGGCGGAGACGAATTCGCCGCTGTGCTTCTGAAATGCAGTGAAGAAGAAGTCAAAAGCAGGATAGAACGGTTCCTGTTGGCGACAGAAAGAGAGAACATCAGTGTTTCCGTCGGTTATGCCTATGCGGAAAAGACGGATGAAAACAGTTTTGAAGAATTGATGAAAATAGCTGACACACGGATGTATGCACAGAAAAAACGCGCTCATGAGCTTGCTCATACAGCGGATACCGCCGACAGCGGCAACTGATGCGCGCGGACTGCCCGGGCCGCGTCGTTAAAGCCTGTCGGCCCGCAGAAGGGCCTGCTTACCGGCAGAGAAGATCATCAGGACAGAATTCTCAGACAGACTTCCCGGCTGACGGCACAGACAGATGCCGCCGGCGGCAGAAACGACGCTTTTATAATAAGGAGAGGAAAAGATGACAGACAGCAGCGGAGGAAACAGAAATGATGTCCTCATAAGCATATACAATTCATCGTTCGTGTATTCCGCGATCGCGATAGGGGTCATTGCATCCCTTGAGATCTGTATGCTGACATACACATTTATGAACGCTCCGTATTTCGGAGAGAATATATGGATATACCGTTCGTTTTACATTTCACTTCTTACAGTTGCGCTGTTGTACTTTGCATTATGTGTTTACGTAAAAAAAGATATGGAAAATCAGCATAAATTGTTTACTGTTGCAAATCCGCTCTTTGCCGCGTTCTTTTTTGCATGGGCATGTGCTGTTACTTATCAGGATTTCAGATTAACGGGGACCCTCGATCCGCTGGTCTTTATGACGTTTTCCCTGATAGTTCCTCTGGGGTTTTATTTACTGCCCTGGGTTTATGTGATCATCGCCGGTATTACGGATCTTGCCATTATATACATGCTTTTTCTTGCCTCCGGCAGTGTGGGGCTTGTGATAAACACAGGCATCTTTATTATCTTCCAGCTCGTGCTGGGAGTCAGTTTTATGCTGCTGAAAACTCAGCTTGCAGAACGCATCGTACACGAACAAAAAAACGCAAGGGTTGACGCTATGACAGGCTGCGGAAACAGACGCGCCTACGCAAAGGAAATGGAACGCATCGCAGGCGAAGCGGAAGATCGGCATATGTCATTTCTTGCAATCGATATAAACGGCCTGAAAGAAATCAATGATACATGCGGGCATGACGCCGGGGATAAACTGATTATCGGCACGGCAAAATGTATAGAAAAGTGCTTCGGAGATAAAGGAAGAGTTTTCAGAGTAGGCGGAGATGAATTCGTTGTATTGACGACAGAAGATAAACTGGAAGAGCTGCTTTCTGCCTATAATACGAGCATACAGTCCTGGAGCAGGGAGAATCATCTGGAGCTCAGCACTTCATACGGCTATGCCTCTTCTGCTGACCATCCGGGCGTCGGCATATATGAACTTGCAAAGATCGCCGACAAAAAAATGTTTCAGGCTAAAGCCATGCATTACCGGGAAAGCGGCAAAAACAGAAGACATCAGCCATCCTGAAAGCATTGATGAATCACGGTCGGCACGGCGGCCGTCTTATCAGGAGACGCCATGCCGGAGAGACAGGACTCATAGATTTCCGATCCGCTTCGATACCTTCATTTCGCATATCATACACAGTAAACGGCAGCTGATTCACGGCGGCCGTATCTTTTTAATTTGTATTTTTAAGTATTTTTAATATAAAAAACACAGATATACCGCTGAAAGTCAGTTAAGGTAATAATCCACTAAGCCGTGTGTCCTTAAAAAAAGTACTTGACGGGGAGAAAAGAGAGTAATATACTTCCACCTGTTGCGCCTCCGGCAGGGTATCCCCGCCCCGGGCGCGGAACCATGACAAAAAGGGAAAAGGGAAAGAAGAGGAAAAGGCGTATCGGAGGGCATAGGCGAGAGCCGAGCCTGAAGAGGCGCCCGGGCCCTTAAGAAGAAAAGAAGAAAAGATCCGGGGCGCAGCGGAAGCTGAGTTTCGGAGCCGGCGAGTAAGGAAGAGTGACAGAATCAAACGGAGAGTTTGATCCTGGCTCAGGACGAACGCTGG
>JAFYJW010000074.1 GCA_017537925.1 Synergistes sp. | reverse complement strand
GGAAAATCGTGCTGCCTGCAAAAAATAACAGTTCGACGTACTGCGGCAGAGAAAATTATCTCGCAAGGCTCGGCTCATATGATGACCGGGTGGTCAGATGTAAAATCAGATGGCGCCGCAAAGGCACTTATCATTTAGGCGATATAAAGGTATACGCTGTGCCGATGAAAAACTATGCTGCGCAGATAAACAAGCTGCGGGAGGATGTGCTGGAAAATATTTACGTGGGCAATGACAAAGTCTCCGGCACTATAAGCCTGAAGAAAAACAAGATACTCTGCCTGTCGATTCCGTACAGCAAAGGTTGGCATGCAAAGGTCGACGGCAGGCAAGCTGAACTGCTGAAGGCAAACTCCTTCTTTATGGTGCTGCCTCTTGAAGCAGGGGAGCACATAGTGGAGCTGGAGTATCACGTCCCCGGCTTACGTCTCGGGCTCTGCTTCTTCGCATTGGGCGCAGCTATATTGTCTGGGATGATCATTCACGATAGAAGAAAGAATAAGCCGGCAAAATAAGATCATACGCAATAAAAACCGGCGGCTCGCAGCAAGAGCCGCCGGACGCATATTCATCGATAGGCTTCTAATACGCTTCTTCCGGCGCGGCGGGCAGGTTTTCGAGCTTTTTGCGGCTGTCGCGCACTTTCTGCGCTTCTTTTGCGGCATATGCCTCAAGTTTTGCTGTAAGGGCATCGTCGGAAGCAGCCGCGATGCGCGCGGCCATCAGGCAGGCGTTTTTCATGCCGTTGAGCCCTACGGAGGCGGCCGGCACTCCCGGAGGCATCTGTGCTATCGAAAGTAGCGCGTCCATGCCGTCTATCGCGCCGCCTTTTACCGGAACCCCTATGACCGGCAGCGTCGTGGAGGCAGCCACTACGCCGGGAAGCGCGGCGGAGAGGCCTGCTACTGCAATAAGCGCGACTATGCCGCGGGAACGCGCGCCCTTCGCGTAGTTTTCGACGTCCTTGGGCGTGCGGTGCGCGGAAGCAATTGCTGCTTCAAATCCTATGCCGAGCTCTTCGAGCACCGGAGTCCCTTTTTCAACTACAGGGATATCGGATGCCGAACCCATGATTATGCCTATTTTTGCTGACATTTGTATCTCGTCCCCTTCCAGATCAATATGCGCCCCGCGGCATATGCCGCGGGGCGCCTGTATGTTTATTTCGCTTTAAGGGATTTGTCTCCTATGTCGTTTCTGAAATGGCATTTGTCGAAGCTTATCTTTGCGACTCTTGCGTAAGCGCGGTCTCTTGCCGTTTTCAGATCGTCTGCGATGCCAACGACCGTGAGCACGCGCCCGCCGTTTGTCACTAATTTCCCCTGCGCGTCTTTTTTTGTGCCTGCGTGGTAGACGAAGGTGTTTTCCTCTTCTTCGTCCGCTCCGGTTATCTCAAGTCCCTTTTCGAACGTGCCGGGATAGCCGCCGGAGGCCATAACAACACCGAGAGCCACGCGGGCGGCTCCCGGCCATTCCGCGTCGGCAAGGCGTCCCGCGGCGCAGGCGGAAACGACTTCCCCGAAATCGCCGCCGAAGGCGGGGAGAACGACCTGAGCTTCAGGGTCGCCGAGCCTTACGTTGTATTCGAGCACGGAAAGCGAGCCGTCCGGCTTTATCATTATGCCGGCATATATCACGCCGATGAACGGGATGCCGTCTTCCTTAAGCCCGTTTACCGTAGGCGTCAGTATCTCGTCCGTGATTTTCTTAATAAGCTTTTCGTCGACCCATGGAACGGGGGAGTATGCTCCCATCCCGCCGGTGTTGTTTCCCTTGTCTCCGTCCAGCGCGCGCTTGTGGTCCTGGCTCGACGGAAGTATGCGGACAGTTTTTCCGTCCGTGAACGCAAGCACCGTCATCTCCATGCCGGGGACGTAGTCTTCCACGACTATCAGGTTTCCCGCTGCTCCCAGCTTCTGCTCTTCAAGCATCATGCGGCAGATGGAAACAGCTTCGTCGAAGGTATCAGGGAGGAAAGCTCCCTTGCCCGCCGCAAGCCCGTCTGCCTTTACTACGAAAGGAGCGCTGCGCTTTGAGAGAGCGGCTTTGCATTCATCAAGATTTGTGCAGAGGTCGAAGTCCGACGTAGGTATGCCGTGGCGCTTCATAAACTGCTTTGAGAAGGCTTTGCTTCCTTCAAGCCGGGCTCCGGAAGCCCCCGGCCCCATGACGAGTATGCCTGCATCGCGCAGCGCGTCGGCGGTGCCCGCTACGAGCGGCGCTTCGGGACCTGCGAATACGAGCTCTATGCCCAGTTTTTTGCAGAGCCCGGTCATCTCTGCGGGATTGCAGGGGTCTCCGGCGTGGCACTCTGCAAGCTTCGCTATTCCGGGGTTGCCGGGGCAGCAGTGCAGTCCTGTCGTTATTTTTGATTTTGAAAAGGCGTGAACGACCGCGTGTTCCCTGCCGCCGCCGCCCAATACCATGACTTTCATAACTGTGCCCTTGCCTCAGTGCCTGAAGGTGCGGGTCCCGCCCTCGAAGAGCGAGAGGCCGAGCTCCTCGGCGCGCTGGAAGACCTGGTTGTCCCTTATCGAGCCGCCCGGTTCGATAACTGCGATGACGCCGGCTTTATGCGCCAGCTCCACGGTATCCGGGAACGGGAAGAAAGCGTCGGAAGCCATCACGGAACCCTTTGCTTTGTCTCCCGCAAGCTTTATCGCGTATTCCGCCGCGTCGACGCGGTTGGTGAAGCCGCCTCCTATGCCGACCGCCGCCCCGTCTTTAACGAGGACGATCGCGTTGCTCTTGGTGATGGCAGCTGTCTTCCATGCGAAGATGATGTCTTCCCAGAGCTCGGGGCGCGGAGTGCCGTGCCATTTGCCTTCCGCCTGCTGCGGCAGTGCGGGGAGCTTGTCCTCCTGCACGAGGAATCCGCAGCGGTTGCCCGTGAACTGCAGCGTAGGGGCATAGCCCGGCACGAGCTTCAGGACGCGCAGGTTCGGCTTCTTCTCTTTCATATATTCGGCCACTCCGTCCTCAAAGTCCGGCGCGGCAAGTATCTCAAAGAATGTTTCGGTGATCTTCTTGGCCGTTTCGAGGTCTACCTTGCGGGTCATGCCTATTATGCCGCCGAACGCGGATACAGGGTCGCAGGCAAGAGCCTTTTCAAAGGCTTCGAGCGGAGTTTCCCCGTACGCTGTGCCGCATGGCGTCGTATGCTTGACTATCGTGCAGGCGCATCTGTCCTGGAATATCGAGCAGCCGCGGAGCAGCGTGTCAAGGTCGAGCAGGTTGTTGTAGGAGAGTTCCTTTCCGGAGAGCTGTTCGAAGGGACGCTTCTCAAGCGGCGGCAGGAAAAGTCCGGCCTGCTGGTGCGGATTTTCCCCATAGCGAAGCTTCTGCTCCTGACGAAGCGGAAGCACCTTGTCGTCCATCACTTCGTCGGCGACCCCCAGCTCGCGGCAGAGTCCTCTGTAAATGACAGCGTCGTATGACGCTGTGTTTTTGAATGCCTTGAGCGCTAACTCCTGTTTGAATTCAAGCGTAAATTCCTGCTTTTTCTCTAATTCGTCAAGTACTCTTGCGTAATCGGCGATCTCCGTTACGACCGCGACATGGAAATAGTTCTTTGCCGCAGCGCGAATAAGCGATACGCCGCCGATGTCTATCTTTTCGATGAGCTTGTCCAGCTCCGCTCCGCTTTTTGCGGTCTCCTCAAAGGGGTAAAGCGTGCAGACGACGACGTCTATAAGCGGGATGTTGAATTTTTCCCTGTCCGCGTCGTCGGCTGCGAGGCCGCGGCGGGCAAGTATGCCTCCCATTATAGTCGGGTGAAGGGTCTTTACACGGCCGCCCAATATCGCAGGGAGCCCGGTCAGGTCGACGACTTCTGTCACTTTGACGCCGCCCTCTTCAAGATGCTTTGCGGTGCCGGAGCTCGATACTATCTCGTAGCCGTGAGCGGCAAGGCCTTTTGCCAGTTCAAGGACTCCTGTCTTGTCCCATACGGAGATAAGGGCTTTTCTCGTTTCAAATTTTCCCATCGGCGTTTCCTCCCCTCGGTCTTCGGGCAGCGGATTATCTTCAAAGAACTTTTTCAGCGTCTCTTTGTACAGAACATGCTCCACTGCGTGAATCTTCGCTTCAAGCGTCTCTATTGTGTCCGACGGCTCCCTGCTCACGCTGCGCTGCGCAAGTATCGGGCCGTGGTCTACTTCCTCGTCGACCAGATGCACTGTTACCCCGGTCTCTTTCACTCCCGCGTCCCATGCGTCCCTGATGCCGTGCGCACCTGGGAAGAGCGGGAGAAGAGCCGGGTGTATGTTGATTATGCGCCCTTTGAAGCGGCGCACGAATTTTGGCGACAGCACGCGCATGAAGCCGGCAAGAACTATCCAGTCGCTGCGCGTCTCATCTATCGCTTTTGCGATGGCCTCTTCGGCTGCGTCGCGCCCGTCCCTCTTGTAGAAAAAGACCCTCGTCTGCGCGCCGAGCGCAGCCGCTTTCTCAAGGCCCGCCGCGCTCAGGCGGTCGCTTCCGACGAATGTGACCTCGGCCGGCAGCTCGCCGGTTATAGCGGCCTTCATAAGGGCCACCATGTTCGTGCCTGTTCCGGATATCAGTATAGCTATGCGCGGGGTACGCATTTAATTACCTCTCCTATGACAACGGCGTCTTCGCCGCAGGCGGATACCGCGCGCTTTATTTCGTCCAGGTCGTCGGGGTGCGCTGCGAATACAAAGCCTATGCCGAGATTGAATACGCGGCGCATCTCATCCTCGTCTATCCCGGCGCTCTGGATAAGATCGAATACCGCCGGACGCTTCCATGAGCCAAAGTCGATCGCGATATCGAGGTGTTTCGGGATTATGCGTATTATGTTGCCGTACATGCCGCCGCCGGTGATATGCGCCATGCCGCGCACTTTTCCTGTCGCGGCAGCGGCGAGTGCCGCTTTCACATAGAGCTTTGTAGGCGTCATGACTGTCTCCCCGACTGTCTTATCCCATCCCTCGGGAACGGTATCGAGCGGAATGTCGATGCCATCTTTTCCGAGAGCGGAGCGGACGAGGCTGTAACCGTTGCTGTGTATCCCGCTGCTTGAAAGGCCTATGAGCAGGTCTCCCTCGCTGATCTCACTTCCGTCGATTATCTTGTCCTCGTCGACTATGCCTACGGAAAAACCGGCAAGATCAAAGCCGTCCGGGCCGTAGACGCCGGGCATCTCGGCCGTTTCGCCGCCGAGCAGAGTGCAGAGGCTCTCTTCGCATGCGCTTATTACGCCCTGTACGATCTCTTTCAGGATGCTTTCGTCGAGCCTGCCGCAGGCCGCGTAATCGAGGAAAAAGAGCGGGCGGGCGCCTACTGTCACAAGGTCGTTTACGTTCATCGCGACCAGATCTTGCCCCAGGCCGCGGTAAAGTCCGGTTGCCTTGCCCAGTTCAAGCTTTGTGCCGACTCCGTCGCAGCATGCCGCAAGGCACTGCCCGTTTCCTATGCGGTAAAGCCCCGCAAAGCCGCCCACGCCGCCTACGCAGCTGCTGTCTTTGGGAGCTTTCGAGAGCAGAGACTTTATCGTTTCCACCCAGGCGTCGCCGCCGGAGATGCTGACGCCCGATTTTTCGTAACTCAGCTTTGCCATGGCTTATTTCTCTCCGTCTTCGAGGTATCTGCCGCTGAAGCATGCCGTGCAGAGTTTGTCTGCCGGAAGCCCTATAGCGGCTATAAGATCTTCTTCGGTAAGGTAATTGAGCGAATCCGCCCCGACTTTCCTGCATAGTTCTTCCCGTGTCATCCTTACGGCGGCTAAAGTGCCTTCCTTGCGCGTGTCTATGCCGTAGAGGCACGGGTGGAGGACCGGGGGAGAGGCTATCCTGATATGCACTTCGGCCGCGCCGCAGCTGCGAATCATCGTTACCGTGCGTTCTGCCGTGGTGCCGCGGACTATCGAGTCGTCCACGATCACGGCTTTTTTATCGAGGAAAAGCGCCTCTATCGGATTCAGCTTGATCTTGACGCCGAGCTCGCGCACCTTCTGTGTAGGCTGTATGAAGGTCCTTCCGACGTAGCGGTTTCGCACGACAGCCATCTCAAAAGGCGTATGCGCCGCCTGGGCGTAGCCTATGGCCGCTATCGTGCCGCTGTCCGGCATCCCTGCCACCAGATCCGCGCCCTCTGCCGGCGATTTGCGCGCAAGCCGCCGTCCCATCTCTTTTCTTGCCTCATAGACCGAACGCCCGTCTATTATGCTGTCCGGGCGCGCGGTGTAAACGTATTCAAATGAACAGTGCATGCAGCGTCCGCATTTTCTCTCGGGCTGTACGCGCAGGCTTTTGATTCCCTTTTCGCCGATCACGACTATCTCGCCTGGTTCGACGTCGCGCAGAAGCGTTGCCCCGACTATGTCAAGAGCGCAGGATTCGGACGCGATATAGTACGTTCCGTTGTTTTCGCCGATCACGAGCGGTTTGAAGCCGTACGGGTCGCGGGCCGCGACTATCGAATTCTCTAAAAGCACAAGAAGTGAGTAGGAGCCCTCAAGCCTGCGCAGCGCGTCGACGAAGGCGTCGATCGGCTGCATATGCGACTTCTGAGCCATCATATGCAGTATCGCTTCTGAATTTGTAGACGACTGGAATATGGCGCCGCGCTGCACGAGCTGCTTCGTCAGTTCGGCAAGGTTAGTTATTATGCCGTCGTGGGCTATCGCTATCGGGCCGCGCGCGTAATTCGCGCTTATGGGCAGGACGTTCTGCAGACGCGAACTCTCAAGAGGAACATAGCGCACATGTCCTATCGCGCAGTGGCCGTGCTCGTCGGCGATCTGTTTCTGGTCTATCGCGTTGTGAAGCAGTCCGAGCCCGCGCTTCGAAGAGACGGCGCCCTCCTGCACCCACGAGATGCCGGCCGATTCCTGCCCCCTGTGCTGAAGAGCGTAAAGTCCTAAATACACTTCCTCCAGCACTGTTTTCCCGGCGGTGCTGTATGCGCCGAAAATTCCGCTCATGGTTTTCTATTCCGAGATCCTCTTCCAGATCTCCTCGTATGCTGCCATAACATTGCCGAGATCCTTGCGGAAGCGGTCCTTGTCCAGATGGTCTCCGGTCGAGCTGTCCCAGAAGCGGCAGGTATCGGGAGAGATCTCGTCAGCCAGCATCAGTTTGCCGTCGGAGTCCTTGCCGAATTCGAGCTTGAAGTCTACGAGCACGACACCCTTCTTTGCAAAATAATCCTTCAGGATATCGTTGACCTTGAACGAAATCTCCTTTATCTTGTCTATCTCTTCCTTTGTAGCCCATCCGAAGAGAAGGGCATGGTCTTCGATGATGAAGGGATCTCCGAGCGCGTCGTCTTTATAGCACATCTCAAAGAGCGGGCGGGGGAGCTTCATGCCTTCCGCAACGCCGAGGCGCTTGCAGAGGGAGCCTGTCGTGATGTTGCGGACAATGACTTCGAGGGGCACTATCTTAACGCGGCGTACCAGCTGATGCACGTCGTCTATCTGCCCGGCAAAGTGCGATTCGACGCCGTTGTCGGCCAGCAGTTTGAAAAGATGCGAGGATATCTTGTTGTTCAGGATACCCTTGCCGCTCATGGTAGCTTTTTTCTGCCCGTTGAAGGCGGTGAAGCTGTCTTTGTATTCGACTATGAGATATTTGGGATCTTCAGTGGTATAAAGCTTCTTTGCCTTGCCCTCGTAAATGAGTTCCTTTTTCGTCAAATCCATTGTCCTTCTCCTCCGTGTTTTTTTATTTGGTTTTGTTATATTTCAGGCTGTTCCGGCATGAAGTCAGACTTCAAGGGAACAGCCGTTTTCTTCGTCGTCCAGATAGTCGCCGTCAAAACATGCCGTGCACAGCTCGTCGTGCGGCAGACCAATAGCCGCGCAGAGCTCGCTGCAGGAAAGATAACGCAGAGTGTCAGCGCCTATATCCGCGCGCAGCGATTCGATGTCCGTCTGCGCCGCTATCAGCTCGTCAGAGCTCGGCGTGTCTATTCCGTAGTAGCACGGATAGCGGACCGGCGGGGAAGCTATGCACATATGTACCTTTTCCGCGCCCGCCGCTCTTATCGTCGATACCGTTCGCCCCGCAGTCGTGCCGCGTACGATAGAATCGTCGACTATCACCGCCTCTTTGCCGTTGAAGATGCCCGGCTGAGGATTCAGCTTGATTCTTACGCCGGCCTCGCGCACGCGCTGCGTAGGCTGTATGAACGTCCTGCCGACATAGCGGTTGCGCACGACTCCGGCTTCAAATGGGACCTTCGCTTCTTCTGCAAGACCGAGCGCTGCGAGGGTCCCGCTGTCCGGCATCCCCGATACCACGCAGTCTTTGGGGCACTTCATGCCGCGGGCAAGGCACGCGCCAAGCTCTTTTCTTGCCTTGTAGACGGATCGTCCGTCGATAACGCTGTCGGGGCGCGCGAAGTATACATATTCGAAAGCGCAGTGGCGCAGGCGCTGCGGTTGTTTCCCGAATCTGCGGGATATCACGCCGCGCCGGTCTATGACGAGAATCTCCCCCGGCTCTACGTCGCGCACCAGTTCCGCGCCTATAATATCGAACGCGCAGGATTCTGAAGCTATGAAATATGCGTCCTCTCTTTTGCCGAGCACGAGGGGACGGAAGCCCCACGGGTCGCGGGCCGCCACAAGGCAGTCTTCAAGCAGCACGGCGAGGCTGTAGGCGCCGCTTATCCTTGAAAGCGCGTTCTCTAAGGCTTCAAGCTGCACTGTATCGGGCTGATGCGCCATGAGCTGGATGATCGTCTCGGTGTCGCATGTAGTCTGAAATATCGCCCCGCGGTTCGCAAGATAGCTCGAAATAGCAGTAGCGTTTGTGAGATTGCCGTTGTGGGCTATGGCTATCGGGCCCTGCGCATAGTTTGCGCCAAGCGGCTGGCTGTTTTCCGGCCTGGTGCCGCCTGCCGTTGCGTAGCGCACATGACCGATCGCGGCATGCGCTTTGATCTTTTCCAGCTCATCCTGCTGCAGCGCGTCATGCACAAGCCCGGGCCCCTTTTTGATATGCACGGAGCCGTCCTGCGTCCACGCGACCCCGGCCGAAAGCTGCCCTCTGTGCTGCAGCGCGAAAAGCCCGAGGTAAACGTCCTCAAGAACAGGCTCGCCGCTTGCGCTGTAAGCCCCGAAAATACCGCACATTTATCTCTTTTCCCCTGAGAAGGCCTCTGTCAGTTCATCAAGAGTCAGTGAGAAAATGTTTTTCCAGACAAAGCTCTTTCCTCCGGCTCTTCCGGCTTTGACTGCCGGGAAGCCGCTCCATATCCTTTCAAATTCAGCGGCTTTTTCCGGCGCTACCGAATACACGGCGCGGGCACCGCCTTCCGAGAAAAGGAGCGACTCTACGGAAGCGCCCGGCTCAAGCGTGATCTCCATGCCGACGCCCGACGCTATAGCTTCATTTGCGAGCGCCGTGGCAAGACCGCCGCCTGCGGCCACCCTTCCGGAAACTGCCGCCTGTTCGCGGGCCGTCTTCAAAGCGCGTTCGCGGAAAGACTTTTCCGCTTCGAGATCCGGTTCGACGGTCTTTCCGAGCGGCTTTCCGTTTTTGGCGCTCTGCCAGCGCGACGCGGCAAGAGAACCTTCCGTTTTGCCGACTATGTAGATGTAGTCTCCTTCTTTTGTCATTCCGGCGCGTACGATAAGATCTCTGTCTGTAAGCAGGCCGGCCGTGACCACGAGCGGGGTCGGGTAGATGCGGTCGTTCGCCGTTTCATTGTAAAGGCTGACGTTGCCGGAAACGACCGGGCAGTCGAGCGCGCGGCAGACATCGGCAAGGCCGCGTATGCATTCTTTGAGCTCGTAGAATTTGTCGGGCTGTTCGGGCGACGCGAAGTTCAGACAGTTTGTCATGCCCAGGGTGTCCGCCCCTGTCAGCCACAGCCCGCGGAGAGACAGCGCCATGGTCTCAGCCGCGCCTGTGTAGGGATCGGTCCAGCATTTGTAAGGCTCCGCTTCCATCGTCAGCACACATGCCCTGTGCGTATCGGGCACTTCGACGACGGCGGCCGGCTCTCCCGGCCCGGCAATCGTATGCAGCTGCACCATTGAGTCATACTGATCCCATATCGCGTCCTTTTTGTGTCCGTTGGGGCATGAGAGCATCTCGAGCAGATCTCTGCCGGGGTCCTCGGATTTAAGGGTGGAAAGATCCAGCGCCTGACGCG
>JAFYJW010000073.1 GCA_017537925.1 Synergistes sp. | reverse complement strand
TCGCCTCCGCGGCTGCGCGAAGCGCCCCCGACCGGACAGACAAGCACGCGGCGCACGGGCTCTTCTCCGATGGAGCGAGTCTCTACGTCTTTGTCATCACGCAGCGCGATATGTATCAGGCGTCTCTCCCAGCTCGACATGGGCTCAAGGCTCACGGGCGTCCCCTTATGCTTGGCTTCGCGCGCTATCGACTCGGCAAGGCGGCGGAGCGTCTGTTCGCGGCGTCCGCGGTATCCTCCGCAGTCGAAACGAACGCGTCTGGTGGAAAAGTCGTCATGACATACGAGGTTGGTTATATATTCGAGCGCCTTCAGCGTTTCGCCGTAACGCCCTATGACAACTCCTGCGTCGTCGCCGACAAGATTTATGATTCCGTCGTCTGTAAGCTCCGGGATAAGATCCAGATCCATCTTGTCAAGGATCTCATTCACGAAATGGCAGGAGCGTATATAGGAAACGGGGGCGAAAGGCCTGACTTCGATTCTGTAGGTCGAGCCGAGCAGTCCGAAAAGTTTTTTATCTTCCGAGAGCACGTCGGCTTCTATATCGTCAGGCTTGATTCCCCATTTTTCCGCGCCTTTCTCTTTTGCTTCGTCTACCGAAGCACACTCAAAAACACAGCTTTCGATTTCGGGCATCGCCGTCAGTTCGTCGTCTTTCATTACCTATTCCTCATCATCATCGTCATCGTCATCCTCGTCTTTGGCGGCAGCCGCCTGACTGACAGGTTTTGTTTTATGCAGAACTGGCTTTACAGCCATCTCTTCATTCGTTCTCTTCATCACAAAATACTGCTGGATAACGCCGATCAGCGATGAAAGACCCCAGTAGAGCATTACGCCGCCGGGCATCGAAAGGCATATGAACGCCATAAAAAACGGCATTATCGTATTCATTGCGGCCATCTGCGGGTTATTGCCGCCGGAGAGCTTCTGCTGGGCCCATGTCAGGACGGATATGGCTACAAGCAGAAGAACGTTCCCCAGGTAGAGTCCGACGTTGGAAAGCCCCGCCGGGTTCGTGAAAAGCGCGGACAGCACAGACATTATGCCGTACTGACCGTTTGCGCCCGGAACGGCCCCGAGCGCTTTGCCGAGACCCATCGTCGGAGAGGATCCGAGCAGGATCCCCATAAAGGAAGCATCCGCAAATTCATATGTCCTCAAGACATTGAAAAGCAGTATCAATATAGGCAGCTGCACTAAAATAGGCAGACAGCCGGCTGCAGGGTTGACCTTGTATTCTCTGTAAAGACGCATGATCTCTTCCTGCATCTTCTGTTTGTCATTCGCGTATTTTTCCTGAATGACTTTGATTCTGGGCTGCAGCTTCTGCGTCTGCTGCATCGACAGCATCTGCTTCTGATTCAAAGGATACAGCGCTATCTTTATTGCAATCGTCAAAAGAACTATAGCCAGTCCGTAGGAGTTAGTGATCCCGTAGAAAAATTCCAGGATCTTAAGCAGGATATCGCTGGCTCCGCTCCAAATCGCACCCAAGACTTCCACCTAACCTTTCGCAGTATGTTTTGATTCTTTCGGGAAAAATTTTTTGCCAAATCTTGCTTCGATCTCGTCCGGCCCGGGCACCGGGTCGTAGCCCCCTTCATGCCACGGCCCGCACTTTATGATTCTGGCCGCCGAAAGTCTGAGACCTATAAAAGGGCCGTACGCGGCGACCGCTTCGGCCGCGTACTCCGAACATGACGGGTAAAACCTGCATTTTGCCATTCCGAGATGCGGGGAGAGGATGGAGCGATATGCTTTTATGCAGAAGATCATAAAGTATGTCAGGATCTTCATGATATGTCTTTTCTTATATCGATATCCCATCCATAGCCGGCCCATCCGCGTGTAAGAAGTCTGCCGCGCTTAAGCAGCATGGCCATGTCGCGGTAGATATCGCAGGCGGAGGCGTCCAGAGCGCTTTCTTTCAGTGAGGCCACGATCCAGACCCCGTCCCTGAGCCAGGGCATCAACCTGCGCAGCGCCTCGCGCATGATGCGGCGCCCTCTTGACCTCTCTGCGGCGCACGCTATTTTTTTTCCTACCGCGACTCCGGCTTTCGGGGTACCCCCCATATCCGTTAAAAACAGCAACCGCACCAATGCGCCGGTTTCTCGGCGCCCGGTGCGGAAAACAAGATCAAACTGCCAGCCCTTTATGAGCCTCTTTTCGGCAGGGAAGCCAAAATTCACAGCTGATTAAACGGCGAGACGCGCCCTGCCCTTACGGCGGCGATTTCTGAGAATGCGGCGACCGCTGGGTGATGCGGAACGCTCAAGGAAGCCCATCGCGCGCTTGCGCCTTACATTATGCGGCTGAAATGTCCGTTTCACTAAACTACACCTCCTGCAATTTTCATCGTTATCAAACTATCAAAAATTCTTTTCAGAATTATCGACTCTCAAACAACCTGTTAAATATAGCATAGAGTAGGAATTGCCGCAAGAAAATCTTACTTTATTCCTCTGAAAATTTTTAAGGTATTGCATAAGAGCGCGTTTTTGTGCTAAGATGTTCGCTGTCTTTGTGAAGGAGGTGACGGCATTGCCAAACAAGAAATCAGCAAAAAAGAGAGTCCTGATCACTGAGAGAAACCGCATTTACAACCGTTTCTGGAAGACCCGCTGCAAAAACGCGGTAAAGAAATTCATTGAAGCGGTAGAGAGCAAGGACGCTGAACTTGCTAACCAGCGGATGAATGACGCTCAGGGCGTATTGGATAAGGCGGTAATCAAGGGCGTCGTCCACCGTAATACAGTTGCTCGCCGCAAGGCCAGCATGGCAGCAAAGATCAAATCGCTGTCTGCTTAAACCGTCCCGCCTCGACTAAAAAAATGCGGAGCTCTCAAAAAGAGTTCCGCTTATTTTTTATTCCCTCTCTGCCTTTTTTCCATAAGCTTTATCACTGCCGTTTCCAGCCCGTGCCAGCCTGCCCCGGTACCGCTTCTTTCTTCTATATTTATCCGGATAAGATCCGCGATAAAGTCTGTCAGAGCCGCGTGTCCGTATAACCTGTCCGCCTGACAGGCCATGCGCCAGGCGTAATCCCTTGCGCCCAGCGCTTTTGCAAATGCGGCCGACGAACGCCCGAGACCTGCGTACCACGCAAGGCGCATCCTGTTATGTATCGGCACCAAAGCCGGTATCAGGTCATCCGTATCGGATATGCCCCTTAAGCTCCTGAGGACCGCTGCGCTGTCGCCTTTGCAGAGTCCGTCAAGCAGGCGGAGCATATTGCGGCTTCCGTCGTCCATGCACAGGTCTTCCACGTCGGCGGCAGTCACCGGCGCATTCTTTTTGAGCAAGGCAAGACTTCTGAGCTGGGCGCGTATCTCTTCGGGGTCGTCAAGGAGCTCCACTATCATCGCGGCGCCGTCCGGCGCGATATTCACACCGAGCTCTTCCGCGGCGCGCGCGACCCATATCTGGCGCTCGCGCGGCCAGCGCGGGAACTCGGCTGCTTTAATGACGCGGCAGCGCGACAGAACGTCCTTAGGGATAAACTCCGCTGGGTCGCTTTCGTAGACAAGAATGATCACCACGGAAGATTCGGGAGCGACCATAAAAGAAAGCTTCTCGGGAAAAGCCCCTAAAAGCGTCGCTGATTCCACTACAACATAGCGGTTCTCATCGAAAAGGCCGGAAGTCATATTGTCGGAAAGGAGGGAATTCCACTCTCCGCCCTCCTGCTTACCGACTGCCGTGTACCCCTTCTTTTCCAGTCCGGCACAGCTCTCCTCCAGAAGACGCCTTTGAGCCGTACCAGAGGCGGCTATAAGGAGGAGAGAGGGCATCAGCCTTTCACCACTATATTAACAAGCTTGCCCGGCACTGCTATCGTTTTGATAACTTCTTTGCCCTCAAGGCGTTTTTTAGTCGCATCGCGGGACATCACTTCGGCAAGCAGATCTTCTTTTGACAGTCCGGCCGGCACTTCAAACTGCTCGCGGACTTTTCCGTTTATCTGCAGGACCACGGTGACGCTGTCTTCAACAAGAGCGCTTTCGTCGACTTCGAACCACCTGTGCACGGAAAGGAAGTCTTCATTGCCGAGCATATGCCAGAGCTCTTCGGTTATATGGGGAGCAAAGGGCGACAGGCAGCAGAGGAGCGTTTCCACTGCTTCGCGCATTACAGCCCAGCCCTTTTCATCTTTCGGCGCAAATGCTATAAGCGCGTTGGTAAGCTCCATGAGGCGCGCCACAGCCGTGTTGAACTGGCGCTCGTCGCGGATGTCCTTCGTAACGCGGTCAAGCGTACTGTGCGTTATGCGCTTCATCTTGCGGTCGGCGGCGTCGGTCAGCTCGCTCAGCTTAAGGCGCTGCGCGGACGCTTTTTTCAGATTCTCGAGATTCTGTTCCACAAGGCGGAATACCCTGCCGAGGAAGCGGCTTGCGCCCTCCACGCCGCGCTCTGACCAGTCAAGATCCTTTTCGGGCGGAGCGGCAAAGAGTATGAAGAGACGCGCCGTATCCGCTCCGTATCTCTTGATTATCTCGTCCGGGTCAACGACGTTGCCCAGCGATTTGGACATCTTCGCCCCGTCTTTGATGACCATGCCCTGAGTCAGCAGGCGCTTGAACGGCTCGCGCATATCCGGAGGCAGCAGGCCGAGATCCGAGAGCACTTTCGTGAAGAAGCGGGCGTAGATAAGGTGCAGGCAGGCATGCTCGATGCCGCCTATATACTGGTCTACCGTCATCCAGTATTTTGCCGCGTCCTTGTCGAACGGGGCGTCGCTTACCCACGGCGAGGTATATCTGTCGAAGTACCACGACGAGCAGAAGAACGTGTCCATCGTGTCGGTCTCGCGGCGCGCCGGGCCTCCGCAGACCGGACATATCGTATTGTACCAGTCGGGGCGCAGCGCAAGCGGGTTGCCGCCGTTCTTCGGCATCTCGACGTCAAGGGGCAGCTTCACAGGGAGCTGATCCTCCGGCACAGGGACTACGCCGCAGTGGTCGCAGTAGACCATCGGTATCGGGGTGCCCCAGTAACGCTGACGCGAGATCAGCCAGTCGCGCAGACGGAACTGTATCTCCCTCTTTCCCTTGCCGTGCTCCTCGAACCAGTCGGCTGCCTTTTTGATGGCTTCTTCTGTCGGGAGTCCGTCAAGGAAGCCCGAATTGCATGCTATGCCGTCAGCGGCCGCGGCGCAGGCCATCGTCGCGCCGTCTTCGGCCGGGCCGTCGACAGGACGAACGACGGTTATTATCGGGATATTATATTTGCGAGCGAAATCAAAGTCGCGCTGGTCATGCGCAGGAACGCCCATTATCGCGCCGGTGCCGTAATCCATCAGTATATAGTCGGCTATCCAGAGAGGCGACTTCTCCCCTGTGACGGGGTTCACCGCGAAGAAGCCTGTATCGATACCTTCCTTGTCGACGCCTACCGCGGTGCGCTCGATCGTGCTGCGCGAAGCCATTCTCTTCGCAAAGGCGAGTATCTCTTCCTTCTTCTTTCCGCCTGCCATCTCCGCAAGTTTCTTCACATGCGGATGCTCAGCGGCAAGCGCCACGAAGGTAACTCCGAATATTGTGTCGATGCGCGTCGTGAAGGCTTCGATCTTGAGATCGGTATCCGCGATATCCATCTGGAAGTGTACGCCTTCGGAACGTCCGATCCAGTTTCTCTGCATCGTAAGGACGCGCTCAGGCCAGCCTTCTTTGAGTTCGTCAAGGCAGTCTACGAGCTCCTGCGCGTAATCCGTTATGCGTATGAACCACTGGTCAAGGTCGCGCTTCGTGACCGGAGTCCCGCAGCGCCAGCATACGCCGTCGTCGATGACCTGTTCGTTCGCGAGCACCGTCTGGCACTTATCGCACCAGTTTACCGGAGCGTGCTTGCGGTAGACGAGCCCCTTCTTGTAGAACTGCAGGAAGAGCCACTGATTCCATCTGTAGTAGTCGACGCTGCACGTTTCGACGCGGCGGCGCCAGTCGTAGCTGTAGCCGGCGCGCTTCAGCTGCTCCGTCATATGCTCTATATTGCTCCACGTCCATTCGGAGGGAGCCGTGTTGTGCTTTATCGCCGCATTTTCCGCAGGCATCCCGAAAGAGTCAAAGCCCATCGGGTATAGGACGTTCTTTCCCTGCATGCGGAGGAATCTCGCAAACAGGTCTCCTATCGAATAGTTGCGCAGGTGTCCCATATGAAGAGCGCCTGACGGATACGGGAACATTTCGAGGCAGTAGAACTTTTCTTTCGACGGGTCGGCCTCTACCTCAAAGATCTTCGCATCGGCCCATTCCTTCTGCCACTTGGGCTCTATCACGGAAAAATCGTACGGCATATATATCTCTCCTTACTTCAAAAATGAAGAAATTTCCTCAGCACATCAAAGTATTATATACATTGAGCAAAGCATGGTCAAACGAAAGGTTGCGGCGCACGCAAAAGCCGTGCACGAGAGCAGCGTGTTCAAAAAGGCGTTTCGTAAAGTTGTAATAAATATATTGACACTTTAGTTGTAATATGTTATATTACAACTATCAGCTGATATTAACGCTGCCGTAATTCTGTGCGGCGTTAAAAACGGAGGTCCCCCGTGCAGATAACGAGCAGATTTACGATAGCTGTCCACATCATAACCGCCATCGACTATTTCAAAGGTATGTATCGTGTGAACAGCGAGTTTTTAGCGGGTTCGGCCGGAGTAAATCCGGTCATCGTGAGAACTGTGATCGGGATGCTCCGTGAGGCCGGCATAGTGGAGACCAGGCGCGGCGCCGGCGGAGCGGAACTTAAGAAGCCCCTGGATAAGATCACATTCTACGATATCTATATGGCGGTAGACAGCGTTAACGAAGAAGAGGGGCTCTTTCACTTTCATGAACAGCCCAACCCCGACTGCCCTGTCGGCCGCAACATCCACAAGGCATTGGGCGCCAGACTGAAAGCAGTGCAGAAGACCATGGAAGAAGAGATGAAAAAGGTAACAGTTGACGATGTGGTCAAAGAAACGCGTCGGGCGATCATGGAAGAGAGCGCCCAAACAATAGAATCAGAGTCAAATGCAGACATCAGGGAGGAGAAATGAAGCTATGAAGAAAGTACTCATCGTGAACGCCAGCAAAAGAAGAAACGGCAATTCCTACGCGCTCGCAAAGAGGTTTGCCGGTCAGCTGGAAGGAAAAGCGGAAGTCACCATATTCAACATCGGAGAGAAGGACGTCCGGGCATGTCTTGCCTGCGACGGCTGCAAGAGGCAGCACTCCCCTAACTGCGTCCAGAAGGACGACTTCACCGCGCTGATACCTGAGATAGATTCGTGCGACGCGATGCTGATACTGGCGCCGGTGCACTGGGATCAGTTCCCCGCGCAGCTTAAGGCTTTCCTCGACAGGACATATTCCTTCATGGATTTCACCCAGCCGGATTTTTCCATGGCAGGAAGAAAAGATAAAAAGCTGGCCGGCTATTTCTTCGCCGGCTTCGGCCCCGTCGACGTCTACACCGCTATGGTGGAGACTAACCTTAAGAGCTTCGCGACGGCCGGTTTCCGCAGCTATAAGGCTCATGTGGCAGGCAATGCCAATGTCCCCGGAAGTATTATGGAAAAGCCCGGGGATCTGAAGGCTGCCGATGAGTTTGCCGAGTGGCTGCTCGCGTAAGCGCCCGCTACAGATAAGCATACAGGAACTCATTTACGGGCCGGGCGTGAAAGCCCGGCTCGTTTTAAAGAAAACGACACCACGGCTCAGCCGCGTATGCAGGAGGTAAATTATGGACGACGGCATGACGCAGGAAGAACGGCTCAATTATCTTCTGAAAGCCTTTAAGGAGGATTCCGTAAGATACAAAGATCTGCCCGTTCCTCCCGACGGCGAGAGCAAGCGTCAGCTTCTCCGCTCTCTGATGAATATCCGCATGCCCAAAATGATGGCGGCTCCGGTGCTGGCGGTGCAGGATGCATATCTGCGGGAAAGGGCCCGTGAAAAAGGCCTCGTGCATATCCCGGATATTCCCACGGCTGCCGACAAGGGCAGCTGCCATCCGTATGCAGACCGCCTCTCCATATGGCAGGGGGATATCACAAGGCTTTCCGTCGACGCGATAGTAAACGCGGCCAATTCTCAGATGCTGGGCTGTTTCATCCCGATGCACAGCTGTATCGACAACTGCATCCACACTTTTGCCGGCGTCCAGCTGCGCCTGGAGTGTAATCGGCAGATGAATATGTTCAGGCGCCGTTACGGGAATGAATATGAGCAGCCGACGGCAGTCCCGATGCTGACAGAGGCTTACAACCTGCCGGCAGGGAAGGTAGTACACGTCGTCGGACCTGTCGTGGAGGATAGTCTCTCGCCAAAACTTGAAGAAGAGCTCGCAGCCTGTTACAGGAACACGCTGGATATGTGCGCGGGAAACGGTTTGAGGAGCGTTGCCTTCTGCTGTATCTCCACCGGTGTATTTCATTTCCCTAATAAGAGAGCAGCTGAGATCGCAGTGAAAACGGTTACAGACCGATTCACGAAAGACCCGGACTCTTTAGACAGGGTCATATTCAATGTTTTTAAGGATGAAGACAGGGTATTATATGAAAGACTATTATTCTGAACTGCCTAACGGCTATCTTGAGACCATACAGAACGGTCTCCGCGGCGTACAGACGTTTTCTCCCGGGATCTCACGCGGAAGCGGCGCAATAGAGGAGAATATCGAACGGCTGAAAAATGAGATCGGGACGGCGGACGCGATCGTGATCGGCGCAGGCGCCGGACTTTCCGCAGCTGCCGGATTTACCTACAGCGGGGAGCGATTCGAAAAGTATTTCTTTGACTTTGCCGCTGCGTTCGGCATCAGGGACATATACTCCGGCGGCTTTTATGCTTTTCCGGACGAGGAGACGCGCTGGGCCTGGTGGGCGAGGCATATCTATTACAACCGATATGTTAAAGCGCCGGGAACCGTATACATGGACCTGCATGAATTGGTGACAAACAAGAATTACTTTGTGATAACTACCAACGTCGATCATCAGTTTCAGAAGTCCGGCTTTGATAAAAAGCGCCTCTTCTATACGCAGGGCGACTACGGTCTCTTCCAGAACGTTAATCCTGAGAACCGCAGGACTTACGACAACGAGGGATGGGTAATGCAGGCCATGGAGGCGCAGGGATTTGTAAAGGATGAAAAGGGCGCATTCAAAGTGCCGGCGGACAGAAAGATCTACATGAAGATCCCGTCTGCGCTGATCCCCAAATGCCCGGATGACGGGAGCCACGTCGCCATGAACCTGCGTTCGGATGAGAGCTTTGTCGAGGACGAAGGCTGGCACAGGGCTTCCGCCGCCTACTCGGAGTTCCTTAAAAAGCATGAAGGCATGCATATACTCTTTCTGGAGATAGGAGTCGGCATGAATACGCCGGTGATAGTGAAATTTCCCTTCTGGCAGATGACAAATGACGACCCGAAAGCCGTCTACGCCTGCCTGAATTACAATGAAGCCTGCTGCCCGCAGCAGATCGAAAAGCGGTCTATATGCATCGGCGGCGACTGCGGAAAAGTTATAAAAGGTCTTTTGCTCAGCAGGAAGGCTACCGTGGAGCCTGAGCATATCGCCGGTTCCGTAAAGAACTGATATCGCCCACTTTGCATCGTAATTAATATGAATTGCACGTTACAGCGCGTGAATTGATGCTTAGCATCATGAATTGCGGCTGACGCCGCATGGCAGAGCAATTCAATTCACGAAAGCGCGGTGGGAGATCATTCCGCTGCACTGCCTCATCAGAGTATGGGCATTGTTGTTTGACCCAGAACAATATGTACGCTATAATGTACATAAAGGAGGCGAATGATATGCTTAATACAAATGTCACAAACTTCAGGCGCAATATTTTCAGTCTTCTGGAACAGACTATAAAATACAACGAGCCGGTAAATATAAGCACGAAGGACGGTAACGCTGTTATCATCAGTGAAGAAGATTACAACAACCTTATGGAAACGCTGTATCTTTCCTCAATTCCGGGCATGAAGGAGAAAATAATTGAAGGGCTGAATACTCCTCTTGAAGAATGCATCCCGGAAGATAAGGCATCATGGTAAACTATTCCATCGTATATACGAAGAAAGCGGCAGCCGACATACCCAAATTAAAAGCCGCCGGACTTGATAAAAAAGCGCTTGCCCTGATATATGTCATAAAAAAGAACCCTTTTCAGTCTCCTCCTCAATATGAAAAACTTTTGGGTGACATGCTTGGAGCTTATTCCAGGCGTATCAATATCAAACACCGCATGGTATACGCTGTGGATGAAGAAAATAAGACGGTAAAAATTATCAGTATGTGGTCCCACTACGATTTTTAGTACATAGAGTTATTGCTGCTGTATAAAGCTGCTGTATGTTCACGCAGCTTGCCGCGATATACGCTCGCATTGCTCGCGTGCGGGGGCTGCGCCACGAAGGGACATGAATTGCGCCTTTCGTCGCGTAAATTGATGCTTCGCATCATGAATTGCCCTGCGGGCATGAGCTGCGCTTACGCGCATGGCAGAGCAATTAACCGAGCAATTAATTTATATCCCCCGGACTTGATAAAAAAGCGCCTGCCGCGGTAGACTTAATATCGGCGGCAGTACTCTGCCGGCAAAGGGAGGAAACGTCATGAAAACTATAAAGGCGGCAAAAAATAGAAGCGTATCGATATCTAAGGAGCTTTCCGCGGCGGTCGCTGCGATAATAGACGACGTGCGCTCAAACGGAGACGAAGCGCTTCTGCGCCTGAGCAGGAAATTCGACGGATGCGGCCGCAGTCTGTTCCGCGTATCGCAGCAGGAGATAGATGAGGCATACGGGCAGCTTTCACGCAAAGATCTGGACGATATCAAAGAAGCCGCTGAAAATATACGTAGTTTCGCCTGTGCACAGAAAGAAACTATAAAAGAGCTTCCGGCATTTTCGCCGCGGCCGGGAATAACTCTCGGGCACCGTGTGATACCGGTGCGTTCCTGCTGCTGCTACGTTCCGGGCGGCAGTTATCCCCTTTATTCCACAGCGCTGATGCTCGCAATACCGGCAAAGGCGGCCGGCGTGCCGCGCGTGGCCGCATGTTCTCCGGTGATAAAAGGAACGGAGAAGATATCGCCCAAGACGCTTGCCGCGATGGATATCGCCGGCGTCGACGAGATATACGCGATAGGCGGCGCGCAGGCGATAGCTGCTTTCGCCTACGGCACGGAACAGATAAGCCCGGTGGATATGATAGTCGGTCCAGGCAACAGCTATGTAGCCGAAGCAAAGCGCCAGTGCTTCGGACAGGTCGGTATCGACTTTCCCGCAGGGCCCAGCGAAGTGCTGATCATTGCGGACGATACTGCCGACGCGAAGATCACCGCGGCGGACATCCTTGCGCAGAGCGAACATGACCGCGTCGCGCGCGGGATCCTTATAACCACAAGCGAGAGATTCGCAAATGACGTGACAGCAGAAGTAGAGGCGCAGCTTGCGTCGCTTCCTACAGCCGAAATAGCGCGCTCATCCTGGAACGATTACGGCGAAGTGCTGCTGGCCGAATCTCTCGATGAAGCCGCTGCGGCTGCCGACGATATAGCTCCGGAACACCTTGAGCTGCAGACGGCGGATAATGAAAAACTGGCCGCAAAGCTCTGCAATTACGGATCTCTCTTTATCGGCAAAAACACAGCGGAAGTTTTCGGCGACTACGCCTCCGGCACGAACCACACTCTGCCCACGATGCGCGCCGCAAGATTCACGGGCGGCGTATGGGTCGGCACGTTCCTTAAGACCTGCACGCATCAGTATCTCACGGACAGCGCCGTAAAAGAGCTTGCACCGCTCGTTGCGCGCCTTGCTCGCGGAGAAGGACTCGAAGGACACGCCAGGGCGTCGGAAGCAAGACTGAAGAATAAATAGACCGGGACCTCACCGCGGTCACAACGGAAGATATTTTGGAAAATCAGGACAGAAAAGGGTCCGGCGCAAATAACGCCGGACCCTTTTTAAAAGTGGTCGGGGCGAGAAGATTTGAACTTCCGACCTCTTGGTCCCGAACCAAGCGCGCTAACCAGACTGCGCTACGCCCCGCAAAAACTTTTATTAAAAGCCTCTCATCTCTGAGAGGCTGAGTTAACTGGTGGCGCTAACTGGGCTCGAACCAGTGACCTGTCGGGTATGAACCGAATGCTCTAGCCAACTGAGCTACAGCGCCATATTGGTTGCGGGGATAGGATTTGAACCTATGACCTTCGGGTTATGAGCCCGATGAGCTTCCGTACTGCTCCACCCCGCGATGTTTGCTGGTGCCGAGAGCGGGATTTGAACCCGCACGAACTTGCGTTCGCAGGATTTTAAGTCCCGAGCGTCTACCATTCCGCCATCCCGGCCAACGGAAAGTATTATACCATTTTTTATTTCTCAGTCAATATCTTATAATTCGCCGTCATCCCGCAGGCGGCAGCCGTGATACGATTCCGTTCCGCCGCATTTCTTCACGTGTATCAGATGCATTGAGCGCAGGCGCCGTCTCTGTTATATAATTGATACATGTGTTTATCTTTACGGCATTCGGGTGAAGTTAACGGTGAAAGACTGGAAAAACAGAGGCCTTCTGGCAAAAACATCTTATTCACTGAACGGGCTGAAAAACGCGTTCTTAAATGAAAAAGCAATCCGTCAGGAAGCGCTTGCATCCGTATGTGCAACGCTGCTTGCGGCAATAATGCGCAGGTCTGCCGCATCTGTTTTTCTCGTTTTTGCCGTATCGCTGTTTCCCGTAGTCATAGAGCTGATAAACACAGCGGTCGAGGATTTTGCCGACGCCCACTTCGGCCCCGCGTACCGCGAGGATGTGCGTCTTATTAAAGACACTCTCTCGGCCGCTGTGATGCTTTCGCTCTTCATCAGCTACGGCGTCTGCCTGATGATCATTTTTTTCTGAGACCGCGTCCGAGGCCTGAAAAGCTCAGGCTCTCCTCTTCGTCATCATCTTCGCCGCCGTCATCGTCGTCTTCTCCGCCGTCGTCCCCGTCGTCCTCATCGCCGCCGTCTTCATCATCATCGTCTTCATCATCGTCCGGGCGTTCTTTGCCCTCATCGGCCTCTTCATCCTCGCCGCCGGACGCCATAGCGGCCATCGCAAGTCTGCCGTGCAGCATATCGGCGGCGCTGCCTCCCTTGACTTTAATATAGGTTCTGAGAGCACCTTCAACGTAATAGTTGGTGTCGTTGATGATAAGTTCGCCGTTTTCGATTCTCTCGGCGTTTATCTCGCTTACGAAGCGGTCTTCGAGTATATCGGCCGGCGTTAAGGAGTCTTTTGACTTTTTCCTGTCGTCCTTTTTCTTTTCATCCTTATCGCTGCGGGCCGCATCTTTCCCGGAAGAAGCGTCCCCGAGGGCCGATTCCTTTGATGTCTTTTCCTTGTCTTTTCCGGCTGTTTTTGACTTCTTCTCCTTTGTATCCTTTTCAGGTCCGCTGATCTCCACTATCACCTGATTGTTCGTCTCCTGCACCTCAAGCTCGGAGATAAACTCGTCGAAGGTCGTTATCGCGCGCATCCCTGTAAGCAGCGGCTCCTCGTCCGGCTCGTCGATGCCGCCGCCTCTTGCCGTTATCTCGCAGAACGAGACGGCGTTTTCAGGCACTTTCAGCTCAAATGTCTTTTTGACAGGCTGTTTGCGCCACGGACGTAACGTGACGGCCACCTTTACGGTATCGCCGGGAGAGTATTTATCTTTCTCATCCAGCACTTCTATTTTGTCTATATAGACGACCCTCGGCGACTTTGTCATCTCGACGTCTATCGTGACGCCGTACGGATTTATCTCCCTGAACGGGTTGCGCGATATGAGCTTTCCGAGAGTCTCGATCTCTTTCTGCATCGCCTTTACGGCGTCTTTCGGGGAATAGAAGATATTGCGCCGCGTCCACGGTGCAGGCGACATATTGCCGCCTGAGACTGTATAGGCGACCATTGCGGTGCCCGCGCCTTTTCTGGCCCAGAGGTCGTCAACGAGCCCCAGTATCCCGGCGGAGGCGATATCCGGGGCGATAAAGGGATCCGCTATGGTCTGGAAGCGCCTGACAGAGCTCGTCTTCTCATCGACATTGCGGAAGTTCACGGTATAGGAGTATGCCGCGGCAAGCTGACCCAGACGGCCTCCAATCGCTTCAGGCCGGTCCTGAGTGATTATTCCGGCTATTTTTCCGAGGTAGCCGAGTTTGAAGGAACTCTGGAGACTGGGTACGATCTTCAGTATACTGGCCTGCGTCAGCGCATAGGATACTCCGCCTCTGTTGAAGAGCGGATGAGCGAACGCTATAAAGCGTCCGTCTTTTGATACCGCGGTAAGAGTGCCTATACCTCCCACCACGACGTCTCCCCACGCAACTGCAGCACCAATCGCTGCACCGGGTTCCGGCTTCCAGTTAAGATCCACAGGCATGGGGCCGGCCGCTTCCGAACCCATCGCGACGACCGGAACGCCCAGCTTTCTGCCAAGACGCGCCGCATAGCGGCGGCTGATGCCGTCGGCCGCAAGCGTCATTTTTTCGCTGCCTGAGGAAGCTTTTGTATTTTCTTCTTCGCTGTCGGGATCCGCCTCCGTCTCTTCAGCGGCGCTTTCGTCTTCTGTTTCGGCCTCTTCTTCAAACAGGTCGGATGAAGCGGCGTCGCCTGATACAGGCGCCGTGTCTGCGGAGATCACCGCATCCGCGGAGAGCGGCTTGTCGTCCGAAACGGCGCCGGAAGGCTTCTTTTCTTCCGTTTTATCCTCTTTCGGCGTTTCATTCGGAAGCTCCGGCACATCGAAACCGGGCAGAGTCTGGCTCCATTCCATCGACTTGGACATTTCTTCCGCCGGCGTGACAAGGCCGAGGTTGTTGTCCGCGAATGACCAGCCATAGCCTATAGCTCCGATCAGTTTGCCGTCCACATATACCGGAGAGCCGCTCATACCGGCGGCTATGCCTCCGTTTTCGCGGACATTTTTATCAAGCACTTCAATCAGTATCAGATTTTTAGGGCTTTTCTTGCTTGGAATCGTTCCGAGTATCCTGACCTCGAACGGAACTATCTCCGTGCCGTGGAAGACCGTCTTCGCATATCCCGTCATTCCTGCGCGTATCTGCGAAAGCGGCATTACCGGATCTTTGGGCACGAATACGTCCGCGGCATGGGCGCATGAGGCAAAGAGCGCTGCCGCTGCAAAAACAGAAAGTATCTTTATGAATTTTTTCATCCTGTATTATTCCCCGCCCTTTTGCCTGCCGTTCCTTGACGTTCTCAGATATGCCATTATCAGCTCGTCGATATCCCCGTCCAGGACTGCCTGCACGTTCCCTATCTCGCATCCGGAACGGTGATCCTTTACAAGCTGGAAGGGCTGAAGCGTGTATGAGCGGATCTGACTGCCCCACGCTATCGCGCGCTTTTCCCCCTGTATGCTCTCAAGCTGCTCGTGGCGCTCGCGCTGCGAACGTTCAAACAGCTTTGAACGCAGCACCTGCATCGCCGTCGCGCGGTTCATATGCTGTGAGCGTTCCGTCTGGCAGCTCACGACTATGCCCGACGGGATATGCGTGATGCGCACCGCGCTGTCCGTCATGTTGACGTACTGCCCGCCCGCGCCGCTCGACCTGAATGTGTCCATCTTAAGATCCTCGGGGCGAATCTCTATCTCGACGCTGTCCGGCAGCACCGGCATCACTTCCACAGAGGAAAAGCTCGTATGACGGCGTTTTGCGGAATCGAACGGCGAAATGCGCACAAGGCGGTGGACGCCCTGTTCGCCTTTCAGGTAGCCATACGCATAACTGCCGTTTACGGAGACAGTGACGCTTTTGAGCCCGCCCTCCTGGTCCGGCAGTTCGTCTATGAGTTTGACGGTATAGCCGCGGTTTTCCGCCCACCTCATATACATACGGTAAAGCATCTGGGCCCAGTTCTGCGAATCAAGCCCTCCGGCTCCAGCATGCACGGTAAGTATCGCGTTTCCCGCGTCATATTCCCCGTCAAGGAGAATCACGATCTGGTAATCTTCGATGGTTTTTACCAGTTTTTCAGCTCTGGTGTAAAATTCCGCTTCAAGTTCGTCGTCGCTGCCGTCCGCAAGCATCTCCGCGATGGCTTCTATCTCCCCGAACTCGTTTTTTATATCGTTCGCCCTGTCCAGGCGCGACTGCACATATGATATTTCCTTTGTAACGGCCTGAGCCTCCGGCGAGCCCCAGAAGCCTTCCTTTTCAGCAGACTTGTTGAGTTCTTTTAATCTCTTTTCCGCTCCGGGCAGGTCAAAGACTCTCACGCAGCTCATCATACGATGAACGCAGGTTTGTCATGACGGTCGATATCGGCAGCACGTCCATTGATAACCCCTCCTAATATTTCGCTTACTCTTTATTATAGCCGCAAATAAACAAATCAGTATATAATGAATGCCTAAGTGCACAGGGGGCAGCTCATGATAAAAAATACCGAAGAAGCGAACAGCAGGGCCGTCATATTCGAAGCGCTGATGGAAAATCAGGGCAGCATCGTTTCCGGCACGGCGCTGGCCGATAAGCTTTCGATAACAAGACAGGCTCTTTCCAAAAACATAGCGGCGCTCAAAGCCGAAGGGCTCCCTGTCGAATCCGTCTCCCAGAAGGGCTATATGCTCTCAGGCGTCGAAGATACAGACGCGCTCAGTTCAACGCTGATCACATACAGCCTGCGCGATAATCCGATGTTCGGCAGATGCATCTGCCTGAAAGAAACAGACTCCACACAGAGCGTCATAAAAAAACTGGCCCGCGGCGGAGAAAATGCCGGAGTCGTAGCGACGGCCGAGGTGCAGGAAATGGGACGCGGCCGGCGCGGCAGGAACTGGCAGAGCGTAAGCGGCAAAAACCTTATGTTCTCGATGCTGCTGCGTCCTCCTCTGCTTCCCGGCGAAGTGCAGCTTCTTAACCTTGCGGCAGGGCTTTCGCTCAAAAACACTCTGCGCGCGCTGTGCGGCCTGCCTGCCGAACTCAAATGGCCGAACGACATCCTCTGCCGCGGCAGGAAGCTGTGCGGCATACTCAGCGAATCGGCCGGCGAGGCGGAGAGGATATATTACGCGGTGACCGGCATAGGCGTCAACGTCAATATGACCGAAGAAGAGATTCCGGACGAACTGCGCGGTATAGCCACGTCGGTGCTTATAGAAAGCGGAAAGACATGGCCCCGCTGGAAGATACTCGTGGATTTCTTACGGCGCTTCGCAGCCGCCGCGGGGCTCCTTTGCTCAGAGGGAGGAGCGGAGGCGCTGCTTGCGCTTTACAGAAAAGAGTGCGACACGATAGGCAAAGAGATAAACGTGATATGCGATAATGAGTCCTTCTCCGGCACTGCTTCAGGCGTAACCGGACAGGGCGCTCTCATCGTAAAAACCGGTAACGGTGAAAAGATATTCGCTGCAGCTGACGTCGTTCATCTGCGTTAACGAAAAGGGGGGAGCTCAATGAGGCTTACGGAACGTGCCAGAACAAGCGGCTGAGCGGCAAAGATAGCTCCGGCGGAGCTTGATAAAATATTGAAGAGTCTTCCCGTATTTCAGTCTGAAGAGCTGATAGCCTCATGGCATCACGGCGAGGACGCAGCTCTGTGGAATATAACGGAAAGCCGCGTCGGCATACTGACCACCGATTTCATAACGCCGGTGACCGACGACCCCTTCAGATACGGAGAGATAGCGGCGGCAAATTCGCTTTCAGACGTTTACGCGATGGGCGGGCGCCCGATCATCGCGCTCAATATAGTATGCTTCCCTACGTCATGCGAGCCGATATCCGTGCTTCAGCAGATTCTCGAAGGCGGAGCCGGAAAAGTGGCGGAAGCGCGCGCGATGCTTGCGGGAGGGCACAGCGTTCAGGACGAAGAGCCGAAATACGGCCTTGTCGTTTTCGGTGAAGTCGAAAAAAGCGAAATGTGGACGGTAGGCACAGCGCGTCCCGGAGACGCTCTGATTCTCACAAAACCGGTCGGCACAGGAATAGCCGTCACCGCTGTAAAAGCGGGACTCTTTGCCGCGGAACACGCCTCTGCGGCGGAGCTTTCGATGGCAAAGCTCAACGCGGTCCCGCCGCTTTTGAGCGCGGAACTCAGGCGCGCCGTGACGGCTGCCACGGATCTTACCGGCTTCGGTCTTGCGTCTCATTCGCTGGATCTGGCGTCGGAAGGAACGTCCCTTGAGGTCGACTGCTCAAAGATACCGCTTCTTCCCGGCATAGCCGAGATGGCCGATATGGGTTTTATCCCGGCCGGCTCATACGAGAATAAAAATTATATCGGCGAAAAGGTAATAAACTGTTCCCCGATGGGCAGATTCGCGGAGGACATAGTCTTTGACCCGCAGACCTCCGGAGGCATGCTGATAGCGGCGCCGCCGGAAGCGGCGGAAAAAATCGCATCTGCGGCAAGGGCGTCAGGTTTTCCCGATACCGCCGTTATAGGCAGGTTCACAGAAGGAAACGGCGAACTTACACTGATATAAGGATACGAAAAATGCGGGCTCTTCGCAGGAGGGCCCGCATACATTATCTTATGCAGAGTGCTGAGCGCAAAAAAACGCTTATCCGAGCCTGTTTGCCCTGGCGCAGAGAAGCAGCGAGATCACAAGGAAAACGAAATTCGCCACCCACGCGGCAAGAATCGGAGGAAGCGAACCGCTTTCGCCAAGCGCCTTGCTGAAGGACATTATTACATAATAGACGAAAATAATGATAACGCTGAAGCCGAAGCCGACACCTGAGCTTGCACGCTGAGGGCGGCTTCCGAGCGCTGCGCCTAACAGCGCGAAAATCAGGCACGCCCAGGGCACCGCGATGCGCAGATGGAAAGCCATCCACAGATCTCCGGGATTTTCCCCGAGCTTTTCCTTGAGCCTGATCAGCCCCAGGAGCTCCTTTATGCCCATTTCATCAGGCTTTCTGTTTACGCTTTCTATATCTTCCGACCGCAGATTGAGACGAAGCGCCTGCCGGTCGAATTTAAAAAGAAGCGCTACTTCTTTTGTCTTCTGGCTTATATCGTATACGGCGCCGTTTATCAGCCACCAGCTGTCTTCCTCCCATTTGCCGTTTTTGGAGGTGATTATCCTTGCGAGGCGTCCCTGTTCAAACTCTTCGACAGTAACGTCTTTCATGAGGTTTGTGGAGCTGTCCATCTTGTCTATGTAGATAACGCGCTTTACTACTCCGCCGTCTTCCTCTTTGATGAATACCTTCTGCGTGAAAAGAGGCGCCGCCTGCTTGAGCACTTCATATCTCATCACGTTCGCCGCGGCTTTTTCGCTCACGGGGACTACGCTTTCGTTGATGATAAACGCGATTATCGATATGAAGAACGCGGCGATCGTTACCGGGCGGACTATGCGCTGGAAGGAGAGCCCCGTCGACTTGAGCGCGACTATCTCAGAATTGGACGAAAGCCTGCCGAACCCGAGCAGAGAAGCAAGAAGGCAGCTCATCGGTATCGTAAATACCACAAGGCGGGGCATATAGTAGAGGAAGAGCCTTATGACGGTACCGACAGACACGCCCTTCTCTATGATAAGCTCGGCCATCTGAAAGAGAAGCCCGCCTGCGACCAGTATCGTCGTAAAGGCGACAAGACCGAAGAAGAACGACGATCTCAGCTCGCCCAGTATATAGCGGTCCAGCACTCTGAATTTGAATGGGAAAATGCTTTTTCCTTTCATATCATTCTCCGTTATTTATTTTAAGTATATATTCAGCACTTTCACGGATGGCTCCGCGCCCTCCCGGAGCTTTTGTCACAAAGTCCGCCGCCGCCGCAGTCAGCGGGTGCGCGTCGGAAACCGCGATCCCGAGTCCTGCCCATTTGATGCATTCTATATCGGGCGTATCGTCACCGGCAAAAGCGACCTCTGACTGAGATATATGCCATTCATCGCAAAGCCTGCGGAGTTCCATAAGCTTATCGCCGGTCCCGTTTATGCAGCAGGATATATGCAGGTTGTCCGCTCTCTGCCGAGTAGGTTCGGAACAGCGTCCGCTTATAAAGGCGATCTTCACGCCTCTCTTAAGCAGCTCGGCTATCCCCTGTCCGTCTTTCACGTCAAAACGTTTGAATTCGCGCTCTCCGTCCATATAGATCCCGCCGTCTGTCAGTGTTCCGTCGACATCCATGGCAAAGAGCCTAATCAACTTTTTCTTCGCTCCTGTGCGTCCAGTCCTGCGTCATGCGCGGCGTGAGCCCGCGTTTGCTCAGTTCCGCGAAAGAGAGTATGCATCCGGCCTCGTCATCGCCGGGATAGAGTTCTTTTACTCTTGCAAGGCCGTCTCTGATCGTAAGCCCGGAATTATATATTATCCTGTACATTTCGCGAATCTTTGAACGCGTCTTTATGTCGAAGCCGCGGCGTTTCAGCCCGACTCTGTTTATATCATACACCCTGAGCGGGATTCCCGCAGCCAGAGTATAGGGAGGGACATCCTGCGTTATGCGCGACATCCCGCCGACCATGCAGTACGAGCCTATGCGCGTGAACTGATGAAATCCGCTCATGCCGCCTATCACGACAAAGTCCCCTACCCAAACATGGCCGGACAGCCCGGATTTGTTCGCTATAGTGCATTCGCGCCCGACAGTGACGTTGTGAGCAAGATGCACGCCTTCCATGATGAAGCAGCCGTTTCCGACCGTCGTTACGCAGCCCTCTCCTGCGGCGCGGTTTATGGTCACAAACTCGCGGCACACCACGCGGTCGCCTATTTTAACTTCGGTCTTCTCTCCGCGGTAGCTGAGATCCTGAGGCTTGCCGCCTATCACAGCATGTTCGTATATCGTGCACTCTTTTCCGAGCTCGGTATACTCGCATATGCAAGAAAACGGGCGCAGGACGGTGCCGTCGCCTATTTTTGTATTTGCGTCAACTACACAGTATGCGCCTACCGTTACGTTCTCCCCGAGTTCGGCGCCATCTTTTACTACAGCAGTAGGGTGTATCTGAACGCTCATCGTATCACTTCGCCTTTAAAGTAAGATCGGAGGCTATCATGAAACCCATCTCAGCCTCTGCTACAATTTCTCCGTCAACTTCTGAAACAAACGTGAACCTGCCCATATTCCCGCGCCGTCTTTTAAGCCTGGCAGTGGTCCTAAGACGATCCCCGGGCTTGACTGGCCTGCGGAACTTCGCATGGTCTACGGAAGTCAGATAAACGATCTTTCTTTCTTCTCCGGAAAATTCCGGCTGCAGCTTAAGAAGGACAGCGCCGACCTGACCCATCGCCTCCAGTATCAGCACTCCCGGCATAATGGGCTCGTCAGGAAAGTGTCCCTGGAAAAAAGGTTCGTTATAAGTAACGTTCTTATATCCCGTAACTTCCTTGACGTCATCTGTATCCACTACTTTTTCAATTCTGTCAACAAGCAGAAAAGGATAGCGGTGCGGCAAGAAATCCAGAAGCTGGCTGATATCTATACTCATTTATCTTCCTCCTCGCTGTGCTGCCTCAGATGTTTTTATGTCCGTACAGCGCTTTAAGACGCCTGACAAGTTTTCCGTGCGTGCTGTGTCCGGCTGCCACCGCAATATAATGCCCCACCGGGACAGAACCCGCAAGGGTGAGGTCGCCCAGCAGATCTATAACTTTGTGAGTGACGCATTCCAGCGGGAAACGCAGCTTTTGCCCTTCCACAAGTCCTTTGTCGTCAAACAGCAGCGCATTTTCGAGACTGCCGCCCTTTGCAAGGCCGTTTTCCTTTAAAAAGCCAAGCTCATATGTCAGCCCGAAAGTACGCGCTTTAGAAATTATATTATAAAACATTTCCGGCGTTATATCGTATTTAACCGACTGCGTCCCTATCGGCGTGCCCGGATAATCTATCACATATGTGACAGAGAGCTTTTCCGAAGGCAGGGCTACGGCCAGGCGTTCGCCGTCCTTCTCCCTGACCGCGACCGGAGAGGAAACGGCAAGCCGTTCTGCGTCGCCGTCAACTTCGGTGACGCCGCATTCCTTTATCGCTTCCGCAAAGCAGAACGCGCTCCCGTCCATGATGGGAACCTCTGCCCCTTCAAGCTCTATCTCGACGGCGTCGAGCCCCATCCCCGCCACCGCGGCAAGAAGATGTTCGGCTGTCCGGATCGCTGCACCGTTGGGAAGAGAAAAGCCCGTCAGGCGGCTGTCTTCTTCTATCACAGCGTCCGCTGTCGACGCAAGTCCGCTCTTTCCGCGGAAATATATCCCGGCTCTGCCGCAGGGGCGCAGGTGCAGCACGGAGTGCTCCCCAGAGTGAAGGCCGACTCCGGATATCTTTATCTCGTCCTTAAGCGTCAGCATCGCAAGTGTTCTCTATCCTGTCTATTCTTTTTTCAAGCTCATGCAGCTGGCGCACCATCTCAGGCAGGCGGCGGATCGCCGCCTGCTGACGCAGCTCAAGCTTATGATTCTGCGCCGGGAAGCCGGATACGGTGGAACCCGGCGGAATGTCGCAGACTACGCCGCCTCGCCCGCCGACAGTGCAGCCGTCGCCTATCGTGGAATGATTGGAAGCTCCGGACTGAGCCGCCATTATGACTCCTCTGCCAATCTTCGTGCTGCCGGCAATGCCCGACTGCGCCACTATTATCGTGTACGCGCCAATCTCGCAGTTATGCCCTATCTTGACATGGCTGTCTATCTTCGTCATAGGGCCTATATAAGTCTCGCCGAACGTAGCCCTGTCCACGGAGCTGCAAGCTCCTATCTCGACGCCGTCGTCCAGCCTGGCTATGCCTATCTGCGGTATTTTTACCATCCCGGCTTTGGGATCCGGTATGAAACCGAATCCCTCGCAGCCTATGACGCAGTTCGAGTGCAGGACGCAGCCTCTGCCTATCTTAGAGCGCCTGTATACAACGACGCCCGGTTCTATAAAGCAGTCGGGACCTATTTCGGCATCCTCGCATATCACGGCGTTTTCCATAACGACCGTGTTTTCTCCGATAACAGCCCCGGCTTTTATTACCGCGCCGGCCGCGACGGATACGTTATTTCCGATCACAGCATCGGAAGATACGTACGCGTCTGCGGAAATGCCGGGCTGTGCTTTCGGCTCACTGCTAAGGAAAGCAAGCAGCGCAATGAGCGCCACACGCGGATCATCCGTTTCGATGCCGTTTTCTCCTTCTCCGATCCAGCCCCGTTTCGTAAGAAGAACGGTCCCTTTGCGGACAGAAGGGATAAATTTTTTCTCCCAAAGCGGCGATATGCTGCCCTCTCTTGCCTTTTCAGGCGGGAGCACCTCGCATACCTGAATCTCCGGGTCTCCTTTAACGCTGCCTTTTACTATCTCCGCCGCCTGAGCAAGCGATATCTTCTTTACGGTCATACTATCAATTCCTTTTCAAGACTACAGGTTGCCGAGCATTTTCAGGCTCCAGCGATCTTCGTCTCTTGCATCGTATTCAACTTCAAATGAGATATTTTCTGTCGCGCGCCAGCCGAGCGCGCCGTTGAAATCTCCGTCTTCGCTGACTCTGACCCAGAAATACGGCTTATGCAGCTGCGGATCCATCGTGAGCCGCACCCACCACATATCGCCGTCCGTATCCCACTCTCCGCCGAGCCAGAAATCGCGCAGCGGGCGGAAGCGCAGGCCGAATCTGTAGGAAAGTTCCCAGTCCTGAAGTCCGAGCCTTGCTTCGGCATAGGCCTCCATCGGGACATCGGAAAGCAGTTCCACCTTTCGTCCGAGGTGCAGTCCGAGTTCTGCGGAATGATCGGACGTCCCCGCATAGATAGCGGCCCATGCGCCTATCGTATATACGCTGCTCTCCACACGCACATTGAGCTGCGATATCTGAGACGGGGAGAATGAGGCGTTTGCGCTTGCGGCCGAACGTTTCGTGATGCTCTGTTCGTTTATGTAATTCTCGGCCCACAGGTTTATATCCTCGGAATGCTTCGCGGTCCACGCGACCGGAAGACCGATAAACGCCGCTGCCTCTCCCATCAGTTTGTTCCTGAGCTCGCCGTGGAAGACCATAGGCAGCGAGTTTGATACAGGCGCCGGGTTTACGGCCAGTATCATCGGCATCTTCGGGGCAAACGATACAGATATCTCACAAATGTCTTCCTTTGCGGTCATCAGGAGCGAAAGATCCCATCCGGGCAGCATCTCGGCTGAAATGGCATTTATACTGTCCTGCAGCGCCTTGTCAGACCACGCTATCGACTCGAGCGGCACTCCGTCAAGCATTGCTTCGATATCCGGTTTGAGGGGCTTCACATCTTCCGTGAACCACTCAAGGGCCGGAGACTGCAGCTGCGGAATCTTAACGTCTACCGTCCACGGTTTCTTACGCTGCGCGGAAAATTCTACCAGGATCATGCCGTTTTTCAGCGCTGACGTCTCTATGTCATATCCAGCAAAGATACGGGAAGCCACGGTCTTCATTATCTCCGCCTGGTAGGACGGAGTCTGTTCCTTCGGTATCCCTTCGTGAACGGCGTCAAGGCTCTGCTTTGCAAGAGCTGCCTGCCACTGCGGCAGACCGTTTATCTCTACGGAGGCCCACGCGTCAAAACAGAATAATACAACAAACGTTGCGGCAGTCAGGACTGCCGCAACGATCTGCACGTATTTAGATTCTTTTTTCTTAGAAGAGTTCTCCAAATCCAAAATGGAACCTGCTTTCGTCTCCGTGCGCGTAGTCAAGACGCAGATTTCCTATTGGAGTGTTGAGCCGCACGCCTATGCCGGGAGCCTTGCCCCAGCCGTCATCGCCGTAGATGACCTCCTGGCCGTTGCGCCACTTTCCGGAATCCCATGCGCGCCCCACGTCGTAGAAGAGCACCAGCGAGAACATTTTCTGCATCGGAATGCGGAGTTCGAAGTTGCCGAGCACCATATTGCGTCCGCGGTAATAGTCGTCGTCATAGCCGCGCAGCGTGGTATCTCCTCCGACTGTGTACATTTCGTCGTAGGGAACGTCTCCCGTCGACGAACCGGCCACTATGCGCGCCGCGAAGATAACGGGCTTGTCGCCGTAGCCGTCCAGCAGGTTGGTCTCAAAGAAGCCTTTCAGGAAGTTGCCGACAGGGAAATAGAATTTGGACTCAAGCCAGTATTTCATGTAGCTGTAGTCGATATTGTTGACGCTTGCTTTGCCGAACTGGAAATTCAGGCTTTCTACGTCCCCGTGGGTATAAGCGGCATATTCGTCTATGTTGAAGCGCCTGAAAGAAAGCGTGGCCGAATAGTAGTCGCCCTCGGCAAGTTCCTCTTCGCGTATCCTGAGCAGCTCTTCTTCACGATCCACCGGATTCGGGAAGTCCTCTATGAAGCCGTCCCTCTCCCTGATATTGCTGTTCTTCGTATTATGCCAGTCAAGCAGCAGATACCAGTTGTATTTTGATTCATCCCTGAATTTCCGTCCAAAGCCAAGGAACGCGCCGTATTTGTCGCGGTCATATTCAAGGTACTGCTTGTCGTTCTGATAGTAATAGACGTCGTCCCACGCGCGCTTGTACGCGCCGAGCCTCCAGGACGTCACCTTTCCGCTCATATACGGCTGTTCCAGCGTGAGCCAGTACTCCTCGCGGTCTCCGAGCTCGAAGCCCACGCTGAGCTTGAGCCCGCGTCCGGATATATTGTAGTTTTCATAGCTCATGCCGCCGCCGAAACCGCTTTCCGTACCGTAGGAAATGTTGAAGCCGAGTTTTCCGGTGCGGCCTTCCTCGACGGTCAGGATTACTATGACTTCGTCAGGGTTTTCGCCCTGCTCAAAGTTTACGTTGACGTCGTTGAAGTAACCCAGCCCCTGAAGGCGGTTCAGCGTAAGGCGCAGTTTGTTTGCGTTAAAAAGCTCCCCGGACTTTATCTTGAGATAACGTTCAATTATATGTTTTTTTGTTATTTTGTTTCCCTGGATTATTATGTCGGATATCTTCGGCTCGATGATCTCGACCGTTATCACATCGCCGTTTATCCTCACGTCCTTGACGTTTGCCATCACATAGCCGTCAGACTGATATTTTTCCTTTATTCTCTGAAGGTCGTTGCGGAAGAAAGTCCTGTTGAATATCATGCCGGGCTGCGTAAAAACGACTTCATTCAGCTTTTCGTCTGAATAGACGGTATTGCCGACGAATTTTATCTCGCCGACTTTCGGGTTTTCCACAACTATAAAGGTGACCTTGACTCCGTCGCCTTCGTCGGTGACCCTGTAATCGGCGGAATTGAAGAAACCGAGTTCAAATATCGCGTCCGCGTCCTTGCGGAGCTTCTCTTCGTCTACATGTTCGCCGACCTTGGAAGTGACGATGCTCAGTATATGCTCTGACGCCACCTCTTCGTTGCCTTTAAGCTCTATGCTTTCTATGACAGGACCTGCCAGTTTTTCCATATCCTGCGGATCAGGCGCCGGAGCGGCGCTGTGCGCAGCGCTGTCCCCAGACGCAGGAGCCGCAGTCCCGTCCGCGGCG
>JAFYJW010000001.1 GCA_017537925.1 Synergistes sp. | reverse complement strand
GCGTTAAAAGAAATGATTTGCTTCGTGACATATCTGCCGCCATGCAGCGGACGCTGTTCTCAGTATCGGCGCGGCGGTTTGGGAAAGGATGAACGAAATGAAGTGCGCTGTAATATATTATTCAAAATCAGGGGTCACAAAAAAGATCGCAGAAAAAGTAAAGGCGGCGTTTGACGCGGATGTTTATTCCGTTGAGCCTGAGAAGCCTTACGGAAGCTACCTTTCCGCCGTTGTCCGCGCAGGTTTGGAAAAGTTAGCGGGCAAACCGGCAGCGCTTAAGACAGCCGCAGCGGACTTCTCTTCCTATGACGTCGTTTTTATCGGCTTTCCCGTATGGTACGGCACTCTGCCGGATTTTCTGCAGGAATATGTCAAAAACGCAGGTATTGCCGGAAAGCGCGTGATACCCTTTGCCACGGCCGGAGCAAACGGAAAGGAAGGTTCGCTGAAAACGCTGAAAAAACTGCTGCCTGATTCTGAGATAACAGACTATTTCTTTACGAGCAACAGAGAACCCGCCGACCCTGACGCATGGATAAAAGGGATAAAGCTGTAAGCCGTATAACGGCGGAGAAGAAGATCTTGTAATGTTGACTGCAGTCGCAGAGAGGTGAGGATATGATAGGAATAGAGGAATTTGACAAGGTAGAAATGAGGGCCGGCACCGTTCTTGAGGTCAAGGAGAACAAAAAATCCCGGAATCCTGCCTATGTGCTTTCGATAGATTTCGGCGGGGAGCTCGGAGTCAAAAAATCTTCCGCTCAGATCACCGCGTTGTACAAGCCGGAGGATCTTATCGGCACTCAGGTGATATGCTGCGTGAATCTGGCCCCGATACACATCGGCTCCGTGAAGAGCGAAGTGCGCATATTAGGAACGGATTCTGAGCAGGGCGTTGTGCTGCTGAGACCCTCCGAGCCGGTAAAAAACGGAGACAGAGTCTTTTAAATCAGCCGGCGTCTGGCAGCGGGCCGACAGACCTGCCTGCTGTATCGGTCACATGAGAATCTTAAAGAAGAGATAAGCTTATATGGGTAAGGAAAGAACCGCTCCGGATAAGATAATCGTACGCGGAGCAAGGCTGCATAACCTTAAAAATGTTGATGTGAACATCCCTCTCGGTAAGCTGGTCGCGATCGCCGGCGTTTCCGGTTCGGGGAAGTCGTCGCTTGCGCTTGGAACGCTGTACGCGGAAGGCTCGCGCCGCTATCTTGACGCGCTGTCGGCCTATACGCGCCGCCGCATCACGCAGGCAGGCAAAGCCGACGTCGACGAGATCCGGCACATCCCTGCGGCGCTTGCGCTGCATCAGAGGCCCGGTATCCCCGGAGTACGAAGTACATTCGGCACGTCGACCGAACTGCTGAACAGCCTGCGGCTTATGTTTTCACGTCTTGCGAGCCACTGCTGCCCGAACGGGCATCTCTGTCCGTCTTCCATGGACGTTGCGCTGATGCTGCCGACCAGATGCCCCGTCTGCGGCGCCCTATTCAGCGGCCCAGGCGCTGAAGCCATGGCGTTCAATTCCGAAGGCGCATGTCCTTCCTGTTCCGGAACAGGGGTAGTGCGCACAGTCGATGAATCCACACTTGTGCCTGACGATTCTCTTACGATAGATGAGGGCGCAGTCGCCCCGTGGCAAAGCCTTATGTGGTCGCTTATGAAGGATATCGCCCGCGACATGGGCGTGCGGACGGACGTGCCTTTCCGTGACCTTACCGCAAAAGAAAAGGAGATCGTCTTTCACGGCCCCGCCGAAAAGCGGCATATCCTCTATATCAATGAGAAAACCAATACGGCCGGAGAAATGGACTTAACCTATTACAATGCCGTTTATACCGTGGAAAACGCACTTTCAAAAGTAAAAGACGAGAAGGGCATGAAGCGCGTTGCGAAATTCCTGCACGAAGCGGCATGTCCCGAATGCGGAGGCACGAGGCTTTCCGCTAAGGTGCGTTCATCGCTGCTTGCCGGCAAAAATCTTGCACAGGCCACAGCGATGACGCTCTCCGGGCTTATTCCCTGGGTAAAAGCCGTACCGGGCACTCTTCCGGAAGAGATGCGTCCGATGGCGGAAAGCATCGTACAGTCATTTCTTGAAAACGCTAAAAGATTAAATGATCTCGGGCTCGGCTATCTCTCGCTTGACAGAGCCAGCAGCACTCTGTCTACCGGAGAACGCCAGCGCGTCCAGCTTGCGCGCGCGGTGCGAAGCGAAGCTACCGGCGTCCTTTATGTGCTTGATGAGCCGAGCATCGGGCTTCATCCATTCAATATCGACGGCCTTATGGATGTGATGGAGAGCCTGAAAGCAGAGGGCAATTCGGTAATACTTGTGGACCATGACGTCCGCGTCCTTAAGCGCGCAGACTACATGATAGAGATGGGGCCGCTTGCGGGAAGCGGCGGCGGCACGGTCATAGCACAGGGCACGATAGCTGATATCACAGCTTCCGATGCTTCAAAGATAGCGCCGTTCCTGGCTGACAATGGCAATATGAAGGTAAGAAAACGCGCGGAGGCCGCGGAGATATTCAGCCTCGGCAGGATACGCATGGAGACCGGGGCGGTGCACACAGTGCATCCGCTGACTGTCGAGATACCCAAAGGAAGGCTTACCGCTGTAACCGGTGTCTCAGGATCAGGCAAGACGACGATGGTCCTTGAAAGCCTTATTCCCGGTCTATCTGCGTATTGCAATGGAGAAAAACTGCCCTATCCTGTAAAAGAGATAGAAGCAAAAGGCATCCGCAGGGTGAATCTTATAGATGCGTCGCCGATAGGCATAAATATCCGTTCGACAGTGGCGACCTACAGCGGGATACTTGACGATCTGCGCCGGCTCTATGCGGGCACGAAAGCTGCGAAGGCTGAAAAACTCAATGCCGGTGATTTTTCATACAATACCGGCTCGCTCCGCTGCCCGACCTGTGACGGCACCGGACAGATATCGCTGGACGTACAGTTCCTGCCTGATGTGACGATAAAATGTCCGGACTGCGCAGGCAAGCGCTACAGCGCGGGCGCAGAAAGAATCCAATGGAAACCGAAACACAGCGAACGCGCCTGTTCACTGCCTGAACTGATGTCGATGACGGTAGATGACGCCATGCAGCTTCTCAAAGACAACGCAAAAATATATGAAAAGCTTACGGTGCTGCATGACCTGGGTCTCGGGTATCTCAATTTAGGCGAAGACACGCCGGCGCTTTCCGGCGGGGAAGCGCAGAGGCTCAAGCTCGCAAGTGAGATGGGGCGCACACAGCAGGATTCCGTTTTTGTATTCGATGAGCCGACGATAGGACTGCATCCGCTTGACGTTCAGGTGCTTCTTGCTGTTTTTGACCGCCTGGTTGATAAAGGAGCGACTGTCATCGTGATCGAGCATGACCTTGACGTTATAGCAAACGCAGATTACATCATAGACATGGGGCCTGGCGGGGGAGAGCAGGGCGGCCGCATTATCGCCCGCGGCACTCCGGAAGAGATAAAAGAATCTGTTCTGAGCATTACCGGACGGTATTTATAAAAAGCCCCATAAAGGAGAAAAATGGTAATGAGCATTAGTAAAACAGAAGATATGAAAAATAAATTGTTGGAATTACAGGAAGAAGATTATTCTTCATTTGTAAAAGCATTGGTATCAATTGAGACCGGAGTGAATGAAGAAGACAAATTAAATACGGTATATACGGAATTTATAAATGATGACGAGTGGTATCCTCTTGATTCGAAATTCTATGAATTTGATTGGGAGAAAAAAAGATAACTTAACTGACTCTCGGAAGATTCCATCTGTAATGCGCCGCAAAGATAATACTGCGCATTACGGTCTGGCTCAACGACCTTGCAGAAAAAGAGAAAATTAATTTTTCCTTTGTGTTGCAAACAGTGCTTAAAGAACGGCTGAACGTGTAAAATAATCTTGACCAAATATGTAATTTACTATATATTGAATATACAATGCATAGAAAGGAGCAGTATAATATGCCATCAGTCAATCCTGTTATACAGGTACGCATAGATCCCGAGATAAAGGCCGCAGCAACGGAAGTCGCCGCCGGTATTGGCATACCGCTTTCAACCCTGATAAACGCCTTTGTGACCCGCCTTGCATGGGAGGGCAAAGTCCCCTTTGAACTTGTAGCCCCTGTGCCTAAAAAAGAAGTGCAGGAGGCGATACAGGAGCTTGAAGAGGGAGGCGGGACTGTCTGTTCTTCCATTGAAGAAATATACAAAGCGGCCGGCGTACAGAGATGAGACAAGCAGTATTATCAACACGGTTTAAAAAGGATCTCAAGCGGCTTTCAAGGCAGCGCAGGCCGCTTGCCGAACTGGATAAGATTATGACACTTCTTTTAAATGATGAGCCTATCCCCGAGATGTATAAAGATCATATGCTTATAGGCAATTGGATGGGATACCGCGAGCTGCATATATCGCCGGATCTCTTGCTCATCTACAAAAAAACAGGGAACTTTCTGCGATTGGCTGCGGTAGGGAGCTATTCAGAAATATTTTGATAAAAAAACGAGTCTCCTTAAGGCCGGGGCGAAAAGAATCCATTCTTCTTCTGACCGCGGTAAGAGCCCCTGCAATCGCAAAGGCAACAGTCCCCGCCAGTTCCAGGATCACGGTGAATGTTGAATACATGCTTTACTGTCTCCAGTCTGTCCGGATAAAACGCGCAGCTATCTGTTTTTGACAGTTATTCTTTTTGAGATACGCCGTAAAGTTTTTTTCTGTAATTATCTGAGATGAAGGCCGTAAACGTCTTCGAGAGTCTTTCTGACAGAGGCCATATCATCTTCGCACTCCGGCACCTCTTCAAGATATGATGAAACGACTTTGGTGTCTTTCACGCCGCTTGCGGTGATAAGCAGCACTACTTTTTCGCCTTTTTTTATCTTTCCCTGCGCAAGCAGCTTGCGAAGTCCCGCAAGCGTCGACGCGGAAGCGGATTCACAGTAGACGCCTTCTTTGGAAGCAAGCTCTCTCTGCGCCGACTGAATCTGTCCGTTGTCGTCAAGGGACACTGCAAGGCCGTTCGACTGCCTGAGAGCATAAAGCGAATGATATGTCCCCCACAGAGTCGACATCGAGGATGCGACGCTGCCCCATCCTTCCACCGGCTCGATGATATCTGCGCCTTCGTTGTAAGCCTTTGCGACGGGGCCGTAATCTTCGACGGATACCATCTGCGGTATCCTGTCGATGAAGCCCATCTCCCGCAGCTCGGTGAAGCCCTTCATGATGCCGAAGAGCGCGTCTCCGTAGCAGATAGGCACTACGATTCTTTCAGGCAGAGGATCCATCTGTTTATAAAGTTCGTAGGCTATCAGCTTGTATCCGTCTATAGCCCACGGGTTGCTTCCTACGATCGGAACGACATAATTTGTCGCAGGGTACCAGCCGTAGTTATCGACAAGGCTCTTTTCGGCATTCCAGCGCGCCTCCGTCGACTTTGCCCCTATCACGCATGCTCCGTAGATCTGCATGAATTTCTCAAGCGTCGGGTTGACTCCCTTTACGGTAAGAATGATGCAGGGAAGTCCTGCTTTTGCCGCAAGCGCGGCTCCAGAAGCTCCGTTGTTGCCGGTAGAGGCATAGACGACGCCGGGAGCGTGCAGCTCTATGGCTTTGTTGACCAGTACTGCGTTCAGCCTGTCCTTATGCCCCCATGTGGGGTTTCTCGTCTCATCCTTGATATAGAGGTCAAGCCCCAGTTCTTCTCCAAGACGCGGGAGCTTCGTTACGGGAGTGTTGCCGACTCCGAGGTCGACAAAGGGCAGCTTTTCCTTAAAGGGAAGGAGTTCCCTGTACGTTTCAAGGTCGTCTTTCGGAAAGAGTTCGCGGAATTTTTCCCTGCTTCCGTTTGAAACGTGTACCGGCAGATCGTAGAGCGGCGTGATGTTTGAAACGAATCTGTCGGTCCTGCAGTACGGGCAGCCTTCGAAAATATTCTCTTCTTCAAATATATGACCGCATTTCAGACATTTGGATCTTCCGGTATACATTCTTTTCACCTCATAATTTTTTTGAGAAGACATTAATTCTTCCTGTATCGGTTAAGCTGCTGCCTTAATTATCATGCTTTTGCAGGAGGTCGCTCAGTTTCTTACCGAAAAAGAAATCATGGACCATGTTGTTGTATTCGGTCCACATCGGCAGAGTCCTGCATTTATCTTTCCGCGGACAGATGTTCTTTTCGCCGGAAAGACAGGCTACGGAAGAAATTCTTCCCTCTGTCAGCTCAAGAATCTCGCCCACGGTATATTCTTCAGGCTTTCTGCTGAGCCTGTACCCGCCGCCTTTTCCGCTCGCGCCTGTGATGAGCCCTCCTGCAACAAGGTCTTTTACGATGATCTCAAGGTACTTTTTTGATATCTCCTGTCTTGCGGCGATATCTTTCAGCGGGATATATCTGCCGTTTTCGTTTTCAGCCAGATCTATCATTACTCGCACAGCATAGCGTCCTCTTGTTGATATCATTTGTTCAGCCGCCTTTCGAACAGTTTTGTTCGAACTTTTATATATTATATCGCAGAGGATAAAAAAAATAATTTAAAAATACCTATTGACATGATAGGTAAATGGAAATATAATACGCGTTGTTTGAAATTTATGGTACGGAGGAGGCGTGGATGATGATCGGATCAGTGACAGAGAAGCAGGGTTACGGTATATGTTGGCGAATGCTCTGTACCCGGGCAGGCAGTATGGCCGGGGCGTTTGACACATCATTCGCACGCCTCGAAAAAGTACGATAATAATAAATCTGACGTACTGTATGCCATCTGCCCGGGAGCTTTGATGAAAGCCTCCGGGCTTTCTCTTTGCGAATAATTTGCGAGAAAAACGGGAACGGCATATTGGATCTGAAAAATAAAAAGGAGATATAGATATGAGCGCATATAGATTTGAGACATTACAGCTTCATGTGGGACAGGAACAGGCAGACCCGGCAACTGACGCACGCGCGGTTCCGATCTATCAGACTACTTCTTATGTTTTTCACAACAGTCAGCATGCTGCTGACCGTTTCGGCCTGAAGGATGCGGGTAATATTTACGGAAGACTGACGAATTCCACTCAGGACGTACTTGAGAAAAGAATTGCAGCTCTTGAGGGCGGAAGCGCGGCGCTTGCCCTTGCGTCCGGCGCGGCGGCCGTAGCCTACACGATACAGGCGCTTGCCGCAGGCGGAGGCCATATCGTTGCTCAGAAGACGATCTACGGCGGCACTTACAACCTGCTGGGAAATACACTTCCGCAGTACGGTATCGAAACGACTTTTGTAAATGCCCATGACCTTTCTGAAGTAGAAGGCGCGATAAAGGAAAACACCAAAGCGATTTACCTGGAGACTCTCGGTAATCCCAACAGCGACATCCCGGACATTGATAAGATAGCGGAGATCGCACACAGACACGGACTCCCGCTTGTGATCGACAATACCTTCGGTACGCCGTATCTGATAAGACCTATCGAACACGGCGCGGATATAGTAGTGCATTCCGCGACAAAATTTATCGGTGGGCACGGCACGACTCTTGGCGGCATAATAGTTGACGGCGGCACTTTTGACTGGAGGACAGGCGGCAAATATCCGAATATCGCAGATCCGAACCCGAGCTACCACGGCGTATCATTCTACGAGGCGGCAGGTCCGGCTGCGTTTGTAACATATGTAAGGGCGATACTCCTTCGTGATACCGGCGCCGCTATTTCGCCATTCAATGCGTTCCTGCTTCTGCAGGGCGTCGAAACGCTGTCGCTGCGTCTTGACAGACATGCCGAAAATACGAAAAAAGTAGTAGAATACTTAAGCCGTCATCCGCAGGTGGAAAAGGTCAACCATCCGTCTCTGCCTGAACATCCGGATCATGAGCTCTATAAGAAATACTTCCCGAAAGGCGGTGCGTCGATATTTACGTTCGATATCAAAGGCGGTCAGGAGGAAGCATGGAAATTTACTGATAATCTTAAGCTCTTCTCGCTGCTGGCAAATGTCGCGGATGTAAAGAGCCTTGTGATACATCCGGCGTCCACGACCCACTCGCAGCTTACCGACGAAGAGCTTCTGGATCAGGGAATAAAGCGCAACACTATTCGCCTGTCGATCGGGACCGAGCATATTGACGACATAATAGCAGACCTGGAGAATGGTTTCTCCGCAATAAAATAAAAATTAATATAAAAAGAAAGAGGGTAACAAATCATGTCAAGAATCTACAAGGGAACATTGGGACTTATCGGCAAGACCCCGCTCGTCGAGGTCGTAAACATCGAAAAGGAACTCGGGCTTGAAGCTACGGTACTTGTTAAGCTGGAATACTTCAATCCGGCAGGAAGCGTCAAGGACCGTATCGCCAAAGCGATGATCGAGGACGCGGAGCAGAAGGGGCTTCTGAAAAAAGGCTCTGTCATTATCGAACCGACCAGCGGAAACACCGGCATCGGGCTTGCTTCGATCGCGGCGGCAAAGGGTTATCGCATAATACTCACGATGCCCGAAACGATGAGCGTGGAGCGCAGGAATATACTTAAGGCCTATGGCGCGGAGATAGTGCTTACCGAAGGCGCAAAGGGAATGAAAGGCGCCATCGCAAAGGCTGAGGAACTGGCAAAAGAGATTCCCGGCGGATTTATCCCCGGTCAGTTCGTGAACCCGGCAAATCCGGCCGTTCATAAAGCCACGACAGGACCGGAGATCTGGGAAGACACAGACGGCAAAGTTGACCTCTTTGTAGCCGGAGTCGGGACCGGCGGCACGCTGACAGGCGTAGGCGAATATCTGAAAGAACAGAATCCGAAAGTCAAAATCGTAGCGCTTGAACCGGCCGATTCACCGGTCCTCTCGGAAGGCAGAGCAGGAAGCCATAAGATTCAGGGCATAGGAGCGGGATTTGTGCCTGCAGTGCTGAATACTAAAGTTTACGACGAAATATTCAAGGCCGCAGGAGAAGACGCTTTCGCGGCGGCGAAGCTGCTTGCGAAAAAAGAGGGCATATCTGTCGGCATATCCTCTGGCGCTGCGCTGCACGCGGCGATCGAGCTTGCCAAACGCCCGGAAAACAAGGGAAAGGTCATCGTAGCGCTGCTTCCCGACAGCGGAGACAGATACTATTCGACCCCGCTCTTCACAGATTAGCAGATATAACGGCGCAGGTTCCCGGAAGGCAGACGTCTTTTCGGGAACCTGTTTTTATTGGCATAGCCTTTCACCGGACATTTGTACGACGATGCTGCGAAATACATATGCTGACGGGGCGATTTTAAAACTGTGCCTGCATCGTTAACAGGTATGGAATAAAGAAGAAAAACCACTGCCTTCTCACAGTGGTTTTCTTTATAAATATTTACAGACGCTGGAGGTTGCAACAATGCTCTCTGACCTTAAAAGAATATATCGGTCCATTTCTGCCGGCGGGTCAGCTTCTCTGTCGTTTGAGGCTGACGGGAAGACATTTATCCGCAATTTCTGCCGGCAGGAGCGCTTTATTCTGCTTGGATGCGGCAATATCGCGCAGCCTCTCTGCAGATATGCAGATGACCTGGGCTTTGCCGTTACAGTGGTCGACGACAGACCAGTCTTCGCTAACAGCACATTGTTTCCGAATGCCAGAAAGATAATATGCGACAGCTTTCAGAATGCGATTGCTCAGTTGTGTATCAGCGAACATGATTATGTCGCGGTGATCACGCGCGGACATCGCTATGATGCGGATTGCCTGAGGGCGATTCTTCCGGGTACGTTCCCGCGTTATCTCGGAATGCTCGGGTCAAAGCGCAGAGTGATAATGCTGAAGGATCTGCTGGAGAACGAAGGCTTTGCCAGAAAAGATCTTGAGCGTATCCATGCCCCGATCGGCGTTGATATAAACGCCCTTACAGTAAAGGAAATTGCAGTTTCGATCCTTGCCGAGCTGATAAAGTGCCGCAGGGAGGATATCAGCTCTTATTTTAAAGGGACAAAACTGGCAGAGGAGGACGCGGATCTGCGCCTGCTTGAATTCGTTGCCTGCGGCGAAACGCCGAAAGCGCTGCTGACGGTGTATGAGACTATCGGCTCTACGCCGGTGAAAACTGGCGCCATGATGGCGGTGGATAAATTTAACCGCACAGTCGGAACGATCGGCGGCGGATGCGGCGAAGGCGAGCTGCAGAGAAAAGCCTTTCATTTGATAGGCACCGGGGAGCAGATCAGCGTGACGCTCGATATGAGCAGTGATATTGCCGAAGAAGAAGCGATGGTCTGCGGCGGTAAAATGAAGGTCTTGATCACCGATCTGAGCGCTGAATGACAGAGTACTCCAAAAAACGTATGAACGGCTGATATACGTTGAGATATCTGTTTCGGAGGTAAATTTCAAATAATGATAAACAGCGGAGAAAAGATAGAGCTTCGGCAACTGGCAGATAAGCTTGAGGAAACAAACGATTTGAGCGACAGCGAGTTTGCGTCTGTCCTGCTGTGCGATGACCCTGAATTCGATGAATATCTGTCAGGGAAGGCCAGGAACGTTCGCGAAAAATATTACGGCAAAGACGTATATCTGCGCGGTCTGATCGAATTTACCAATTATTGCAGGAATAACTGCTATTACTGCGGAATAAGGAAGAGCAACAAAAATATCGAGCGTTACCGCTTAAGTGAAGAAGAGATCTTATCCTGCTGCAGGCGCGGCTATGAGCTGGGTTTTCGGACTTTTGTCCTTCAGGGGGGAGAGGATCCGTACTACACGGATGCGGTGATGGTCCAGCTCATCCGGGAGATAAAAAAACGCCATCCGGACTGTGCTGTAACCTTATCGATCGGTGAACGTGAAAAAGAAAGTTACCGTAAATTGTTTGAGGCAGGCGCGGACCGCTATCTTCTGCGTCATGAAACCGCAGACGCCAAACATTATGAGATGCTTCATCCTGAAACGATGAGTTATAAAAACCGTATACAGTGCCTTGAGGACTTAAAGGAAATAGGATACCAGGTAGGCTGCGGGATGATGGTAGGCTCTCCGGGGCAGGATACCATGAATCTTGTTAAAGATCTGCGCTTTCTGCAGAAGATAAGACCGGAGATGGTCGGGATCGGACCATTTATTCCTCATCATGACACGATATTCGCAGGATGCCGGGCCGGTTCGGCAGAACTGACGACACGTCTGCTCTCCGTGATCAGGCTTATGCTGCCCGATGTGCTTCTTCCGGCCACAACGGCCCTCGGAAGCGTGGATGCCTTTGGCAGAGAAAAGGGGATCCTGGCAGGAGCAAATGTTGTGATGCCGAATCTTTCCCCGAGGGAAGTCCGTAAAAAATACTTGCTTTATGACAATAAGATCTGCATCGGAGACGACGCTGCGGCGTGCATCGGATGCATGTCTGCCCGTGTTTCAAAAACAGGATATCAGCTCATAGTCAGCCGCGGGGACCATGTCCGCTTTAAACGGACCGAATAGGAGACCGCTGCGGACATTGTCTGTTATATGGACATATAAACGCTGGCTGCGTCAGAGAATGCTGAAAATGACTTCTCGAATCTGCAGCCCGCGTTTTTTTGTAATTACAGAATAAAAAATAGTGTTATACTTGACTGACTGTTTTCACGCGGAAAGAACAGCTCATGAACTATAACCAACTCTGTTTTTCCGCTGTAAAAGCAAAATATCAGTGCATTGCGGCTGGGACCCTACCGCTAAAACAGGCCAACGTCAAAAAAATGGAGGGAGTAAGTTGTTTTCTTACGTGTGGCCTATCGCATTGGTCATTTTATCGAACATAGTTTATCAGGTATGTGCAAAATCCGTGCCTGAAGGGATGAACCCTTTTGCGGCCCTGACGATAACATATCTTGCCGCTGCGGCCGCGTCTGCAGTTCTGTTTTTTGTCCTGGGCAAAAATGGGAGTCTGATCCATGAATACAGCAGGGTCAACTGGGCTCCTTTCGTTCTCGGTATCGTGATAGTGGGACTTGAGGCCGGCTGGATCTATGCCTATAAAGCAGGATGGCAGGTCAGTACTGGTTTCATAGTGCAAAGTGCATTTCTTGCGGTTTGTTTGCTGATACTGGGTTTTCTGCTTTATCATGAGTCATTGACGTGGAATAAGATAGCAGGCGTCGTGATATGCCTGATAGGCCTTGTCTTCATTAACTTCAGGTAAATAGCATATGACCACTCATTGCGAATATGCCCTGACGGAAGAAAACTTTTCCGCCGAGGCAGTTTTTTATGTCTTTTACGGAGTGTGAGAGTAATGAAGGTAATAGATCTGACGCATACGATAAGGGAAAACATGCCTGTTTACCCGGGAACCGAGCCGCCAAAATTAGAGCAGGCCAACAGTTACGAACGCGACGGCTTCAAAGAGACAAAGGTCACGATGTTCACCCATACAGGCACGCATGTCGACCCTCCCGCGCATCTTTACGCAGGCAGGACCACGCTCGAGTCTTTTTCTGCAGAGCAGTTTATCGGAAAAGCCCTGGTGATCGACTGCCGGTCGCTTAAGAACGGTGAAGCCATCACGATGGAGCTGCTTAAAAAGTACGGAGATAGAACGGAAAAAGCTGATTTTCTGCTCTTTAATCTGGGATGGGACAAGCGCTGGGGCAGCGACTCATACTTTGACGATTATCCATGTATCGACGAAGAGGTTCTTGACCATATCCTGAAGGGTTCATATAAGGGCATAGGCTTTGACGTTATAGGACTGGATCCTATAGCGGACGCAGGCCTGACAAGACATAGGGCGCTATTTAAAGATAAGGACATACTCAATATAGAAAATCTCTGCAACCTTGAACAGTGCGGAAATGAGCTTTTCTGGTTCGGCTGCTTTCCTCTGAAGCTCGAAAACTGCGACGGCGCGCCGGTACGCGCAGTCGCGTGGTTTGAGTGAAGTTATATGTGACTTTTTCCGCCGTGCAGAGCATCAGAGTGCGCAGGGACATTATGCTGAAGAAGTGAACCGCCCCGCCGGTCAGAATTCGGCGGGCAGATTTATGTTTAAGGGAAATCACGTATCATGGTTTTAAAAAGTATAAGTGCAATAATAGGAAAATATATGGCTGTCGTGGTACTGGCAGCTGCGGCGCTGGCTCTTGCCGCGCCCGACTCGTGTCTTTGGATACAGCTTTCATGGGTGAATTATCTTTTGATGATAGTTATGTTCGGAATGGGGCTGACGCTGAGAGCAGAAGATTTTCTGCCGGTATTTAAACGGCCCCTGGATATTTTTATCGGCTGCGCGGCCCAGTTTACTGTCATGCCGCTTCTGGCTTATTTGCTGGGAAAGATATTCGGCCTTGATACCGGTATGTTTGCAGGGCTGATACTGGTCGGCGCCTGCCCGGGAGGAACGTCGAGCAATGTCATTACTTATCTCAGCAGAGGAGATGTTGCGCTTTCCGTCGGCATGACCAGCGTCAATACGCTTCTTGCTCCATTTTTGACTCCTCTTATCACCTATTTGCTTCTGCGCACATCAGTAAGCGTTGACGTAGTGAGCATGTTCATATCCATAATCAAAGTCGTAATAGTGCCTATTGCTTTGGGGTTCGTCATCAACAGGCTGTGGGGAAAATATACAAGTAAGGTCCAGGACTGTCTGCCGCTGATATCTGTTGCGGCCATCACATTGATCGTGGCGGCTGTCGTATCACATAATGCCGGAAGGATTTTAGAGACCGGTGCAGTGGTCTTTATCGTTGTGATCCTTCATAATCTGCTGGGTTATGCCAGCGGCTGGCTGCTGGGCGCTTTCCTAAAACTGCCTCCGGGCAAAAAGAAAGCTCTGTCGATAGAGGTCGGGATGCAGAATTCAGGCCTTGCCACATCACTTGCAGGGACCGCTTTCCGGAGCCTTGCGGCAGCAACGGTACCGGGAGCTGTTTTTTCGGTTTGGCATAATATATCGGGTGCAATATTAGCGAATATTTTTATAAAGATGGACGAAAAACAGGGCGGACTGCCATGTCGGTCTCAAGTGCATGAAGACCGGCATGGGAAACGGTGATCTAAATGATGCGAAGCAGCACGATAAATGAAGAACTCTTTGCTTCGATGCCGGTCCCTAAAGCGGTTGCACTGATGGTGCTTCCTGCTATAGCCAACCAGATAGTACATGTCATTTATAATATTTCGGACACATGGTTCGTCGGCCTGACCGGCAACCCTGACGCCGTTGCCGCAGTCAGTCTCTGCATGATAATTTTCAATGTGCTTACCGCTATCTCCAATCTCTTCGGGATAGGAGCCGCAAGCGTTATCTCCCGCTCTTTAGGGCGCGGAGATCACAGCGGCGCAAGATACGCTTTCCGCCTGTCCGTATGGGCGTCAGCAGCCGCTGCGGGAATTTACGGCATTCTGCTCTTTTTCTTCGGCCGCTCTTTTCTTACGCTTGTCGGAGGCGAAGGCGGCTATATAGACTATGCGGTGCGCTACAACATGGTCACCGTAGTAGCGGGCGGCGTGCCGACCGTGCTTGCGGCTGTCCTTGCTCACGTCGTGCGCTCCACCGGGAACAGCGGAAAAGCTTCCATGGGCCTGACATTGGGAGCTGTTCTCAATATCGCTTTTGATCCTCTGTTTATGTTCGTGCTTCTTCCTCCGGGCAATGAAGTAGTCGGAGCCGCGCTTGCGACTGCTGCGTCGAATATCATATCTCTGGCATATTTTCTCTTGTATATCTTCAGAGGCGGAGACGAAGAGAGTGTAATGTCGGTAAGACCGAATTTCGGTTCGCATATCCCGCAGCTTCTGGGCGAAATATTAAAATGCGGCCTGCCGAGCTTCACGATGATCGCGTTCACGATGCTCTCTCACTCTCTGCTCAACGCGACTATAGCAGGTTTTGGCGGAGGGGCCGCGATCGCGGGGCTGGGTATAGTCCGCAAGATAGATTCCCTTGCTTTCTCCGTCAATCAGGGGGTCACGCAGGGCATGCTGCCGCTGGTGGGCTACTGCTTCTCCTCGGGTCTGCATGAACGCATGAAGCGCGTGATCATATTTTCCGCCTTTTGTACGGTTGCGTTTTCCATAATGAGTTCGACTGTCTCTTATACCTGTTCGAAAGAGCTGCTGGCGTTTTTTATAAATGACCCTGATACTATATTTTACGGCTCTTCCTTCCTGCGTGTCGTCTGCCTTGCTATCCCGTGCTACTCGGTAACTTTTGTGGTTATCGCGGTATTTCAGGCGGTGGGGAAGAGCCTCGTGCCTTTTATGCTCTCGGCGCTCCACAGGGGGACGGTCGACAATATCATGCTTTTTATAATCAAAGCGAACTTCGATCATTTCTATGTCATCTGGACTTCTCCGATATCGGAGGCTTTCGCGCTTTTAGTCTCACTCATCATGCTCTTCAGGCTGCTTCGCGGTCTGAAGCTGAAAGGCGCTTCAGCTCCGGGCAAAGCCTGACATGCTTTTGATGCACAGATGTATCTTCAAAAAGTTTTCAAAGAATAGAATGCAGGGAGAATGAATCATGAACGAAGAATGTCTTATATGCAAAGCGCCGCTCAGATACCTTGAAACAGGCGTTCTTATGGAATGCTCCATATGCGGTAAAAAAGAGATGAGCAGGACCGAATGCGTAAACGGTCACTATGTCTGCGATGAGTGCCACATGGCCGGGCTCGGCAGCATTGTCGGGATCTGTATCGATGAAGAGTCCAAAAACCCGGTTCAAATAATCGAAAAGATGATGAATCAGCCATTCTGCCATATGCACGGCCCCGAACATCATGTTATGGTGGGAGCCGCACTGCTCACGGCTTATAAAAACGCGGGCGGCGATATTGATCTGGAAAAAGCGCTTGCCGAAATGATAAGCCGCGGCAGGAAGGTTCCCGGAGGCGCCTGCGGATTCTGGGGAGCATGCGGCGCGGGGATAAGCAGCGGCATGTTCGCAGCGATCATCTCAAACTCTACTCCTCTTGCAAAAAATTCTTTCGGGCTGGCTCATAAAATGACCTCAAAGTCGCTTGCGGAAATAGGCGAGATCGGCGGTCCGAGATGCTGCAAAAGAGACTCTTTCCTGTCGATACTGGCCGCCGTGGACTTTGTTGAAGAGAATTTCGGCGTTAAAATGGAAAAAGGGGAAGTCATATGCACTTATCATTCGCGGAATAATCAGTGCCTAAGGAAGCGCTGTCCGTTTTTTAAGGAAGGAGCCTGAAGCTGCCTTTTAAAGTATTTGAAACGGCTGTGCGGCGGCGAAGAATCGACAGAAGGAGCTGTTTCAGGTCTAAACGTTTCGCGGCTGTAAATCGGGAATCATTTTAATAAAAATAAATTTTAAACAGACTTGAAACTGCTGTACATCCGCGTTATCCGACCGCCGAAGCCGGCAGGATCGGAATGCTCCGGTAAAAGAATATCCGAAGAGTGATACAATTAAACAGTGCTTAATCTTTCGCGGTTTTTTGCCGGCAGGTCCGGCAGTATGCATACACTGCGGACAGGTTATTTATTTAAGGACACAGGAACGCGGAATCGAAAGATCGCGGTGCAGAACTTGGAGATAAGGATAAATACCGAAGAGTCTGTCTTGCTTTCCGTTGTGCCGAAAATATTTTTGGGGAGGATCTTTTTATGGCTGATATCGATGCCCTTCAGGAATTTGGCGCCGATGTGAACGAGGGACTTGCCCGCTGCATGAACAACAAAGATTTCTATATGAAGCTCGTCCGCATGGCCGTTTCAGACAAGAATTTTAACGCTTTGGCCGATGCGGTAGCCCGCAAAGACAAGACCGCAGCTTTCGAAGCGGCTCACGCTTTGAAGGGCGTGCTCGGTAATCTCTCGCTGAAGCCGCTCTACAGTACGGTCTCCGAAATGACCGAACTGCTGCGCGGCGGCGCAGATGCGGATTATGACGCGATGCTGCGCGCTATCCTCGATAAAAAGGAAAAACTTGAAGCTCTGCTCAACGAATAAAGACAAAGGCGAAACATTTCTCATACGCCGTTAATACGCTCTCTTTTCTGATTCATCTTTCGGGCGTCTTATGCGGCGCTGCTTTCCGGAGCATAAAGTATTTGATGAGAGCCGTGCCTGCAGCGATCTGCCGCGGCTCTTTTTCTTTTGTTTATCCTTCTTCGCGGCTTTTGATCATAAATAACTTCCGAATTTTTCGCCGTTTATGTGTGAAATGGCTCAGCTTCTGTTATAATGCTATGATTGAGTATAGGGCGTTGCAATACTGAAAGGGGAAAATAAGTTGAAGACAGAAATAATATCTCAGGAAAAAAACATAGTCGAAGCTAAGGCGCACTTTACCGCCGAAGAGATCGCGAGCGCCGTTAACGAGACTTACAACAAAATATCCAAAGAAGCCAATATAAAGGGTTTTCGCAAGGGCAAGGTGCCGCGCAGGGCGATAGAGCTCTATTTCCCCAGGGAAGCCGTACTTGCGGAAACGCTCGAAAAGATAGTTCCTGACGCCGTCGATAAGATGGTAGAGGAGTTTGAGCTTAAGCTTATCTGCGAGCCCGAGCTCAAACCCGAAAAGATAGAGGAAGGCAAGGATTATGAATTCTCGGTCAAGTTCGAAGTGACGCCGGAGATAGAGCTTCCGGATATAGCTTCGATAGAGATAGAAAAGCCGATATTCAAGATCACCGATCAGATGCTGCAGGCCCAGATAGACAGCGTGATGGATATGTACGGCGAGATAGTCCCGACATACGAAGAGCGTCCTCTCACGAAAGACGACTATGTTTCTGTGAAGTTCGATACGATCGTATGCCACGAGGACGGCAGCGAGACTAAGGCCGAAGAAAGCCAGAAGACCGAGCTTTACCTTGCCGCTCCGAACGCAAGGCCGGAGATAGTCGAAGCATTGATAGGCAAGGCGCCGGGAGAAAAGTTATCCGTCGAGCTTCCGCTTTCCGGACCCGAAGCTGAAAAAGATCATGCCGTCAAGAGCCGCTATGAGTTTGAGATTCTCGGCATAATGAAAAAGAACGCCGCTGAACTTACCGATGAAAAGATCACCGAGATCTCAGGCGGCCGTCTCAAGACAGTCGATGAATTCAAAGCAGACGTTGAAAGACGCATGAAGGAAGCAAACGAAGCACGCAGCGTTGAAGCGATGGAAGACAACGCTGTCTTTACGCTCTGCGATAAGATCGAAGTAGAACTTCCGCAGCGGCTCATAGACCGCCAGAAAGCTTCCATGAAAAAACAGCAGGAAGAGCGCCTGAAGAGGGAAAACAAGCTTACTATCGATGAGTTTATCGAGAAGAGCGGAATGGACAAGAATATTTACGAGGCAGAACTTGACGCCGCTGCAAAAAATATAGTGAAGCAGGCTCTTGTCCTTGAAGCGGTCGCGGACGAAAACAACATCGAGTGCGGCCCTGACGATCTTACCCGCGAGATATCGGCTGTTGCCAAAAGAGCCGGAGTCGATGAGAAGAAATTCCAGGAGTATATCTACGGAGACACAAACCGTCTCTATGATATGGCAAACAAGGTACGCCGCCGCAAGACGCTCGATTACCTCGTCGCGACAATGAAGGTCACCGAGAAAGCCGCGGAAGAACCGGATGAAGCCGAAGAAAAAAAGGCCGATTAACCTATGAGCTATTACGTCCCGTTTGTAGTTGAGCAGTCGGGCCGCGGCGAACGCTCCTACGATATATACAGCCGCCTGCTTAAGGACAGAATAGTCTTTCTGGGCACTGAGATAGACGACGCTGTGGCCAATGTTGTCGTGGCTCAGCTTCTCTTTCTTGAAAGCGAAGACCCGGACAAAGACATATCTCTTTATATAAACAGCCCCGGCGGCATGGTATCCGCAGGACTCGCCATTTACGATACGATGCAGTATATACGTCCGAATGTCTCTACGATATGCCTCGGCATGGCCGCGAGCATGGGAGCCGTGCTGCTCACCGCAGGCGCCGCAGGCAAACGCTACGCTCTGCCGAACGCGAAGATAATGATACATCAGCCGATGGGCGGCATGCAGGGACAGGCCTCCGATATTGAGATACATGCAAAAGAGATATTAAAAACGAGAGAGCTTCTTAACGGTATACTGACGAAGCATACCGGACAGCCGCCCGAAAAGATAGCCGCTGACACGGACAGGGACTATTACATGACTTCCGAAGAAGCTCTCGCCTACGGGCTTGTCGATAAGATAATAGAAAAAAGATAAAGACGCGCACACACCTTACGAGGGGATTCCTGTTCGGAATCTCCTCATTTCTGCGAGAGGTGCTTTATGAGTATGGAAAAAAACGGCAGTAAAGACCCTTCAAACGAAAAGGGCAGAGGCAGGAGAAGCCGCTGCTCATTCTGCGGCAAGTCCCAGGATGAAGTGCCGAGGCTTTTTGCCGCACCGCAGGGGAATATATACATCTGTTCCGACTGTGTGCATATATGCAGCATGATGATAAGAGACAGCGAGCCGCAGACGTACGAAAACATGTCACGCCGCGGCGCGTCCGCTTTGTCTCTTCCGTCGCTTGAAAAGCTTCCCAAACCCCATGAGATAAAAGAATACCTCGATCAGTACGTGATAGGTCAGAATCAGGCAAAGAAAGTCCTGTCCGTGGCCGTATACAACCATTACAAGAGGATTCTGAACCCGGCGGATGAAAACGACGACGTAGAACTGCCTAAGTGCAACGTACTGCTTGTAGGTCCTACGGGAAGCGGCAAGACTCTCCTTGCCCAGACTCTTGCAAAGCGTCTGAGCGTTCCTTTCGCAATGACGGACGCCACAACTCTTACAGAGGCGGGCTACGTCGGCGAAGACGTTGAAAATATACTTCTGCGGCTTCTTCAGGCTGCTGATTTTGATATACAGGCCGCGGAGCGCGGCATTATATATATAGACGAGATAGACAAAATCGCCCGCAAGTCGGAATCCACGTCGATAACGCGCGACGTATCCGGAGAAGGAGTGCAGCAGGCGCTGCTTAAGATAATCGAAGGAACTGTCGCGAATATCCCTCCAAAGGGCGGGCGCAAACATCCCGCGCAGGAAACGATTCCGATGAATACGCAGAATATCCTGTTTATATGCGGCGGCTCATTTGACGGGCTCGACAAGATAATAGCCCACCGCACGAGCGAGAAGCAGCTTGGCTTCGGATCCGAGATAAAATCAAAAAAAGACGCTGACAACAGCGGAGAGCTGCTTAAAAAGCTTGAACCGGACGATCTCAGGATGTTTGGCTTCATACCTGAATTCATCGGACGTCTTCCGGTTCTTGTATCGCTTGATCCGCTCTCCGGCGAGGACCTTGTCCGCATACTCAGGGAGCCAAGGAACGCTCCGCTCAAGCAGTACAAGAAGCTCTTCTCTCTTGAAGGTATAGAGCTTGAATTTACCGACGAAGCCGTGGAGACGATAGCGCAAAAAGCCGTAAAGCTCAATACCGGAGCTCGCGGACTGCGCACGATTCTCGAGAAGCTGATGCTTGATCTCCAGTACGAGATACCGAACAAGTCGCCTTCGATAAAGTCTCTTACCGTTACGAAAGAAGCCGTTGAAGGAACCGAAAAACCTGTGATGGAGAGTGTCCCCGGTGCTGCCGCAGAATAGCGAAGATATTATCGCAGCACCTGTCGTCCCCGTCAGGGATCTGATCGTTTATCCGGGGATAGTCTCGCCTCTTTTCGTCAGCAGGCCGAGATCCGTTCATGCTGTCGAAGAAGCGGCTGAACGTGACCGCATGATCTTTATCGTCGCTGAAAAAAGCCCCTATTCCGATACTCTTACACCCGGAAACCTCTATTCAGTCGGCACGGTCTGCAAAATGCTTCAGAATATCCGCCTTCCGGACGGTATGCTCAAGGTCGTTGCCGAAGGCGTCTGCAGAGCAAAGAGCGTGAAGTTCTCCGAAGAAGGTCCATATATCATGGCGTCGCTTATGCCTCTCGATTATCACGGCAAAACGACCTCCGCCGACTTTTCGCCTTCCGTCAAAGCTCTTATGCGCGCTGTGCTGCGCGAGTTCGAGATCAACGTGACTCTTGATCCCAAGCTGCCTGACGAGATATATAACTCTGTCAGAGATATAAGAGAGGCTTCCGTCCTGAGCGACGTCGTAGCTTCCCACTGCCGCTTTGATACGGAAAAGAAACAGAAGCTGCTTGAGACTCCCGATGCAAAAGAGCGTCTTGAGATTCTTCTGAGGATGCTTGTGACGGAGAACGAGCTTTTGGGCCTTGAGCGAAGCATAGAAGAAAAAGTACGTTCGGAACTTGAAAAAGATCAGCACAATTATTACCTGCGCGAGAAGCTCAAGGTGATAAACAGGGAGCTTGGCGACGAAAGCACAGAAAACGAAGCGGATGAAATGAGAAAAGCGGCCGCTGCGTCCGGCATGCCGGAAGCCGTCCTCGAAAGAGTTAATAAGGAGATCACACGTTTTGCCAAGCTGCAGACATTTTCTCCCGAAGCGGTCGTCGCGCGCTCCTACATAGAAACGCTGAATGAACTGCCGTGGAACAGGTCTACCGAAGACTGTCTCGATATCGGCAACGCAAGGAAAGTACTTGAAGAAGATCATTACGGACTTGAAGACGTCAAGAAGCGCATACTTGAATATCTTGCCGTAAAAAGCCGCGCCGGCTCAAAGACAAGAGCTCAGGTAATATGCTTCGCCGGACCGCCGGGCGTCGGCAAGACCTCTCTCGGACGCTCGATAGCGCGCGCGATGGGGCGCAAATTCATAAACATTTCGCTTGGCGGCATGAGGGACGAAGCTGAAATAAGAGGGCACAGAAGGACCTATGTCGGGGCGCTGCCGGGACGCTTGATTCAGAAGATCAAGCAGTGCGGGGTGAACAACCCGCTGATACTTATGGACGAGATAGACAAGCTGGGTTCCGATTTCAGAGGAGACCCATCATCCGCGTTGCTCGAGGCGCTTGATCCTGAGCAGAACTGGCACTTTGTCGACAATTTCCTTGAAGTTCCGTTTGATCTTAGCAAAGTAATGTTCATCACAACGGCAAACAACACCGCTACGATACCGAAGCCGCTGCTTGACAGGATGGAAGTCATACATCTTCCGGGCTATGTGATGGAAGAAAAATTGAACATTGCAAAACGGCACCTGCTGCCGAGGATCCGTGCCGAACACGGGCTCGAAAAAAACGAAATGAAAGTATCCGACGCTGTGCTTAAAGAAGTGATTTCCTCATATACGCTTGAAGCAGGCGTCAGAGGCCTGGACCGTGAGCTTTCTAAAATAGCAAGAAGAAGAGCTGTTGAGCTCTCCGAAGGAAAGGAACCTGTGCCTCTTACAAAAAGCAGGCTGAAGGATATCATAGGCGCGCCGAAGCTTCACGATACCGATATCCCGAAAGGCGACACGGCAGGCGCAGCCGTAGGCCTTGCCTGGACAGAATCCGGCGGAGACGTGCTGCTTATAGAATCCGCGGTTATGGAGGGCAGCGGCAAGATCACATATACAGGAAACCTTGGAGATATAATGCAGGAATCCGCTTTCAACGCCCTTGCGTATCTCAGGTCTCATGCCGCCGAATATTCGCTGTCGGATTTTGAATGGAACAAGAAGGATATCCATATACACGTTCCTGCCGGCGCCGTCCCGAAAGACGGGCCGTCAGCAGGTATCACGCTTGCGCTTTCTCTCGTTTCGGCGCTGAGCGGACGGAAAGTGATCACAAAATACGCAATGACAGGAGAGATGACGCTTCATGGGAAGGTCTTGCCCATCGGCGGCGTCAGAGAAAAGATCCTGGCGGCAAAACGTCACGGCATCAAAGACATAATACTGCCCGAAACAAACAGAGCGGACATCTCTGAACTCAGCGACTGGGTGCCTGAAGGAATCCGGCTGCACTTTGTCTCTGACATCACTGAAGTTTTCGCGCTGGCACTCGGGGAATAAAGGAGAATAAAAATGTCTGCATGGAAATCAGAGCTTTTCTGCACAGCATTCAATAAAGAGCAGATCCCGCCGGAATCACTGCCGGAGGTAGTATTCCTCGGCCGTTCAAACGTGGGGAAGTCTACGCTGATAAACGCGCTTCTTGCAAAAAGGCTGGCAAAGGTAAGTTCCAAACCCGGAAAAACGCGCAGCATAAATTTTTACAGCGTAACGGATGACAGCTGCAGCTTTTACCTTGTCGACCTTCCAGGTTACGGCTATGCCGCTCGCAGCGCCGACGAACGGCGCAGCTGGTGGAGACTTATAAACGATTATTTTGCGATGCGTACGAAGATATCCTTTGCAGTGCATCTTGTCGATTTCAGGCACGGCCCTCTTGCAAACGATGCCGAGCTTACGAAATGGCTCGACAGCAGAGAGATGGCGCGCCTTGTAGTATTCACAAAAGCGGATAAAATATCTCCGGGGAAACGCAAAGCTCAGTACAATGCGTTTGTCCGCACAGGAATCGATTCCGTTCTGCCGCCTTTTATGACCTGCGGCGTCAATGATATTTCAATGCAGAAGCTGCGGGACGGGATAATTCGGGTAATACAGGAAATGACAAGGCTTGACGAAGCGGAAACGCATTAAGCCGAAATTTACCCGGGACCGGTATGTCGGGACGGCCGCACTGCCGGAAGCGGGAATAGAAGGGCCGGGCCACCAGGCCGGTCCATTGAGGAGGAAATATTAAATGGATCCAGAGAAGACACAGTTGAGCAAGGGTTACGATCCTCAGCCTATCGAAGACAAATGGTATGCGGAATGGATCAAAAGCGGGTTATTCAAAGCAGACGAGACGTCGGCGAAGCCGCAGTTCTCCATCGTTATCCCTCCGCCGAACGTTACCGGCTCACTGCATGTAGGCCATGCCCTTGACAATACGCTGCAGGATATCCTCTGCAGGACGAAAAGGATGCAGGGGTATGAGGTGCTGTGGCTGCCCGGCACCGACCATGCCGGCATCGCGACGCAGAATGTCGTTGAACGTTCTCTTGCCAAAGAAGGCATCTCGCGCCATGACCTCGGACGCGAAGAGTTTGTCCGCAGGGTATGGGAATGGAAAGAGAAATACGGCAGCACGATCATAAACCAGCTTAAAAAATTAGGCGCATCCTGCGACTGGGACAGAGAGCGCTTTACGATGGACGAAGGACTCTCGCGCGCTGTGCGCAGGATATTTGTCGATCTGCACAAGAAAGGGCTCATATATCGCGGCAAGTATCTTATCAACTGGTGCCCGCGCTGCCAGACGGCGCTTTCGGATCTTGAAGTCGAGCACGAGGAAGAGGACGGCAAATTCTACGAAGTAGCGTACAAATTTGCCGACGGCGGCGAAGGCTCTGTGATAGTAATGACGACGCGCCCCGAGACGATTCTCGGGGATACCGCGATAGCGGTACACCCGCGCGATGAGAAGAACCGCAGCCTGATAGGCAGAAAAGTCATTGTGCCGCTTGTCGGGCGCGTTATCCCGGTCATAGAAGACAATATGGTCGATCCTGAATTCGGTACGGGCTGCGTCAAGATCACACCGGCGCACGATCCGAACGACTTCCTTGTCGGCCAGCGCCACAACCTGGAACAGATACAGGTCATAGACGGCTGCGGCCTGATGAATGAAAACGCCGGCAAATATCAGGGCATGGACAGGTTTGCAGCGCGCGAAGTTATAGCCGAGGACCTTAAAAAAGAAGGAGTCCTCCTTTCCGTTACAGACCTTAAGCATTCCGTCGGACACTGCTACAGGTGCCACACGATAATAGAACCCTATCTTTCGAAGCAGTGGTTCGTCAAAACGCGTCCCCTTGCCGACGCTGGAGTTGCTGCAGTCAAAGCCGGCAAGATCAGATTTGTTCCTGAGCAGTGGACTAACGTTTACTACCAGTGGATGGACAATATCCGCGACTGGTGCATCTCACGTCAGCTCTGGTGGGGACACCGCATCCCGGCATGGTACTGTGACGACTGCGGCGAGGTGATCGTCGCTGAAGAGGCGCCCGCCCTCTGTCCAAAGTGCGGCGGCAAAAACCTGCATCAGGATGAAGATGTCCTGGATACGTGGTTCTCGAGCGGTCTGTGGCCGTTCTCCACGATGGGGTGGCCGGATGATACGCAGACTTTGAAGAAATTCTATCCGACATCTGTCCTCGTTACCGGTTTTGACATCATATTCTTCTGGGTCGCGCGCATGATAATGTTCGGACTTGAGGGAATGAAAGGAGAGGTTCCCTTCAGAGACGTCTATATCCATGCCCTTGTGCGCGATGAAAAAGGACAGAAAATGAGCAAGTCCCGCGGAAACGTCATAGATCCTCTGACGATAGTCAAGGATTACGGCGCCGACGCGATGCGCCTTACTCTTGCGGCTCTCACGGTGCAGGGGCGCGATATCTTCCTTTCGACAGAGCGCATATCCACATACCGTCTCTTCATGAACAAGCTCTGGAACGCCAGCCGTTTTGCTCTTATGAACATTGACGCTGCGGAAGAGATGCCGTCTGTTGATGAAAAAGAGCTCAAGCTTCAGGACAGATGGATACTGAACAGGATATCTCAGATATCGGCCGAGATGACACGCCTGCTCGACGGATATTTCTTCGGCGAAGCAGCGCGCCTTATGTATGACTTTACATGGGGCGAGCTCTGCGACTGGTATCTGGAACTCTCCAAGCCTGCTCTGCGCGGCGATGAGGGAGAAGCGCGCCGCAAAACGACCCAGGCTGTCCTGCTTGCGGTTTTTGAAGACGTGCTGAAGCTGCTGCACCCGATAATCCCGTTCGTTACCGAAGAGCTCTGGCACGCATTCCCGTTCGGAACAGACCTTATAGAGCGCTGCGGATGGCCGAAACCGCGCGTTGCCGCTGTGGACGAGAAGATCATTTCGGACATGGCCTTCGTGCAGGACGTCGTCCGTTCGATAAGAAATCTCCGCGCGGAAGCACGCATAGCGCCGCAGCAGGTAATAGGCGGGGTAACCGTCAATGTGCATGACGGCGCAAAACTCGGCCTGCTGCGCGCAGCGGAAGAGCAGACAGCGCTTATGACCAAGGTGAAAAAGATCACCTTTACGGAAGGAAGCCAGGCAAAACCCGATAAGAGCCTTACTTCGGTTCTTGACGGCGTGCAGATCTATCTGCCGGTAGGCGACCTGCTTGACGTGGATAAAGAGGTACAGCGTCTTAAGAGCGATATCGCGAAGCTTGAAAAGGATATTGAAAAGAGCAAAGCGAAACTTGCGAATAAGAACTTCATCGAGCGCGCTCCCGAGGATGTTATAGAGAAGGAAAAGAACACCCTTGCCGACAACGAGACAAAAGCGCGCAGGATGAAGGAAAACCTCAGCAGCCTTGCGAACTGAAACGGTATATGAACGAAAAGGAAGAGTTTGCCGAAATAGAAAGAAGACTGCAGAACATGGCAAGCCCCGGCATACGTCCAGGGCTTGCCCGTCTTGCAAGACTACTTTACGAAGCAGGGATGCCGCAATGCGGGATCCCTGCCGTTCATATTGCGGGGACGAACGGAAAGGGCTCCGTCGCTGCGTCCCTGCACTCGATATTGCTTTCTTCCGGATACAGAGCCTTTCTTTACACGAGTCCGCATCTTGTGGATTTCTCCGAACGGCTCATGGATGGCGTACAAACGGTGCCGGCAGCCAAATGGCATAAAGCGATCGGTAAAATAGAAAATATCTTAAATAGCACGGACTATTTTAAAAACGGGAATCTGCCGACATATTTTGAGCTTGCGACGGCAGCTGCAATTATGATTCTTTCGGAAGAAAAGCCTGACGCCGCGATATTTGAGACCGGCATGGGAGGACGCCTTGACGCGACAAATATACTGAAAGACGTAAGACTCAGCGTTATAACTCCTATCGGCATGGATCACACGGAGTATCTGGGAGACAGCATCGAAAAGATTGCCGACGAAAAATTTGCGATAATGCGAAAGGGGAAGCCCGCGCTCTTTGCGGGAGACAGCAAACTGAACGAACGTTTTCTTGCGGCGGTCCGCAAAAGCGGCGCGCTGCCGCAGATACTTTCGATTGATTACAGTATAACAGGCGTTTCATATTCGCTCTCGGGCTCTGATTTTACGCTGAAAGGGCCCGACTTGCCCGAAAACAGATACCATACGCCTCTTGTCGGGACTTTCCAGCCTGAAAACGTTTCCCTTGCCGCGGCCGCGGCAAATATACTGAAAAAGGATTTTCCGAAGATAACTCAGGAAACGGTACGTGACGGCATTTCGTCCGTCAGATGGCCGGGACGCATGGAAGTGATATCGCAGAAGCAGCCCTTTTTGATAGACGGGGGACATAATCCTCACGCTATGCGAAGAATAGCTCAGACGATCAGAGAACTGCTTCCCGGAAAACGCGTAAACGTCGTTATCGCTATGATGAGAGATAAGGAAACAGGCAGGGCGCTCTCATATCTGAGCGGCACGGGGGCCGTGATGTACTGCACGGAAGTGCCCGGCTGCGCGCGGTCATTAAAAGCCGGTGAAATGCTGAATATGGCAAAAAAAGAAGGTCTTGAAGCAATGGGCAGTTTTAACGACCCCGTTGACGCGATAAACGCGGCTCTTGCTGATGACCTGCCGCTTTTATGCTGCGGCAGCCTCTTTCTTGTCGGATATGTAAAGGAGCATCTCAATGAACTTTCCGGGCTTTAAAGTCACACATGAAGACCGCGGCGTCGTCATAGATCTTGAAATGCCGCAGCAGCTTCGCAGATACTTTTTTGCCAGGCTTTACGCAAAAGGAAAGATGAACGACGAAGCGGCAGGCGACCCGGAAAAGGTATGGCGCGTCCTCGCAGAAGAATACGGTAATGTCCCTCTTGTCGCCCCTCTTCAGGTACACGGGACGAATATCATAACAGCGGATAAAAACAACTCACTTCCGCTGCGTCCTGAGGCTGACGGCGTTCTGCTGGCAGAGCTTTCTTCGGCATTTGCGAGCCTGCGCTTTGCCGACTGTGTTCCGGTTGTGACGGCCGGAATTGCCGAAGAGCCGTGGCTTTATCTGCTGCATTCCGGCTTTAAGGGAACTCTGCAGAATATAGCGGCAGCCGCTCTGTCAAACGCTCGGCAAAGATTCGGTCATTTTGATAAAAACAGGATATGGGCATGGATATGCCCGGGAATCGGGGCGGAGTGCTATTCGCGCAGAAAAGACGATCCTTCCGCCGTAAAAGCGTCGAAGCTTTTTTCAGCGGAGAGCGTATTCGAGGAAGAAGAATATTTCAGGTTTGACCTGAAAAAGGAGATAGCTTCTCAGATCTTGGCTTTTGGCGTTCCGGCAGAAAATATTTATACATTTGACTGCTGCACTTCATGCTGCCGCGATCTTTTTTATTCATACCGCGCGGGAGACGCCGAAAAAAGAATTTTTCTTCTTGCCGGAATGCCAAAAAACCTGAATTTAATGTGAAAATTTTATAAGGCCTGATGTGAACATATGACGGCCGAGAGGTGAAGCGATATGGAAAATATACGTGTGGGAGTCGTCGGGGTAGGACATCTCGGCATGCATCACGCAAGAGTATATACAGAGATATTGGGCGCACAGCTGGTCGGCGTTGTGGACGTAAACGAGGAACGCGCACAGACTATAGCCGAGCCGCTCGGCGTGCCCGCATACGGCAGCATCGAGGCTTTTCTTGACAAGGCGCGTCCCGACGCCGTAAGCATCGTTGTCCCGACAAGCAGGCATTATGAGACCGCAAAGGCCGCGATGGAGCGGGGCGTGCACGTGCTTGTCGAAAAACCCGTAACGACGAGCGTTGACGAAGCCGAAAAGCTGCTGAACCTTGCACTCGATAAGAAAGTCATCCTCCAGGTAGGGCATATAGAACGCTTCAACAGCGCGGTGGAGCATGCACGCGAATTCATTAAAGATCCGTATTTCATACAGACACGCAGAATCGGCCCGTTTTCTCCACGCATAAGCGACGTCGGAGTCGTCCTTGATCTTATGATTCATGACGTCGACATAATACTCTCCATGATCAACTCCGACCTGATATCGATATCCGCGATAGGGCGATGCATACGCACAGACCATGAGGATATCGCCTCGGTACAGCTCTGCTTCGCCAACGGCGCGATGGCCCAGATACTCGTGAGCCGCGTAAGCGAAAAACGTCAGCGGCAGATGGAGATAACAGAACCGGAGAGAGTCGTCACGGTAGACTTTGCGACGCAGGACATAACCGTTCAGAGATGCGTAAGAGAAAGCGACGGAAGCATAGTCGAGATCTTGGAGCATCCTGTATTCCCGAAAACCGAGCCTCTAAAGATGGAGCTGCAGCATTTCATATCATGCGTGCGCGACGGCCTGCAGCCAAAGGTCGGCATAAAGGACGGCAAGCGCGCCCTTGAGATATGCGTCGCCGCGCTGCGGCAGATACACGAAGAGAAATCTCAGAATCCGGTTCTTCTTTCAGCCATGTAAAAGCAAAAAAATCAATGACAGTTGTTGATTTAAGAGTTATTATTAAGAGAGGGAAATAATCCCTCTCTTTTTTGTGCATTCAGCGCCGGAAGGGTGATTTGCAGCTTGGCGGATCTTTTTAAAAATATACCATCTGTTAATATTCAGGCTTTCGTAGCACTGCTGCTCTTCGGCGTTTCGCTTTTTCTTGCCAGGATGATAGTCAATATCCAGTCCGGGAAATGGCCCGGCAATGAGATGTGGGTGACATATCTGCGAATCGTCCTTGGCTTTACTTTTGCTGCGTCGATAGGTCTTGGCTTTTACAGTTTTGCCGGAATCGATATCCTGTTTAAAAAAGGATAAATTTTAAAACACGTTTTTTAATTTTGAAATCGATGAACGGGGAGAGTTTAATTCATGAATAGTCTGCTTGAACGTGCCGCGGCGGGTGACGTAAGGGCGGTAGGACGCCTGATAACCCTTGTGGAAGCTGAAAGCTCTGATACAAAAGATATCATGAAGTCCGTGTACCCGATGACAGGCAGGGCGCATGTGATAGGCATAACCGGCAGTCCGGGGGCCGGCAAAAGCAGCTTCGTAAACAGACTGATAGCCCGCTTCCGTTCCGAAGGCAAGAAGGTCGGCGTCATAGCGATCGACCCGTCAAGCCCTTTCACGGGCGGCGCCATCCTCGGAGACCGCCTGCGTATGCAGGATCACGCAGTTGAAGAGGGTGTCTTCATACGCAGCATGGGCTCCAGGGGCAACCTGGGCGGCGTGAGCAGAAGCACGCATGAAGGCGCGCTGATACTGGACGCATGCGGCTACGACGTAGTTATTATAGAAACGGTCGGCGTAGGACAGTCCGAGGTGGATATAGTAAAGATCGCTGACACTGTATGTCTTGTGCTTACCCCGGGAATGGGCGACGACGTTCAGATAATGAAAGCCGGAATCATGGAAATAGCCGACATCTTCGTTGTCAACAAAGCAGACAGGGAGGGCGCCGACAAAGTAGCCGCAGACGTCCAGGTAATGCTGAAGATGCTTGCGGAAAGGGAATGGATTCCGCCTGTACTGCTGGTATCATCGCAGAAGAATACGGGCGTTGAGGAAGTCGTTGAAAAGATAAACGGACATTCGGAATATCTGTCTCACAGCGAGGAGGGCAAACGCCGCCGCTGGTCGCAGCTTGAAATGGAAGTTGAAGCCGTGCTGCGCGGCGAGATATCCTCGATCGCCGAAAAAGTATGGAAAGAGCGCCGCACCGATGAGCTTATGGAGGGACTGTCCGCCAGAAAACACGATCCGTACACGCTCTCCGGAGAAATTTTGCAGAAAATTTTAAAATAAAATATCAATACGGAGGAATGATTATGAAAGTCGCAGTAGCTGCCGATCACGCCGGATATGTACTTAAGGAAGAGATTAAAAAATACCTTGCTGAAAGAGGCTGTGAGGTAATTGACTTCGGGACTTCTTCTGCCGAAGTGAAGGTCGACTACCCGGACTGGGGTTTCAAGGCGGCCGAAGCGGTGGCTACGCATAAGGCCGAGCGCGCCGTACTGGTATGCGGCACGGGCATAGGCATGAGCATATCGGCGAATAAAGTACACGGCGTCCGCGCTGCTCTCTGCCATGATCATTTTACGGCCGTTATGAGCCGCAGACACAACGACGCGAACGTGCTCGTTCTCGGCGCGCGCGTCACAGGCGCCGATGTTGCGCGTGATATCACAGCCGCATGGCTGGACGAACCCTTTGAGGGCGGACGCCACGCTTTCCGTCTGGATAAGATAACGGCCTACGAGAATGAAAACAGCAAAAAGCCCGAGGCTTCTTCAGGCGGCGGGCGCACTGTCGTGATCGATCATCCGCTCGTAAGACACAAATTAGGGCTTATGAGAAACAGAAACACCTCCTCCAAGGATTTCCGCGACCTCGTTCAGGAAGTGGCAGGACTCATGGTCTATGAAGTTACCCGCCATCTGCCGCTTGAAGAGATCGAGATCGAAACGCCGATAGAAAAAACAAACGTTTTTACACTTTCAGGCAAGAAGCTCGCCATTGTTCCCGTGCTCCGCGCGGGACTCGGGATGGTCGAAGGCATTTTGAAGCTGATACCCAACGCCAAGGTCGGCCACATAGGGCTTTACAGGGATCCCAAGACGCTTAAACCTGTGGATTACTACTGCAAGCTGCCCTCCGATATTTCCGAAAGAGAGATATTCGTCGTTGATCCCATGCTTGCGACCGGAGGGTCGGCCGCGGCCGCGGTCAGCCATATCATGGAGAGAGGCGGCAGAAAAGTATCGCTGGTATCCCTTATCGCAGCGCCGGAAGGCATAGCGGCGTTCCATGAGGCACATCCGAATATCGATATATTCGTCGCCGCTGTAGACAGCCATCTGAATGACCACGGCTACATAGTCCCTGGTCTTGGGGATGCGGGTGACAGACTGTTCGGAACAAAATAGCTTTTAAGAGGAATTTTTGAATTGCTCTCAATTTACCTTTTTACCCTTTTAACATTTATATGGGGACTTGTCGGTACGCCTGTGGCCATCGCGCTTGCTCAGAAATTCAGGCTGCTTGACAAACCGGGGGGAAGAAAGAAACATAAGAGCATAATGCCGCGCGGCGCAGGACTCGTGCTGTGGAGCGGATATCTGATATGGGCCCTCTTTACCGGGAACCCCGGGGTTGAGGTGCCTTATATAGCTACCGGAGCTTCTCTTATTTTTATCGTCGGCTATATGGATGATATGCATCCGCTGCCGCCTCTTATCCGCCTTGCGTTTCATTTCATGGCGGCTATGTGGGTCATATTCCCGCTTCCGGTGCCGCTGTGGCAAAGAGGTCTTTTCATACTGTGGGTCACAGGCGCCACAAACGCGTATAACCTCATTGACGGCATGGACGGACTTTGCCTTACTATGACGCTTATAACGTCGCTCTGCGCGCTCGCGGTCGGCGGAGCGCCGGCGTGGCTTCCGCTGAGCGGGCTGGTCTTCGGAGTGCTTCTCTGGAACTTTCCGCAGCCCAGGACATTTCTTGGTGACGGAGGCAGCACTCTTTTGGGATATATCTGTTCGTCACAGCTTGCATGGAGCATTTTCCCGCATATATTCGGGAAAAATCCCGTATATCTTGCGGTACTGCTGCTGCTCTTCGGCGGGATTCCTGTAATAGACACCCTTGTCGCTATGACAAGACGCATCCTTAACGGGAAATCTCCTTTTGAGCCCGACAGAGGGCATCTGCACCATAAACTGCAGGATTTCGGACTGCCAAAATCAGCTGCGCTTGCAATAATGGGCGCGGCACATGCGCTTATTCTTGCGGCCGGCGTTCGTCTGCTCGGCCTGCCTTTTTTTAACATTTTCTGATCTGGAGGAAGCCGCGATGGAGAAGAAAAGAGTCATTTGTGTCGTAGGGACAAGGCCGGAAGCGATCAAGATGGCCCCGGTGGTCAAAGCTCTCGCAGACGACGCTTCTTTTGACGTGCGCATACTTGCTACCGGTCAGCATGCGGCAATGCTTGATCAGGTTCTCGATTTCTTCGGCCTTTCTGCCGACAGAAATCTCAATATAATGAAAGAGCGCCAGTCGCTGGATCATATAACATCTTCCGTACTCACTGGGGCCGGACAGTATTTTGACGACACTCAGCCTGCGGCTGTCCTTGTGCACGGAGACACTTCCACGACGTTTGCCGCAGGGCTTGCGGCCTTTTACCGCGGCATCCCGGTGGGGCATGTCGAAGCCGGGCTCCGCAGCGGCAATATGCGTCTGCCTTTTCCGGAAGAGATGAACCGGGTACTTGTGGACAAGATAATAACATGGGGGTTTGCGCCTACAAAGCTTGCAGCCGAAAATCTCATAAAGGACGGTATTCCGGAAAGTGCCGTCACTGTTACCGGCAATACCGTGATAGACGCGCTCTTCTATACGATATCAAAACGCACCGTTCCGGAATGCAGGGATCTTTCAGCACTGCCGAAGAACGCACGCTTCCTTCTGGTCACTGCGCACCGCCGCGAGTCATGGGGAAAGCCGCTTGAAGGGATATGCGAGGCGCTCACTGAAATACTGAACGCACACCCCGATATATGGATGGTAATCCCGATGCACAAAAATCCGGCTGTCAGAGAGATCATCAGAAAGCATCTTCAGGGACACCCGCGGGTCGTCCTATGCGATCCTCTTGACTACCCGGATTTTATATGGGCAATGAACGCTTCGGAATTTATACTGAGCGACAGCGGCGGAGTACAGGAAGAAGCCTCCGCGATAAAGAAGCCCGTTCTGATACTCCGTGACGTCACGGAAAGGCCTGAGGCCGTTGAACATGGGAGCGGCATCCTGGTCGGCGTGGACAGGGAAAGGATTCTTTCCGCCGCGCTCAGACTGCTCGGCAGTCCTGAGGCAATAGAAGCCGTAAAGAAGAAGTGCGAGGCACAGCCGTTCGGAGACGGCGCCGCTTCCGTCAGGATAGTCAAAACACTGAAAGAAAGCCTTCTTGATCGATAACCAGACGAAGGAAAACTGCACGATGAATATAATGCCTGAAACAATGAAAATAAAGGGAGGCGCTAAACTGCACGGCACCGTGGACGTACAGGGGTCGAAGAATGCCGCTCTGCCTGTAATGGCCGCCTCCATACTTCTGAAAGACGGCACGCTCTCTCTTGAAGGAGTGCCGGATCTGCATGATATACGCACGATGTGCGACCTTCTTTCCGATCTTGGCGCGTCCGTAACTTTCAGCGGCCACAGCATGAAGATCGACGTGCCTGAGAAACTCAAGACCGAAACGCCTGTCGAACTTGTACGAAAGATGAGGGCATCCTCTCTTGTGCTTGGTCCTCTGGTCGCACGCTGCGGCCGCGCTCATCTGCCGCTGCCCGGCGGATGCGTGCTGGGAAGCAGACCGCTTGATTTCCATCTTAAAGGACTCGCAAAAATGGGAGCCGACATAGAACTTAAGTCAGGTGCGGTCGAAGCTGCCGCGGGGCGTCTTAAGGGAACCACGATAACGCTTGATTATCCGTCGGTCGGCGCTACCGAAAATCTTATGATGGCAGCGGCGCTTGCCGAAGGAACGACCTTTATAGAAAACGCTGCGAAAGAGCCGGAAATAGTAAACCTTGCCGAGATACTGCGCCTGATGGGCTCTCCCGTAAGAGGCGACGGTACGGAGACGATACGCATAAACGGAGCCGCTTCGCTGCATTCAGCGACAGGCGAGATAATACCTGACCGCATCGAGGCTGCGACTTACCTCATAGCAGGCGTCATCACAAAAGGAGCCGTCACCGTGAAGGGCATTTCTTCCGGCTTTATGGAAGCGATATTGAACAAACTTGAAGAAGCGGGCGCGGCGATAGATGTTTTCGGTGACGAGATAACAGCAAAAGCGGACGGGCCTCTCAAAGGCATTACTGTCAAGACCATGCCTTATCCCGGTTTCCCGACGGACGTCCAGCCGCAGATGATGGCGGCGCTTACGCTTGCCTCAGGAACGAGCGTCATACATGAAAGCGTCTTCGATTCCCGTCTTATGCATATAAACGAATTCAAGAAGATGGGCGCGAAGATCGAAGTGCAGGATAATGTGGCAATAATTACTGGCGTCCCGGCGCTTTCAGGAGCCGAGGTCTGCTCTTCGAACCTGCGCGCCGGAGCCGCGCTGATACTTCTTGCACTTGCCGCCGCCGGAGAAAGCACTGTAAGCGGCCTGCATCATGTATGGCGCGGATATGAAGAACTTATTGAGAAGCTTCGCTCTCTCGGCGCGGAGATATCATATACCGATCAACGGTAAAAAGCGGGCATGAAGGAATCAAACGTTAACAGCAGCATCACGACATCGGCATTCGTAGGCGCGGCCGGCACAGGCAAGAGCCAGCGCGCTCAGCTTGTCGCGTCGCTGCTTGACGCGGATTATATAATCGACGACGGCCTTGTTATTTATAAGGGCAGCATAGTATGCGGCAAAAGCGCGAAATCCGAGAGAAATCAGGTAAGCGCCATCAGAAGGGCCCTTTTTGAGTTTGAAGACCACCGCCGTGAGGTTATATCTTATTTCAGGACTGCGGCTCCGGCGCGTGTAATGGTCATTGCCACGTCAGACGATATGGCGCTGAAGATTTTAAGGCGGCTCGGGATGCCTTCCCCGTCCCAGATCGTCCATATCGAAGACGTAGCCACGCCCGAAGAGATACTTAAAGCGCGCAACGAACGCTTCAACAAGGGACAGCATGTCATACCCGTGTCACATGTCCTTGTGCGGAAAAACTTCGCAGGCAAGCTCGTAGGGCAGCTCAGAGTCTTTTGGAAATCAAAAGACAAACGCGAGGGAGAAAAGACGATTGTGCGCCCGCCCTTCAGCTTTTACGGCAACGTCCATATCGAGCCGGAGGCAATAGAAGAGCTTGTATCTTTTATATCCGGAAGAACGGTACAGATAGCCAAAGTGAACGAGGTAAGCGTGACCCCGGATGAAGACGCGCTGCATATAGAAGTGAAGATCGTGGCGATGCTCGGGGATAAGAAGCTTATAGACGTGGCTTCTCTCCTGAAAAACCGCATAGCAACAAGCCTGCGTTATTTTACGGGACTGGACGTCAGGGGCGTTGATGTGATTATTTCGGAGGTAAAGGTATGAGCGACGAAAGAAAGCTGCTGTTAAAACTCTCCGATGAAGAAAGAGCGGCCTGCAGAAAAGTACTGTGGGAAAAAGCGCGCGCAGAGGCGATGGAATGCCGCGCGTGTCCGCTTGCTTCCACGCGCACGAAGGTCGTTTTCGGAGACGGGGATCCGAACTCAAAGCTGCTTTTTATAGGAGAAGGCCCCGGCGCTGATGAAGACGCCCAGGGGCTGCCTTTTGTAGGAAGAGCAGGCCAGCTTCTGACTCAGATACTTTCTGCTGCAGGCATAAACCGGAGCGAGGTCTATATAACGAATATAGTGAAATGCCGTCCGCCGGAGAACAGAGTTCCGGCCCCGCAGGAGACGGTCCTCTGCGACAAACATCTTCAGACTCAGATAATGCTGATAGACCCTCTGCTTATCGTGCTGCTCGGCAACACTCCGATGCGCTGGATACTCCAGACGAACGAGGGGATAACCAAGCTGCGCGGCCGTTGGTTCGAATGGCGGGGGATGGCTGTCATGCCGATGTTCCACCCGAGTTATCTGCTGCGCAATCAGAGCAGGACAAAAGGAAGCCCGAAAGATCTTACATGGATGGATATACAGGAAGTAAAGCGCCGCTGGGACGAGGTAAAGGCGACAGGACGCCTCGCAGATGACATATTCGGAGCAGGAGGGCAATAATGCCGGCTGACAAGATCAAACACGTTGCGATAATCATGGACGGTAACGGGCGGTGGGCCAGGGAAAAGCATCTGCCGCGCGTAATGGGGCACCATGCGGGGGTGCGCGCTGTCGAGAGAGTGATGCGCGCCGCAAAAGACCTTGATATTCCATATATCTCTCTTTACGCTTTTTCCACTGAGAACTGGAAGCGGGCACAGAGCGAAGTCAAGGGTCTGATGGGACTCTTCCGCTATTATATGCGCGCAAAACTCTCCGAACTCTGCAAGGAAAAATGCCGTGTGCGCTTTGCCGGAAACATCGCTGCGCTGCCGGAGGACATAGCCGGGATTCTGCGTGAGGTCGAAGAAACGACCAAGATATACAGCGAGCGCAATCTTATCATTTGCTTCAATTACGGAGGACGCCAGGAGATACTTGACGCCGTCAACAGGATAATCTCACAGGGAACAAAAACGCCTGTAACGGCAGAAGTATTCAGGCGCAGCCTTTACCTTCCTGACGTACCTGATCCCGATCTTATAATACGTACGAGCGGAGAGATGCGTCTCAGCAATTTCTGGCTCTGGCAAAGCTCCTACAGCGAATATTATTTTACGCGGCAGTACTGGCCGGACTTCGATAAAAACAGCCTTGAAGAAGCTGTTCGCAATTATTATGAGAGGGAGCGTCGGTATGGAAAAGCTTAAGCAGTTTTTTACATCGAGTCCTGACCTGAAGATAAGGGCTCTCAGCAGTATTTTTATCGTTCTTATAGTTATCGGCGGCATCATCCTGGGCGGTATTTACTGGAGCGCGATAGTCATTCTGATAGCTATGATGTCGCTGCATGAGTTTTACAAGCTGCAGGCGGAGCGTGTGAGGACGTCACAGACGCTTATGCTTCTTTCAGGCCTTTTTCTGCTGCTCGGCACGGCGCTTGGTTTTATGAACGTATCTGTGATGCTCTGTTCGATATCCGCAGTTGCGTTTATCGCGCTCTTCCTTGAGGTACTCAAGCATCAGGTGTCCGGCGAGAGCGACGCGGTCGCTTCGATGGGTACGACCGTTGCGGGGATTGCCTATGTCGTTCTGCCGTGGTCATTTATGATTCTGATCCGCTCCAGGGAACTTGGCGCGATGTTTCTGACAACTCTTTTCCTCTGCACATGGAGCTGCGACGTGGCGGCTTATTTTGTAGGCAGTCACCTCGGAAAGAATCTTCTCTGCAGCCGGGTGAGCCCGCACAAGACATGGGAAGGCTTCTTCGGCGGCGCGGCGGCGAGCCTTATGTGCGGCGGGCTTATGGCTCTGATCTTCTCTTTTCCCCCGATACCGCTCCTTTTGATGGGCCTTATCTGCGGCATAGCTGGGCAGTTGGGCGATTTAGGCGAATCGGTCATGAAGCGCGAGGCCGGAGTTAAGGATACCGGCGCTCTCATTCCGGGACACGGCGGCCTTCTGGACAGATTTGACAGCATTCTCGTAAACGGCACGATCGCTTTTGTTATATTTGAACTTGTAGGATAGCATGAAAAAGATAAATCTTGCGGTCATAGGCGCTACCGGATGCGTAGGCGGGGCTGTTCTTGATATATGCGCCCGCTTTCCGGAAATTTTTTCGGTGAGGGCTCTTGCCGCAGGGAGCAGCGCAAAAAAATTAACTGAACTCGGAAGAAGATTCAATGCGGAGATACTCTGTCTGACCGAACCTGAGAGCGGCTGCTGGAAAGAAGAAGGCTTCAGATGCCTTACAGGTCTGCGTGCGCTTTCCGAAATAGTGTCGGATGAAAGCATCGACCATGCGGTATTTGCATCTTCAGGCGTGGCTGCGATTCCCGCTCTTCAAAAAGCTCTTTCGCGCGGCATAGACGTTTCTCTCGCAAATAAAGAGAGTATCGTCGTTGCGGGACCGTGGGTCATGCCTCTTGTACGCAGGAAAGACCAGCTCCGCCCGATAGACAGCGAACACAGCGCGGTCTGGCAGTGTCTGCGCGATGTGCCCGAAGAAGAAGTCTCGCGCATATGGCTCACAGCATCCGGAGGCCCGTTCAAAGATCTTACCCTGGAGCAAATGAAGGATATTTCCCCCGAAGCTGCGCTGAAGCATCCTGTGTGGAAAATGGGCGCAAAAATAACTATAGACAGCGCAACTCTTATGAACAAGGGCATTGAATGCATCGAAGCTATGCAGCTCTTCGGCCTGCCTGACGAAAAAGTCGGCGCCCTGATCCATCCGAGTTCGCATGTCCACGGGATGGCGGAATTTATTGACGGCACGGTACGGATGCTTCTTTCCCGGGCGGATATGCGGCTGCCCGCCGCAGCGGCGCTTGCATGGCCGCATCGGCTCCCTGCCGCGGAAAGAGTGCTTTCCCCGCTTGAGCCGAACGAGTGGAAGCTGGAATTCCGCGAGATAGACGAAACGCGTTTCCCCTGCTATTCAGCCGCACGCATTGCCGGCAGATCAGGCGGTGCAATGCCTGCGCTGCTTGTGGGCGCCGACGAGAGCGCGGTCAGACATTTCCTGAATCATGAGATAAAATTTACCGACATAGCAGGCGTGATCACGGATGTTCTGGAGGGGTATTCCGGTCCCGCCCCCAAAACGCTCGAAGACGCCGCAGCACTCACATCCGAGGGAGAAAGAGCCGCTGACGAGCTATGCAAAAAACGGAGGAAAATATAGTTGCTCAGTATCGTTTCATTTCTGATAGTAATAGGCATATGCGTGATCTCACATGAGGGCGGACATTTTCTTGCGGCAAAGCTCAGAAATGTTCTGGTGCATGAATTCTCGTTCGGCATGGGCCCCGAACTCTTAAGCACGAAGAGGGGAGAAACGCAGTATTCGATAAGGGCATTCCCGATAGGCGGCTTTGTCAAACTTGAAGGCGAAGATGCAGATGATGAAACTGAAGAGACGCACGTGGATCCTGCGCGCTCGCTGCTTCACAAAAGGCCGTGGGAGAGGGCTTTCATAATTGCCGCCGGAGCGTCGGTAAATATACTGCTTGCATGGCTTATCACAGCTTTTTATCTTGCCGGATGCGGTGTATTTAATTTGGAAACTGCGACGATCGGGAAAGTTATGGATGATTCTCCGGCATACGCCGCCGGACTGAAAAGCGGCGACATAATAAAAAGCATTGACGGCAATGAGCTTAAAAGCTGGTCGGATATAAGAAAAAACATCCTGAATGAAAACAAGAAAAACGACCTGTTTGAAATTGTTATAGAACGCGGCGGGCACGAAACGACCTACTCGATAACCATACCGGAAAATGCCGAGAGTGGCGCGCGGCTCTTAGGCATACAGCCTGTGCTTGAAAAATTCCCGCCGCTCAAAGCTCTTTCAAAATCCTTCCGGTATTCATGGGATATGAGCATAGAGATACTGCGCAGTCTTTATTTGACTATAACCGGCAGAATCAAAGCCGACGTCACGGGGCCTGTAGGAATCGCGTCTATGGCGGGAAACGCTTTCCGCGAAGGCTTCTGGGCATTTATAGCATTTTTGGGTGTAGTCAATCTCAACCTCGGACTCCTGAATCTTCTGCCGTTCCCCGCGCTTGACGGCGGGCGCCTGATATTTATCCTTATCGAAGTTGTCACGCACCGCAAGGTCCCCGAAAGGATAGAAACAATGATACATTATGCGGGCTATATAATTCTTCTTGCACTTATAGCCCTTGTCACCGGTAAGGATATATACCGGCTGATGCATTAAGGAGCGGTCATGGCAAGCATCAAAAGCGTCCGCATAAAAGGGCTTGAGATAGGCGGCGGAGCACCTGTACGTGTTGAAAGCATGCTTAAGACACGGCTGGAGGATATCAGCGGCTGCGTTTCCGAATGCGGGCTGCTTTTAAAAGCAGGATGCGAACTTGCAAGAGTCGCGCTTCCTGACGCATCCCTTGCGCCGGCGCTTGCCGAGCTTGTAAAGAGCACAGACCTCCCGCTGATGGCCGATATCCATTTCAATCACCGGACAGCGCTTGCGGCGCTCTCCGCAGGCGTGCCTGCTATAAGGATAAATCCCGGCAACATGAGCGGTTCCGCGGCTCTTGCGGAAGTCATATCCGCTGCAAAAGAAAAAGGCGCGGTAATACGCATAGGCGCAAACGGAGGCTCGTTAAACAACGCGCAGCTTGCCTCGGCTAACGGAGACCGCGGTGCTGCGCTTGCATCCGCGGTTGAAGAGCAGCTCGCTCTGCTGCTTAAGAACGGCTTTGAGAATATCATCATCTCGGCAAAATCCTCATCGATAGCCGAGACGCTCCGTGCAAACGCACTGCTTTCGGAGAGATATCCGTTTCCCGTACATATCGGCATAACCGAAGCCGGGTGCGGAAACTCCGGCATAGTAAAAGGCGCGGCAGGCATAGCGCTCATGCTTTCACAGGGCATAGGCGACACTCTGCGTGTAAGCCTTACAGGCAGCGCAGCAGAAGAAGTAAAGACCGGATACAGCATACTGTCCGCTCTGATGCTCCGTCACCGCGGCTGGCAGCTTGTCAGCTGTCCGGGATGCGGAAGAAGGAGAATAGAAGTAGCCGAACTTGTCGATAAACTTCGCGGCATAGTCCCCCCGGAGGCCTGCACAGGCCTTACGATAGCGGTAATGGGGTGCGAAGTGAACGGCCCTAAGGAAGCCGCGCACGCAGACTTCGGAATTGCAGGAAGTCCCGGCGGATTTATTTTCTTCAGAAAGGGCTCCTTTGTATGCCGCGGAACTATGGATACATTTGAAGAAACTGTCCGCCGTGAGATTCTCCGTGTAAACCATAACATTTAATTAGTTTAGACAAGTATATTATATATATTGACTGCAGAGCTGTTTGAATATAATATAATATACAGCTTAGCATTGCTGTTTAATCTTTTTTATCCTCTAAACATGCTGTTGTTTTAACAAGGCTATTTAACTTTCAGGAGGTGTAAAAATGAACCAGACATGCAATTTCAGTGTACTATCAGAGACGGGCAAACTCAAGCAGGTAATGCTGCACAAGCCCGGCATGGAGATCGACAGGCTAACGATAGAAAACATGGACGAACTGCTCTTCGACGACCTTCTGTGGCTTGAGCGCGCAAGGGAAGAGCACGATAAGTTCGCCGAGATGCTCAGGAACGAAGGGACCGAAGTCCTGTATTTCAACGAATGCCTTGCACAGGTTATGGAGCAGCTCCCTGTTCGTGAAAAACTGATAAAGGATCTTTTCAGGTTCGAATGTCTCGACCGCAGACTCAGCGAAGCCTTTATCACCGAACTTATGAATATTCCGGCGATAGAATTAGCTGACCATCTGATAGCCGGCTATACTCGCAAAGAAGTCAGGGATATCTGCAACTGCGCCAATCTCAGCCTCATTTCCTGCGTTGATAACGGAAGCGAGTTCATAATCCACCCGATACCTAACCTGTACTTCCAAAGAGACCCCGCCATCACGGTCGCAAGCGGCATAATCATAGGTCAGATGACCTTTGAGGCACGCCGCATCGAGCCGCTTTACTGGAAATATATCACTAACTATCACCCGAGGTTCAGCGGGATGCATATCCTCTTCGGCGATGCGCAGGACGAAGTATGGCCGCAAAAGGTCGAAGGAGGAGACGTGCTGGTTCTTTCGGACAAAGCAGTCGCAATAGGCGTTTCGCAGCGCACGTCGCCCGCGACTGTCCAGCGCATCGGCAGGAACCTTTCCACGCGCACATCGATCAAGCGCATATATGCCTTTGAGATTCCCAAAAAACGTTACTGCATGCATCTTGACACCGTATTTACGATGGTAGACAGAGACGCTTTCTGCATATACCCGCCGCTGCTTGATTATTTAAGAGTCTGGAAGCTGGATTACGACGACGGCGGGATAATTCAGTCAGTCGTGCAGAGCACGGATTGGGAGCATGACATTGCAGCAGACCTCGGCTTTGATAAGATGCGCCTGATAAAGATGCAGGGCGCCGATAAAGCCGATATGGCACGTGAACAGTGGCACGACGGCTGCAATACGCTGGCCGTGGCCCCGGGCCGGGTGATGACATATAACCGCAATACCAACGCGTCAAAGATTCTGCGGGACAACGGCATAGAAGTCCTTGAACTGGAAGCCCCGGAACTCGGAAGGGGCCGCGGCGGCCCGCGCTGCATGTCGATGCCGCTCAACAGGATGCCGGTGTAGCGCAAGCCGGCGGCTATTTACAAAAGAATCAAAAACAATAAAATACTTTCTATAAAGAAAGCAAAAAACAGAAAGGGGATCTTTTCAGTCATGGCAGTAAATCTTCGCAACCGCAACCTGATATCTCTTAAGCACCACACTCCGGAAGAGATCATGTATTTGATCAACCTGGCCACGGATCTTAAGAACAAAAAACGCGCCGGTATAAAAGGAAATCTTCTTGACCGCAAGAACGTCGCCCTTATATTTGAAAAACCGTCGACACGCACGCGCTGTGCATTCACCGTGGCTGCCATCGACGAAGGCGGACATCCCGAATATCTCGGCAAGAACGACATCCAACTCGGCCATAAGGAAGACGTCGCAGACACAGCCCGCGTTTTAGGGCGCATGTTCGACGGCATAGAATTCCGCGGCTTCAGCCAGAAAGTCGTTGAGGATCTCGCAAAATACGCCGGAGTCCCCGTATGGAACGGCCTGACTGATGACTATCACCCCACGCAGGTCCTTGCCGATTTCATGACCGTTCGTGAGAACTTCGGTCACCTCAAGGGGATAAAATTTGTTTTTATCGGCGACGGACGCAATAACGTTGCCAACTCGCTTATGATAGGCGCGGCAAAAATGGGAATGCATTTCGTCACCTGTGCGCCCAAAGAACTCTTCCCATCAAAGGAACTTGTGGCCGAGTGCAAAAAGATAGCGGAAGAGTGCGAGTCAGGCGCCACTATTGAAATAACCGATGACCCGAAAGCTGCCGTCAAGGGCGCCGACGTCATCTACACGGATGTTTGGGCGTCGATGGGCGAAGAGGCAAAGGCGGAAGAGCGCAAAAAACTTCTCAAGCCCTATCAGGTCAACATGAAGCTTATCAAAGCGACGGGCAACGACAACGTCATCTTCCTGCACTGCCTCCCAGCCGTAAAAGGCAATGAAGTGACGGAAGAAGTTTTTGAATCACGCTATGCAAGACAGTTCGACGAAGCCGAGAACCGCATGCACACGATCAAGGCCGTTATGGTGGCAAGCATAGGAAATCTCTAATTAAACAGTTTAAATATAACAGTGGGGAGTTCAAAGGCTTTCCACTGCTTATATCTGTGAATACTTTAAAAGAAAACTCCAGGCTAAGCCCGGAGTTTTCTTTATACAAAAGCGGCAAAAAAGCGCGGCGGGGTTGTTAAAAACCGCGCCTGAAAGACAGATTCCCGGATATAATTTTCAATGACCGTTTCGGTCATGATATTATGCCGGATATTTTAGTTTATTCTTTGCGTCCCCTTTCTCTGTTAAAGACTTTTTTTGCACATTCTATAAAAGCTTCCAATATAGGTGAGATTTCCGATAACTGAGTAACAGCCATTCCAAGAGTTCTGCAGATATAAGGGGACAGCCTGCGCATAACCACGCCG